>JAGWOZ010000098.1 GCA_028870715.1 Betaproteobacteria bacterium | reverse complement strand
CCGTTTCGCGCCGTGCGCCCGGGGGGCCTGGGAAGGACCCGCGGCCCCTGCCCCCTCCTGCCCGCGCGCCGGTGCTCACCGCGACCTCGCCGCGAAGGCCTGGAGCGCGCGACCGAGCTCCACGGGAAGTTCAGCCTGGATCTTCCGCACAACGGCAGCATTGAGCCGACGCGTGTTGAACATCTGCGGGACGTCAATGGTCTGCAGCGCCTTTATCGGCAACCGCTGCTTCCCCACGCGCTGAAACACGGTGCGCCCATCGTTGCCGATCCAGGCGCCCGCAATCAGCTTGCGCGCACCACCCCGCTTGACTTTGACCGTCACGCCCTTGGCCGTCTGCCGGGCGGCGAAGTGAATCAGGTTCAGGCTTCGGCGACCGCCGAGCTTGCTCATCGCCTCCAGCTCCGCCACCAGCATCGCCCCTTTGGCCGTCGCGCGCCGCACCTTGAGCTGCGCCCGCACGTCCTTGGCCTTGATGTTGAACTCGCCTGTGATCTGGCGCGTCATCTCAGCCCGCGCCTTGTCCGCCGTCTTGTTAATGGCAGCGGCGATCACGCGGTCGCGCAGGCCGTCCTGCAGGCGGGATAGCTCGCGCTCGACCGCGCGAAGATCGGGGCGAATGTCGATCTGGATCATGGGCGCGTCCGATTATTGCTCCCCGCCAATCCCCGTAATTCGGGCGCGTACGCGCACGTCGAAGCCACGCCGCTTCGACTGCTGCAACAGAGTCACCAGTTCGAAGTGAGCCTCCTCGATCAGTTGATAGGCCCTTCTGATCGTGATTCGACCCATGGCGGCGGCCAGTTCCGATCCGTCCATACCGCGTACGTAATGCAGCACCACCACGGCATGCAGAACGCCCTTCACACCGCGCAGCGCCCGCACGGCGCGCTCGGTCTCGTCCGCCTCGATGCCGTCCACCGGGATGCTGTTGCGAGCTTCGGCGTGTCGAGGCGCAGACGCGGCTCGGGCGAACGCCGTTGCGCGCGGGTAGCCCAGACCCGACGACGCGCGTTCGGCACTCCAGCGCGCCCAGTTTTCTAGCCGGCGTTCCACCCAGTCAATGCGTGCCATCGGCCGTCTCCTCATCCCGCAAGATCAACAGCGGCGCGCCCTTCGCCTCGTCCCAGGTCGCGAACTTGGCCAGCACGTCATGGATGTCGCTGCCGAAGAACGGCGTGCCAACCGAAACTGCTCCCTCGCGGGCATAGAACCATCCTGGCTCACAGAGCTTCACACCGTGCAGCCAGCAGGCGTCGATGTGCGCGCCTTCGCCCGCGGCACGGCGCTCCCGCAGCATGGAGACGACGCCAGGCATGTGGCGTTCCATCCATGACCAGTCGGCTCTGACTTCCACCTTCTTGTCCATGTGTCCATGACCTCTTCATAGATCATCCGCACCTACAACTCACCCACGCGCGAGCGTTCGCGCACGCTCGCCTACGCCCGCCCCTGCGTTTGCACGGACATCGTGTCCAGTAGGCGCGAGAGTTCTCCGCGCGACCCGGGAAATCGATCCGCTTCAATCGACGCTCCCTGTGGCCTCACTGATTCCTCACGGACACACGGACATGACGGACAGCGGGCGCTGTCCTAAAAGCGCGGGGCTACATGGCAGTCGCCGCGGCCGCCCCGAGCTTTTCCCGCGCGCACACGGATCGCTGCTCAGTACGGGCTGCCATCGTCGGCCCCCTCTGTCTGTTGGCTCTGCGTCGAGCCGCTTCGGGCTGCTGGCGCCAGCGACGCTGCAGGGCGTTTCCAGACGCGCGGCCTGGGCGGCTTGCTGGACCGGCCTTCGATCCATCCCATCCGCCGCAGCGCTGCGCTGGCCTGTTTCTCGTGGAATCGGCCGGGGCCGAGCTTTTCCACGCCGATGCCGATCTTGCCGAGCAACTCGACAAGCGAAATCTCGGTGACGGCCATGCCGTCGACGTCGTCGTACAGGTGACGCCCGATCGCGACCTCGATGGCGTTCTCGACCGCGCGGTCCTGCTGCTGCGGCTCGAAGAGCGTCTTCTCTTCGGTCGGCGTCGGGAACATGCGCTTGCCTTTGGCCACGCGCACCATGGCCTCGGCGAACAACTGGTCGCGCTCCCTGGCGACCCAGTCGATGTCGATGATTTTCTCCACGCGCACCGGCCAGAATCGCCGGTTCCCGGTGGTGTCGGTCAGGTAATGAATCTCGTTGGTGCTACCGCCGAAAACGAGCTGGCGGGGATAGTCTCGAGCTCGGCGGTCGAAGCTCGCGCGGAAGTAGTCGCTGGCGCTCGCCACGAAGGACTTGATCTTGGTGACATCGGCCTTTCCGAAGCTGTCGAGCTCGGAGAACTCATAGATCCATCGACCTTGGAGCTGCTGGTAGGAGTCTTTGTCCCCAAGCACAAGCCCGGTGTCGGCGAAATACTCGCCCCCCAAGGTGCGAAACAGCGTGCTCTTGCGCATGCCCTGCTGACCTTCGAGGATCAGCATCCAGTCGAACTTGCAGCCTGGCTGCATGACCCGGGCACACATGCCCTGGATGAACCAGGTGCCGACGCGAGCAAGGTAGGCGTGTCGGGGATTGCGCTCGATGTCCCATTCGTCTTCCTCGAGGCACGCGACCATCAGCCAGGTCGCCAGGCGCGGTACCCCATCCCATTTGAGCGATTCGAGATACTGGCGCACCGGATGGAAGCGGTTGTTGTGTGCGACGATGCGCACCGCCTCTTCGAGCGCGGATCGAGGCATGCTTGGCATGAAATGCTTCCGCACGAGCCACTCCCCGAGCTTGAGCTCGTCAACCTCCGTCCACGCGCCGGCCGGGCTCCCCCATGGCGCGTCGCGCAGTTTCGTCACGTCGTTGGTGAACTCGTTGTAGGCGATCACACCGTCCATGCCCGGAATCCCCGGGACCCCGTCGTCCGCAGACCCTTCGATGGCAAAGACGATGTTCTCGCGCACCGCCTTGATGGCTCCCTTGTCGGTCTTCAGCAGCAGGTCACGCCACCACCGGCGTTCCCCCGGGCTCGCGCCAGCGGGCGCAGGGGTGACAGCATCTTCGGTCCGCGCGACGGATTCGATCGCCACAGCCCCGCGGATGAACTCCTCGATGCGGCTCCCGTCCCAGCCTTCATCGACCGCGTCGGCGAGGTCCCAGCCGTCTGCGAGTGTCCCGGGGTCGGGAAGTTGGCATATCGTGACCTCGCAGCCCTGCTGTTCCTTCAGGAGCGCGCCGATACCCAGCATCGCCGACATCCCGGGCTGCTTGGCAGCCTCGACCAATGACTTGGATGCCGGATCCACGCCTGTGCGCTTCTCATCAGCCGAGAGTTGGACGCGCTTCGCGTCGGCGTCGGGCCAAAGCGTCACCGATGCGCCGGCCAGCCATGTCCAATCGGCCTTTTGCCATGCCTTGCTGCCGCCGGGCCAGCTCACGAAATCGAACTTTTCGCCCAGCGTCGCATGACCGGCAACGGCGCACTTCTCGCCCTCGACCAACACGACGGGCAATCCCCGCAAAGCGCCGGCGGCAAGATACAGGGGACGAGGTTCGTCCCATTGCTTCCAGTGCCAGCGCATGGTGCCGTGGCCCGGGCCATCATCTGCGCACCAAGTCAGGGGAAGGATTTCCTTCCCTCCATCGCTGCATGCAAATCGCGCCACGTACCCATAAAGAAGCTCTCCGCGGCGGTACGCCCAGGTCGCTGCAGGCGACGGGTAGTGATGGTGCGCGAACGTCGGCTCGGGAGCGTGGCCAGGTACGGGCACAATCGGGCGCCAGGTCGTCTTGCGCTTGGGAGGCGCTGGGCGCTTAGCCCCCTCAGGCGCTGGCGCCAGGCCGAGCTGATCACGCAGCTCGCGCGCGGCCTGCCCGTTGTTCATGCCGTGGATTTCGGCATACAGGCTGATCAGGTCGCCGCCCCGACGATCTGCGGAAAAGTCGGCCCATTGGCCCGTCGTGGTGTTGACGCTGCAGCTGCGCCCTTTGCCCCCGGAAAGGTCGGCGCAGACATACTCATGTCCGCGCTGCGCCCCACCTGGCAGCCAGCTGGCCACCAGTGTCTCCGCGCGTTGGAGCAGCGCGTCGGCCAGGGCCGAGAAATCGACGCGATCGTTCATCCCACCTGCCTTGTTGTTTTCGGGTTGAACGCTCGGTCAGCGCCAGATTCTCATCAGCTGCATCTGCAGTTCGGCGTCGGGCGAGCGTGCGCCGATAGATTCTCGGCGGCAGCGCGGAGTCGCTTCCTGAGGCTGCCCGTAGACCTTCGCTTCGGCGCGTCGCCAAGGGACGGGCTTGCTGCCGACGGCCACCAGCTCTCCCGCGCGGACCATGTTCTCCACCGTCCGCTGCGCGGCCGCATAGCCCACCTGTGCGCGCTCCGCGAGCTCGCGAATGCAGCCGGGTCCATCGGCCGCGGCGACGCGGAGCGCAAGACGAATCTCTCCGACGCGCTCCATCACGCGACCCCCGCGTTTTTCATCGCCCGTTGCAGCAGAGCGAACTGCTTCCGGATCTCCGCAAGTTCGGCCGTCTGTTGCTTTGGGCCGTAGAACCGTGCGATCAGGTATTCGATCGGCGTCTTGTCGCCTGTCGTCTCGATGTAGCGCTCGAGGCTGTCGACGCTGAAATGCCGGGACGGATCCTCAGACAGCTGGACCGAGAGGTTGCTGGGCGCCAAGTCCAGATCGATCGCGCAGCGCTTCAGGCCGCGCTGGTAAACGCCAGTGGCGACTGCCTCACGCAGGCTTCCAAACCGCTCGGCGATGCCGGGCTCCAGCTCGAGTGTGAGCTGGTTGGGCGCGACCTTGAGAACCATGGATAGCTCCTCGTATCAGTGGTTATCAGACCCGGGCCGAAGAATGGAGCCCATGGACCAGCACATCAAAACGACCGAGCGGGCGGCAACGCGACATCGGGCGGCCGCCCAGCCCAGGGGCAAAATGGAAGTCCCAACGACCATCCACCCCAGGGAGGGCGACCATGAAACTCGACGTGGACGCAATCGACATCGATCTAACCTGCTCAGCGTGCGGCCAAGAATTCAAGAAGCCGTTCGGACGGCTCAAGGCGGAGCACAACGCGGTTTGCCCCAAGTGGGGCGTCGCGAGCCTGGTGAACACGGAACAGGCCGCGCGGACCATCAAGGCCATCGAGGAAGACCTGCGTCGGTCCGGGTTTCGCCAGCCAGCGAGCGCGGAGCGCCGCCAGCGCCGACTCGACGTTGGGCGCCTCGACATCGATTTGGATGGACGCTTGCCGGCTCACGCCGCCTCCTGTTTCGCTGGCCACGGATGCTCGGCGTCGATCAGCTCGGGCCAGATGTCGCGCCAATCGTCCGGGCGAAGGGCCGGACGGCTGACGCGCCCGAGGGTCGCGCGCTCGATACGCACGCACAGCTCGGGCGACGCGACGCGACCATCCAGTCGCGACGCAAGCTGGGCGAGATAAACGCGGCTGATCCCCACTTTTTTCGCCAGTGCCTTGGCGCCACCGTGGGGCAGCGTGTCGAGATACTCACGCAGGGAAGAGAAGTTATGCAAGGAGCGCAACATGAGCGCGAGCATAGTGCACAACTGGCAGTTATGCAAAGGGCTTACCCTTCCGGGATGCCGCCCCTCGACGACACGGCTCTCCCCCCGCGGAAACTTCGCCGCGCCGCTCGCCTACGTCTGTTGGTCGAGCAACAAGGAGGCAACCAGGGCGCGATCGGCGCGGTCGTGGGCGTTAACAAATCCCATATGAGCCACCTCGTTGCCGGCAAGAAGGGCATTGGCGACGACATCGCAGACCGGCTGGAGGCGGAATACGGCTATCCGAACGGGTGGCTCGACTGGCCGGAGGCGACTGCCGAGGTGTCCACGATGCCCCGTCGCCCCGTCTCACTCTCGGAGGCAATTGACCGTATCGTCGACGCAGGCGCGCGCATGAATGCCAGAGACCGGCAGACTGCCGCTGTCCTGATCGGGTCGCTTCTCGACGAACCGGAAAGTGCAACTAGACGGGGAGACGTGCTTGACTTTTTCGCTCGCCGCGCGAGCGATGCCACTCCCTCGAAGGCCTCGTCGGGGGGAGGGTGATCCCCCTTCCACTGAGGCGACGAAGTCGTTGCGCAAACGATGAGTCTGCAGAACGATTTGACACGCCAAGTTGCGAATAACAATAGAGCTGCGCCCCCCTCAACCAAGGGGGGCGGGCAACAGAACATTACAGTTTCGTAACAGTCAAATGAACCCACGCGCGCTTTTGCTCTCTTTTTCACTTGGTTGCCTTCCCCTCTCTTCTGCGTGCGCCTCGGAGGCGGCCGGGGGGACCATTTGGCTTTCGGAACATCAGGTGAGGGCGACGTGCCTCCTCGAGGAATCCATGACTGACGAGGCAGTGTCCTTCCGAGTTGAAGAGAACAATCTTGTTACGGCGGCGCAGGTCGAACGTCACGTTCGCGAAAAGTTTGGAAGTGCGGTGTGGAACGGCCTGGAACTCAACTCACAAGGCGTCGCAGCATGGGCGCGTGACATTGCACTCGTCGGGGCAGAGATGCCCATCGCAAAGATGCGTCAATTCATTGCCGCGCGGGACGACCACACCGCACAGTGCTTTCAGACGACATACGAACTGGCCTTTCAGACGAAGACATTGCCGGATGGGTCGACATCTGTTCTTGTGCCGGACCAGGAACTTATCAAGTGGAAGCACGCTGAGAAGTAGGGCACCGAAGGCCCGGCGCCGCCCTCAGGGGCGGTTTTTTTTGGGCGCTTTCCGCGCCCGAGGGTTTTCCCTAAAAGAAAGTTGTGCAAACTGCTTGCTTAGAAGTTATGCGGCACGCATAATTCTCTTACCCCGTACATCGCGGGGACGGAGAACGAGATGGACGCACAGCAGGTGATCGAGGCGCTCCGCGCCGGCGTTCCCGAAGTCATCGGGTTCGGCAAGCCAGAGCAGGAAACCTTCGCGCAGGGCTGGAATCGCGCGCTGGAGCAGGCCTGGGGCGTCCTGTCCCAGCAGCCGGAGTTCCAGATCGAGATGCACCTGCAGGCGGTCGATGGCTACGGCGAGGACCGGCACACGGTCATCCGGGCTGATGACGGCCAGGTGGTGCTGCGGCAGGCCACCGAAGGGGAGTTCGACCGCTGGTACGCCGCGCACTCGTTCATGCGCGAGGCCGAGGGCATCGAGCAGGTCAACCCCCAGTTCCGGGGCGCCTACCTTGAGCGTCCGCGCGGCGTGCACTTCATGGTCGACAACTGAGGCGCGCCATGCATTCTCCGATGCCTCCGCGCGACATCCTTGTGCCCCAGGAACCTGAGACGCATGCCTTCGGTCGCGCCATCCTCCTGTGCCTCACGTTCGACCTGCTGCTTGCCGGCTTGTTCCTGGCCTGGAGGGCAATTCCATGGCTTCTGTGATCCGCCGCCTGCTCACCGACCGTGAGCTGTTCGAGCGCCGCGTGCTGACGCCCTTTTGCGTCGCTGGCATAGCGGCGATCCCCCTGCTCGTCCTTCTCGGGGTGATTCGATGAAAACCGCCCCCTACCTCGGAATCGGAACCTTTCCGTGGGCTGTGCGTCGGGAATGGCGCGAAGGCCCATGGAACGACACCGCCTGCGATGTGCAGCCGATTGACGCGCCCGAGTGGATCTGCGCCGGCGGCACGGAAGAGACCTGGGCGGGCAAATCGCGCTATCCCGCACCCGCAGTCATCCGGAGGGGATCATGAGCCGTCCTGACCTTCTGACCTATCGCCATCCTCGCACCTTGCTGGAAGCCTTCGGCATGGATGCTCAGGGCGCCTGCGCCATCACCTGCTACCGCGGGCCGATCTGGCCGCGCGTGCTGCTCTGGTCGATCTTCATGCTCGGCGCGCTTGTGCTCGCCGCGCACTTTCTCTGAGCGCGCGATGTATCCGCCTCTCCCCGATGACGAAGCGCTGGCCGCTGCGCGACGCATGCGGCTTCGCAACCCGGAGCGAGTCATCCACAGCCCTGTGGTTCGGCGCGTCGTCGAGGCCGCGTACTGGGCCATCCAGCGGCTGCATGACCGGCGTCTCCACGCGATGTCTGCCTCTCGTCAGGTCAAGCGCATGGCCGCTGGCGACCGCGACGACTGACTGCCTTGGAGCCATGATGTCCGCTATTTCGCTTTGCCGCCCCTGCCCTTGCGACTGCGCGCTTTCGGCTTTCGCTGCCCGCCTGCTTGATCCCGAAGACCTCGGCCATGCCGTGAGCGCGGAGGTTCGGCAGGCAGCCAGCGCCGCGCTAGCGGCTTCGCGTCCCGCTTCTGTCGAGGGGCTGGAGTACCGCGATGGCCATTTCTGGGGCCGTGTCTTTCCGACGCGCTCCGGGCAATTCCGTTTCGGAGTCGATCACCACGGCACCGAAATCCGTGGCGGCGCGGGTTACGCGACCGCCGATGAGGCCTACGTCGACATGGTCGATGCGGTCCTCGAATACACGCGCTAAGCGATCGCCAGAGACCCATCCCATGGCAACAAAATCACTCAAGATCATGGCCGCGCAAGGCGACGGCTCCGTCAAAAAGGACGACGCGTTCAAGGTCGACCCGCGCATCCTGGTGGAGGCCCCCGGCTTCAACCTCCGCGACTACGACGATCCCGACGTCGTCGCGCAGATCGAGGCTTTCGCGCAGTCCTACGCGAAGGGGCAGTACGTTCCTCCGCTGCTGGTGCGCGTCAATGATGCGTCCGAGGTGGAAATCGTCGACGGCCACCAGCGCCGCCGTGGTGCCCTTTTGGCCATCGCCCGCGGTTTCGAGGTGCCGTATGTCCAGGTCGCACGGTTCTACGGTAACGATGCGGATCGACTCACCGTGGTGCTGCGCTCCAGCGAAGGGTTGAAGCTCAAGCCCCTGGATGTTGCGCTCGGGTACCTGCGATTTCTTCGCATGGGCCTATCGGCTGCTGACATTGCCGAGCGCGTCGGGCGCTCCAAGGCACGCGTCGACCAGCTGCTCCTGCTCGCTCAGGCGAACACCGACGTTCAAACATTGGTGCGCCAAGGTGCAGTGAGCGCCGAGGCTGCCATCGACGCGATCCGCGCACACGGAGACGCTGCGGGCACGCAGCTGGCGCAAAAAGCACGCGAGCTCGAGCAGGCCGCGCCAGATGGCCGCGGGTCCAAGAGCCCCCGCGTGACCCAGAAGCATGTCCGACGGGATGCGGTACCGCCCAAGATCATGCGCGCCGTGGTCGGCCTGTTTCGCGAGGCCGCCCCCGAAATTGAGAAGCACGCGGCTCGTATCCGGCAGATCGTCGAGGACTCCGGGCCCATCGCACTGGAAGGGCTGACCGTCGAGATTGAGGCTCGTGCTTTCCATGCGCTGGCCGAGGCGCAGAAGTCCCTTTTTGACAAGGTCATGCCGTCGCCACGCGCCGGCGCACCCGCGCGCCCGACGAAGAAGGTGCGCGTGAAATACGCGCATCCCAGGTCAGGAGAGACCTGGACCGGTCGAGGCAAGCGCCCGAAATGGGTGGAGGCGTCGCTTGAGCAGGGATTGACCCTGCAAGACCTGGAAGCAGCTGCGCAAGGGAGCAGCCGATGAACGCGCGCGTGAAGTCCGAAGGCTGGGCTCCGAAGCCCGGCTCCGTCGCCCACCGCGTGCTCGAGTTTCTGGCGCGCAACCCCGACGAGGAGCTGTACGTCTCCGACATCGCTCAGAAATTCGACGTCGAGCGCACGAGCGTGCAAGCGGGACTGGTGGGTGCCGAACAGGCGGGCGCAGTTGTCGTCACGAAAGACGAGACCGGCAAGCGCGTGTATCGGCTGGGCAGCTACGCGTCGCAACCGGCGCCTGTGTTTTCCGCGCCCTCCGGCTTTCCCACCCTCGAGGACATCCAGGCGGTTCCCGTGCTGCGCATTCCGTTCCCGGACAGGCGCCGGCAACGCGAGGAAGCAGTCGGTGCACTGCGGACCAAGCTGATGGAAATGGCCGTCGAGCAGTGCATTCCCGTGACGGCGCCGCTCAAGCCGCTGCTACGCGAGGCGCTAAAGCAGATCGACGGTCGCACGTTCAAGACCAAAGCGATCGAACAAGGCGAATTCTGCTGGAGGGTGGCATGAGCCTGCGCACCCTCATCCTGGCGCGCTGCAGGGCCATCATGGCCAGCCGAGTTCCTGACCAGGTGATCGGTGGCCACGCCGATCCCTACCTGACGCGCTGGCACCTGATCCCACGCAACCCGGTGTTCAACGTCTACCTGCACCGCTTCTGGCGCAGCGACGACGACCGCGCGCTCCATGACCATCCGTGGGCGAATCTGAGCGTGCTGCTTGACGGCGAATACACCGAGCACACGATCGCCGCCGGCGGCATCCAGCACCGCACCGTGCGCAAGGAAGGCCAGTTCGCGTTGCGCGGTCCGCGCGCGGCGCACCGCATCGAGCTCCACGCCGGCCCGTGCACCACGCTGTTCATCACCGGCCCGCGAGTGCGCGCGTGGGGGTTTCACTGCGCCGAGCGTGGATGGGTGCACTGGAAGGATTTCACCGACCCGAGCGACCAGGGCGCGATCGGGCGCGGATGTGATGTGTAGTCCCTGACCGCTTCGACATTTTCCACAGGAGAACCCGTGAACACCACCCTCGAACTCTCTGGCGCCAAGCTCACGGTGTCGACCGAAGACCTGTTTCGCGCCTGGATGCGCGAACGCGTCGCGCTTCCGGCTTCGCTGACGCCCGAGCTGCCGCAAACCATCCTGCAGATGCCGATGCTCGACGATGGCGAGGTCTATCTCGGCGCCTTCGTGAGCGCCGACGGACAGCACCAGCACCACACCATCCTGCTGCCCTTCGACCGCGACGCCGCACCGTGGGACGAACACATGGCATGGGCCAAGGACCAGGGCTTCGATCTGCCGAACCGCCTCGAGCTGCTGATGATGTGGTCGACCATGCGCCAACGCTTCCAGAAGGCCGCGTACTGGTCCAACGAGGCGCACCACGACGATAGCTCCTCCGCCTGGTGTCAGACCTTCAACTACGGCACCCAGGGCTACGGCCACGAGAGCGCGGCGCTCCGCGCCGTCGCCGTCCGCAGGTCGCCCATTCAGTCCTTCACCCATTCCTGAACGGCCATTGGCCACCTTACCGGAGAGCACGAACCATGGACATGCAAGTCACGCAGGCCAGCGCGAAAGCCGCTTTCCTCGCGGCCAATCTCAAGGCCGGCGAGCACTACGCCGGCCTGCTGCTGGGCAAGAACGGCGAGCCCGACCAGCACCTGGTGGTCATCGCCGTCAACGACGCCACGGCCAACTGGACCAAGCAGACCAAATGGGCGAAGAGCGTCGGAGGTGATCTCCCCGGGCGCCGCGAGCTGAACCTGCTGCGCGCCAACATGCGCGAGCTGTTCAAGGATGACTGGTACTGGTCGAACGAAACCCACGCCAGCGATAGCTCCTACGCCTGGTTTCAGAACTTCAGCTACGGCGGCCAGTACTACGACCTCAAGAGCGCGGCGCTCCGCGCCGTCGCCGTCCGCAGATTCCCCCTTTAATCCTTCGCCCCTTTGATTTTCCTCAGCATGCTGCACACGGACCTGCCGATCTACAAGGCCGCCTACGAGCTGTTGCGCACCGTCATGGACTGCACGCGCAACATGCCCCGCGACCTCAAGCGCACCCTGGGCGAGAAGGTTGCCCAGGAGGTCAT
>JAGWOZ010000346.1 GCA_028870715.1 Betaproteobacteria bacterium | reverse complement strand
ATCTCGTGTCGACGGGCGTAGGTCAATCTGGCATGCTTATGCGTGTTCATTCGGCTGGGCCTCGGAAGTCTGGGTGTTTGGCGACTTCCAGTTTCCCAGACTCAGTCCGGATGAACCACAGATACAACCTATTGAAGCTTCACAGCTAGACGTCGTCGCCAGCAAGCACAAATGCAGCAGCATTGACAAGCTGCCTCGTGTACGGGTGCTGAGGTTCGTCCAATAGCTGCCGTGCTTCGCCCATCTCCAGAACTTGGCCCTCATGCATAACCGCAATGCGGTGCGCCATCGCCGCGATCACGCCCAAATCATGGGTGATGAACAGATATGCGAGGCCGCGTTGCTCCTGCAATCCGGAGAGCAACTGCAGGATCTGGTGCTGCACTGAGATGTCCAGAGCGCTTGTGGGCTCGTCCAGAATAAGCACGGCAGGCTCGACGATGAGCGCGCGCGCAAGCGCAATGCGCTGGCGCTGACCTCCCGAGAACTCATGGGGAAACCGGGGAAGCACGCCCGCTTCCAGTTGCATGGCGGACAGGGATTCGACCACTCTCATGCGACGCTCCTCCGGCGACAGCCCAGGGGCATGAATCATGAGTCCTTCACCGACAATCTGCTCGATGGTACGGCGCGGCGACAGCGACGAGAAGGGATCCTGAAACAAAACTTGAATTTTGCGTCGTGCCTGGCGCCACCCGCGGGCATTCAACGTCGAGAGCTTCATATCCCCCAGCCGCACCTCACCGCCAGCGATCGCTTGCAGGCCCAGAAGGGCCATGGCCAGCGTGGTCTTGCCGCTGCCCGACTGCCCCACCAATCCCAGCGTTTCACCTGCTCGCAAATCCAGCGATACATCGCGCACGACAGTGTGATGTCGCCGATGCAACCAGCCCCGGCCCGCGGGAAATTCGACGCGCAGGCCCTGCGCCCGCAGGACTACCGGGGCATCCGCGGCGAGCGGCCGGACGTTGCGGTGAGGCAAGCTTGCCAGTAGCGTCTGCGTGTAAGGGTGGCGGGGTTGAGCAAATACCGCGCCCATTGCCCCCTGCTCCACCAACTCACCCCTTCGCATTACGCCTATGCGCTGAGCAAAGCCTCTCACCAGATGCAGATCGTGCGTAATCAGCATCACGGCCAATCCGTACTCGCGCTGGAGCTCGCCAAGCAGAGCCAGGATTTGGGCACGAACGCCCATGTCCAACGCCGTGGTTGGCTCGTCGGCCAGCAGCAGTCGGGGCTTGCAGGCCACGGCCATCGCAATCATCGCCCGTTGCCGTTGACCGCCAGAGAGTTGATAGGGGAAGCTTCCCGCGCGTCGAGCAGGCTCCCCGATCCCCATGCGTGCAAGCAACTCCACGGCGCCCGCCGATGCCGCCTTGCGCGAGAGCCCCTCGTGTAACTCAAGCGACTCGGCGATTTGTCTTCCAATCGGTTGCAACGGGTTTAGCGCGCTCATTGGTTCTTGGAAGATCATGGCGATGTCGCGCCCACGCACGTCGCGCATTTCCCGCTCGGGCAGCGCCATCAGGTCGCGACCATTGAACAAAATATGCCCGCTACTGTGCGCGTTGCTCAGCAAGCGAAGAATGGACAGCGCGGTGATGGTCTTGCCGGATCCGGACTCCCCCACCAACGCATACTTTTCCCCCGCAAACAAGTCGAACGACAGGTTGCTGACCACGGCTTTCGTGCCGAAAGCCACATGCAGGTTTTGCACGCTCAGCAGCGGCGGCGGGTGCATGGACTGGAACCTGCCGCGGGGCGCGCTCGGCTCAGCGCGCGCCATGGCGAGGATCGACTGCGCTGCGCAAGGCTTCACCAATGAAAGTCAAAAGCAAGAGCGTAAGCACAAGGCTAACGAACACTGAAACCGAGATCCACCACGCATCCAGATTCGCCTTTGCCTGCGCAAGCATCTCGCCCAGACTGGGCGTAGGCGGTGGTACGCCAAGGCCCAAAAAATCCAGACTGGTGAGCGCAAGGATCGCTCCACTCATACGAAACGGCAGGAAGGTGATCACCGGGGTCATACTGTTTGGAAGGATATGGCGCCAGATGATTTGCCAATGACCCGCGCCGAGCGCACGCGCTGCACGCACATAGTCCAT
>JAGWOZ010000097.1 GCA_028870715.1 Betaproteobacteria bacterium | reverse complement strand
CCGGGTTATCGAGCGCAATCGTCATCACCGGGGTTTGTGGCGCAGCCATGTCCCCCACTTCGAGAATGCGGTTCTCGACCACACCTGCTGCGGGCGCGATGAGCTCGGCGTCTGTCAGTTCGCGCTGTGCCAGCGCCAACGCCGCCTTGTCAGCCTGCACCTGAGCCTCGGCCGCGGCAATATCCTCCTTGCGCGGGCCTTGTACCACGAGGCTCAGAGCCTGGCGGGCACGCTGCAGCTCGGCCTGGGACGTCTTCAACGTCTGCGCAGCGTTATCCAGGCTTTGCTTAGGCAGAAAATCGGCTTGGACGAGCGTCTCCTGACGCGCATAGGTAATCTGCGCGTTTTGAACAGCGGCTTGCGCCGCCTCGACCCCGGCTTTCGCCTCGGCGATTTCCTGCGGCCTGCTCCCAGCACGCATGCGTGCAAGCACGCTTTTCTGCGCAAGCAAGGATGCCGTGGCGCGCGCCACGGCGTCTTGAAAGCGCAGAGCATCCAGCTTCGCAACCGCTTGGCCCTTGTGCACATGATCGCCTTCTTGGACCAGCAGCTGCTGGATGCGACCGGCATCGTTGAAGGCGAGTTGCACCTGCCGAATGTCGATGTTGCCGTAAAGGGTGATGGCGCTTAACGCCACGTTCGGACGCGTCAAATACCAAGCCGAGCCTGCAACCGCAGCGACGATGACGACGAAAACAACGACCAAGGGAAGGCGCTTGCTATGGAGCATGATGACGACGTGGAGCGCGGCGAAGAGTGTATTCGTCTATTGTCGTCTTGCTCCGACGCCTGGGCTTGATGAAGCGCAAACAAGCGCGCCGAACCGCAGTTAGCATGGACTCCATCAACCGAACGGCCCGGCTCTGAATCCGGCATGCGCACTCGAGCAGCGCCTCCCCAAATGCCCCATCCACCGTTGTCCAATTCCTCTCGATTTCTCCCGAGCAGTCGAATGCAGGGCCACTTCAAAGCGATGCTCGCCGTGCGGTGCCGCGCCTTCTCCACATCGACTGTTCTCGCACTCGCAAGTCTCGGGTGGTGTGGCGCGGCACAATCCGAGACGCTCGCACAGGTGTTTGCCGAGGCACAGCAGCACAACCCGGCGCTGCGGGCCTCGCAGGCGAACTACAACGCCGCACTGGCGCGGGTGCCGCTGGCTCGATCACGCCTGTTACCGCAAATCGCCGCAGGTGCCAGCCTCAGCGATAACGCCCAAAGCAACAGCGAGAATCCGCTCCTACAAAAATTCGGGTTTCCCACGAATTGGGATTACATTGCGCGCGATGTCAACCTCACGGCCACGCAGGCACTGTACCAACCGGCCGAACGCATCGGCGTGACCCAGGCAGAGATCGCCGCTCGCATCGCCTATACGCAGTGGACGCAAGACAACCAGAATCTCCTTGTTCAGGTGGCGTCGGCATATTTTGCCGTGTTGGCCGCTCAAGACACCGTGCGCTCGCTGCGTGAACAGAGTAAAGCCATCGCGCAGCAACTCGAGGCGGCAAAACGCAATTTTGCCGCTGGCAACGGCACTATCGTGGACGTGCGCGATGCGCAGGCGCGCAATGACCTGACCGCGGCGCAGCTCCTTGCGGCGCAAAACCAGATTGAACTCGCGCGCTCGGCGCTCGAACAACTCGCTGGCAAGCCACCCGGCACCTTGGCCGAGCTCACACCGGGCATCCGGCTGCCCGCCCTGACCGGCTCGGTGGAAAGTTGGGCACAAACGGCAGAGGAAAAAAACCTGGCGGTGGAACAGGCCCGCATGGCGTTGGATGTGGCTCGCCTGGAAAGCCGCAAGGCGAGCGCCGCAAACCTGCCCACGGTGGAGGCCTACGCTCGTCTGGACCGCGGCAGCACCAGCGGTGGTAGCACCCTGTTTCCCTTCGGCACACGCGCTGAAGTCGCCTCTATCGGCGTGCAAATCCAGATTCCCATCTTCACGGGCTATGCCGTGCAAAGTCATGTGCAGGAAACGGAGCATCTACTGGACAAAGCGCAGGCCAACCTCGATAGCGTGCGCCTCGCCGCAGCACAGACCGCGCGCACCGCATATTTTGGTCTGGAATCCGGACGTGCACAGGTCAAGGCCCTTGAGGCCGCAATCGCCTCGAGCCAGAGCGCGCTGCAGGCGAATGAAACAGGCTACAAGGTCGGTGTGCGGGTGAACATCGACGTGCTCAATGCCCTCTCGCAGTTGTTCGAAACGCAGCGCCTGGCCGACAAGGCGCGCTATGACGTTCTGGTGAACGAGCTCAAGCTCAAATACGCTGCCGGCAAACTGAAGCTTGGTGACTTGGACGCTGTAAACGCGCTGCTGCAGTCATCGCGGCCGCGCGAATAGTGCCGGCTAGCCGCTAGGCCAACATCTCCAGCATAGGGCGCGCCATTTGTCACAGTTGCATCAAGGTCTGCGGCAAACGGCGCGTCGTCTGATCGGTGTGGCGACGCAAGCTCAGTGCGCTCCAAGGACGACCATGCTGTTTGCCCAAGGACAGTTCCTTCCGAACTCTGCCAACGTCGCGCGTGCGGTTGTAATCGGGTGAATTTCGGTCAAAACTCGGGGCCTCCAGTTCGAGAGCCAGCCGGCCTTCTAACCCAATCGCGGCGAAACACGGCCGTGAATGTCGCGTAACCCTGCCGCGGAAGGGCCTCAACGGATATGCGTGGCGACACGAAGTGGGCTGCAGCCGCACTTCTTCTGCATCACATCGCTGCGACTGCCCGCGCGGCAATGGCGGCTTCTCCCAACGCATATGCGCTAATGCGCTCGAGGCTATTGCGGTAGAACCCAGCGGCCAGGCCGATGTCGTGCGACAGCGGGTACTCCAGTCCCAGCTCCGGGTTGACCTGGTTCAGATGACGCCGAGCCGCTGCCTTTAATGGATGCATGTCGCGGAGAGATCAAGACTGAGCGAGGCCGCGTGCGCGGCGGGTGATGCCACAGCGCTCAGTAGCACAAGACAGGCAGCGGGGATGGGAGCCAGGAATGAAGGTGGAAGCACGGCGATCTCCGATGTAGCGTGGACACACGGATATGCCGCGCGGCGGCAACGTCCTTGATAGCATTTTCGGTTTATTTGCTATCTACTTTGATATCATTCCCAAATGAACCGCAAGCAGAAAAAGACGTTTGAGTCGATCTTCTCCAACCCGGTCAACGGAAATCTGGAGTGGACGCTTATCGAGGCGTTGCTTGTGGCAGCAGGGTGCCGCGTCATTGAGGGGAGTGGATCTTCTGCGATGTTCGAGAAAGACGGGCTGCGTGCCTACTTTCACCGTCGCCACCCGGGGAAAGAGGCGTTGAAGTACCGCGTCAGACTGGCACGTGAGTACCTGGAAGAGATTGGAATGACCCCATGAATAACGTGATGACTTACAAGGGCTACGCCGCCAGCATGACCTATGACCCGGATGACAAGATCCTGGTTGGGCGTGTGCTGGACATCGCCGACATCATCGGCTTTCACGGGGAGTCTGTGGCCGAGTTCGAGATGGCATTTCATGAGGCGATCGATGACTACATCGACGCCTGCGCGAAGCTCAAACAACAGCCAGAAAAGCCAGCGTCCGGCAAATTGATGTTACGGATTGACCCCAGCATTCATGCTGCGGCGGCCAAGGCCGCTGCGCGTGAGGGGCAGAGCATGAATAAATGGGTGGCGAAAGTGCTCGCAGAAGCCACGGCACACCGCTGAGCTGGAGACCTGCATGCACACACCCTCAAGCTGTACTGGTCTTACCTTCCCAACACGCTGGGTACGCTGATCCTGCTGCTTCCGTTCTTCCTTGCCGCCTGGGTGTTCCATCTGGCGATGGGGCTGGGTAACGGTTCTGGCGACATCTGGATGGGCATCATGGGCGCTGGAGCTGTGTGCCACTGTTTCGCAAGCAAGGGCGGTTGTGGGCAATTCTCTTCCCCGAGTTGTGGCGCATGGCGCGGCCCTTCCTCGGCAACCTTGCATGGCTGGTGCGTGGCAGGATGCATGCTGGGATGTCGCGTGCGCGCACGGACTGGAATGCCGTGCGGCGCGTAATCAAGTAAGGGTATCGGGAATCTGATGTGGGAGTGTGCACCGCCCGGCAGGGGTAAATCATGACGCGCTAAGGCTTGGTAGGTGCCAAGTTCTCATCACACTGAACCGCAGGGTGCTTTGAGGCGCAATAACGCCAGTCGTGACGCAGCAGGAAACCCTTGAGCTATTGACGCACCTGCATGCGCTTGTTGATGGCGTCCTCGCGCGCACGTGTCAGATCGCGGATCGCCTCGTCAGCTGGATAGGGAGTCTACGCGGGCGTCGGCCTTGACCCGCTGGCCCGACTGCCGAGGTATCTTCGACGGCACAATGGCTTCGCACGCATAGCCCCTCGCAGCCAATCCCCGCTGCAGCCAGTAGCCCGTCGGTTGGCAAACACGTCGGCATGGTGCGGCAGCGCTGAGCCAAACCGGACCGCAACCTGACCCAGCAGGCTGTCCATGCCGCCGCGCAGATTACTGGCACCCACCGCCAGCCAGGCGGCCTCGATGCGCAGCATGACTCACCCCAGCCAGGCTCGCAACCACTGCGCGCACTCCGCCGCATGGGCCACCGGCCAGTCGATCTGCGCCTGCCGGGCGCCGGCCACGCAGGTGATGCGCGCGTGTGCTTCGATGGCGCCAGACCCGGCGCTGAGCTTGGCTTGCACGAACCCGCGCGCACGCGCAGGCACCTCCTGCCCTGCCAACTGCGCACGCCAGCACGGTGCGTGCGACATCTCGCCCCGAAGCTGCCCGTAGCTGACGCCATGGCTTTGCGCAAAAACCTCCGGATTCACACCGCCGGCTTTGAGTTCATCCAGCGTCGCCAGAATCTCCCCAATCCTCTCCTCACTGAGTTTGTCTGATCGCATGGAGCCTCCCAAAACCCCAAGCTTCGCTCAGCCGTCTATCACTGAAAAGATGGGTTCGCCAGACGCTTACGCTTTGTTATATTCGTTTGACGTTGCACCTGTCAGCCATCGATGCGCAGGCGCTGTGCAGCATCCGGTAGCCGTGGCGGCGGTGCTGGCCGTCGGTCTGCGTCAGGCGCTCGCACAGCCGGCCATTGTCGTCGTCTCGCAGTTGGTAGCGCAGCGTGCTGGCGCTCATGCCCACCAGCCTCTGGGTTTGGCGTTCGCTCAGGCCCACATCCTGCAACTGCCGCACGACCTCGCGCCGCGCCGCCTCGGCCACTACGTTCCCTTGAGCACCTCGCGCATCGAATCACCGACCCATGGGGCCGGGCTTTCCGCGGGGTCGAGCTTGCATGTGGGTGGTCTTGAGAATTGGAGCGCCATAAGGCCATTGATAGCCGTTGTATCAGGCCACTGGTACTTCACCTGGATGCACGATCAGCACCGGCACCCTGCTGAGTCGCGCCACACCTTCAGCAACGCTGCCGAGCATCAGGTGTCGAGCGCCGCTGCGCCCATGGCTTCCGACGACAATCAGTTCGGCGCCCCACCTGGTCGCCTCGGTCACAATCGCGTCGGCCACACGCGGAGTCTTCGGGTTGGTCTCGACGATGGCGGTGCTCACGTCCAACCCCCACTGAGAGGCCTGGTTCATCCAATCATCGAGCGTCAGGCGCGCATCGTTGTTCACCACTTCCACGACACTTGGCACGCCACCAACAAGGCCGTTGAGGTCAACGACGGTAATAAAGCGCAGCGCTGCCTTACACGCCCGCGCCATTGCGATGGCGTGTTCCGCAGCTGTTTGTGCCGTGGCACTGGCATCGAGAGGGACGAGAATTTTTTTGTACATGGCTTTGCTCACAGCGATGACCGTCGATTCAGATATTGGCCGCCCCCGACCACCCTGGGGCGCCGCGTTTACAGTGGGAACGACCCCGGTCAAACGCCTGTCATGCGGTCCTTGGCCTTGAAGTAATGGCGTGCGTGGTCTGCAAGCTGACCGTCGCTTGGATGGTCCGCCGTCTCCATGCCTACAACGTGCTTGGCCACCTCAGGGTCATGGTGCTGCAAATGCTTGAACAACTCCAGCTTGGCTTGTCCCGGACCCGCGATGAGGATTTCTTGCGTGTCACGCAGAGCCTGTGCGATGCCGTGGTAATAGTGCTGGTCCTCAGCGGCCTTGCCTCCACCGACGGAGCCGCGCTTGTGGTGCAGACGAGGATGTTGCGTAGGTTCCAGAATGGATTTTTCGATGTTTTCAGCATCGATGAACAACACATGAGCCTGCGCGTGGTCAACCCAGACGACAGCGTGGCGATTGGACATGATTGACTCCCTTATGTGGTGCCTGGTGTGCAGGAAAATTAATAAGCATGCGATCCATCCACTTCGACCAACGCGACGACTGGACGGCCCAGGCCCTGATTCGCATGTCGATGCTCATGGCGCAATCAGACCCTCCGCGACGACCTGCTCCGTATAGCCAAAAACGATGGCGGGGTCTGGGCGCAGCAACGCGTGATCCTTGCCTTTGTAATCCAGACGCGCGAGCAGGTCCATGATCAGGCTCAATCGTGCGCGCTTCTTATCGTCGGCGCGAACCACGGTCCATGGTGCCACGGCCGTGTGGGTCCGCGCGAACATTGCGTTGCGTGCGACGCTGTAGTCCTTCCAATGCCTTTGCGCTGCGGCATCGATAGGGCTCATCTTCCATTGCTTGAGCGGATCCGTGAGCCGGTCTTTAAGGCGCTTTTTTTGCTCAACTTTGCTGATGTCCAGGTAATACTTGAACAAATGGATGCCGGATCGCACCAGCATCTGTTCAAAGACGGGGACAGTTTCCATAAACTCTTCGTACTGCGCCTCGGTGCAAAATCCCATCACCCACTCGACCCCGGCGCGGTTGTACCAACTGCGGTTGAACAGCACGAACTCCTCGGCAAACGGCAGATGCGGGACATATCGCTGAAAATACCAGGCACTGGCTTCCCTGTCTGACGGCTTGCTCAGGGCCACCACCCTTGTCTCGCGTGGTGAGAGATGCTCCACGATGCGTTTGACGGTACTGTCCTTGCCTGCGCTGTCACGGCCTTCAAGGATGATGAGAATGCGGCTGCCATGCGCGATCAGGTGTTTCTGGAACTTCACCAGTTCGACCTGCAACGCCCGCAGTGTCTTGGCGTAGCCCTGGCCCGTCGCGTGTTGCGCATATTTCGTCACGGCAACATCTCCAATGCCAGCGCGATGCCCTGGCCGCCACCGATGCAAAGCGTGACGACGCCGCGCTTGAGCCCATCACGCCGCATGGAGTGGATCAACCGTGTAGTAAGAATCGCGCCTGACGCGCCAATCGGGTGGCCATGCGCTATCGCGCCGCCTTCGACGTTGACGATATCGTGTGGCAGCCCCAGTTGACGCGAACACGCTATCGCTATTGCGGCAAACGCCTCATTGATTTCCACACGCTCCAAGTCCTTCGCCGTCCACTTGGCGCGCTCCAAGGCCATGTGCACCGCAGGCACCGGCCCGAGGCCAAAAAACCCGGGCTCCACCGCCGCCACACCGTAGCTCACCAAGCGCGCCATCGGCTCCACACCCTGCGCTTCTGCCCAAGTGCGATCCGCGACGATCATTGCGCTGGCTGCCGTGTTCAATCCTGGCGCGTTACCCGCAGTGATGGTGCCGTCCTTGCGAAAGGCTGGTTTGAGCTTGGCCAAGGATTCGGCTGTCGTGTCGGGTCGGTTGTGTTCATCCCTGGCAAAGTTCTCCAGCCCCTGGCGGCCTTTGACTTCGATTGGCACGATTTCTGGCTCAAACAAGCCGGCGCCCTTCGCTGCTGAGAAAAGCCTTTGCGAACGCAGGGCCCACGCGTCCTGCTCCTCGCGGGTGATGCCGAATCTGGCCACGAGATCTTCCGTGTGCCAGCCTGAATGCTGATTGCTGAATGCGTCATTCAGGCCGTCTAACAGCATGCTGTCGAGCACGGCGCCATCTCCCATGCGCATGCCCCACCGTCCATTTGGGAGCAGATAAGGCGCCTTGTCCATATTCTCCATGCCGCCAGCCACGGCGCATTGAATCTGTCCAGCCATGATTTCCAGTGCCGCTGTGGCGATGGCCTGAGCGCCGGAGCCGCAAACGCGGTTGATGGTCATCGCGGGAACTTCGACGGGCAACCCACCGCCGATCGCCACTTGGCGCGACGGGTTCATCTTGGCGCCCGCCTGAATGACCTGGCCGAAAACCAAAGCTTGAACTCCGGCCGGGTCGAGTCGTGAGCGCTTCACAGCCTCGCGCACCACTGCGGCGCCGAGTGCAGTTGCCGGCGTGTCCTTCAGGGTTCCGTTATAGGTGCCGATGGCGGTACGCACCGGAGCACAAAGGACAATATCGGGTTTGGACATGATGTTTTCCTGTCTAGATTTCGGCCACAACTCAAAGAGACGAAAAAACAAGCGCTTCGGGTCGTACAAATCCTGCCGTCTGTTCCCGTCGCAGCGTGCGACGAATCCTTTCGATGCTCTTGAGACTCGAAGCCATCGATACGGTGGTCTGCGGATCCGGCTCAGTCAGGTGTTCAAGAAAACAGTCGTCAATCATCTCGTCACCACCGGCTCACCCCGACCATCACGGCACAAGCCAGGCAAAGGCTCTGCGCTGTTTGTACCTGCGGACGCCTGGCAGATCCGCGGTACGCGCTCACTGGCGCTCGATCACACACAATGGCAATGGATAGCCCTCACCCATGCGTTCGTCAGCCGTGGGATTTCAGTCGTCCTCGCATTGCCTGAGGCAGGCCTCATCGTTTCGACGTCCTTTCGCGACTGCGCACCCATGTGGTCTGGGCATCGTCCGTTAAATCATGAACTGTCCACCATTGATTGACAGTGTGGACCCGGTGATAAAGCCCGATTGCGCATGCACAAGAAAGGCCACAGCGTGCGCAATCTCCTCGGGCTGCGCCAATCGACCCACGGGAATCTGCGCGACGATGCTCTCCATAACCTTCGGATCAACCGCCGCAACCATGTCGGTTGCGGTATAGCCCGGAGCCACGGCATTGACCGTGATGCCCTTGCGCGCTGACTCAAGCGCCAGGGCCTTGGTGAACCCGATTACGCCAGCCTTGGCAGCTGAGTAATTGGTCTGACCGAATTGGCCTTTCTGGCCGTTGATGGAAGTGATGTTCACAATGCGTCCCCAGTTGCGAGCGCGCATACCCTCGATCACGGCGTGGCACATGTTGAAGCAGGCATCAAGGTCGGCGTCAATCACCGCGCGCCATTGTTCGAGGCTCATCTTGTGCAGGCTCGCGTCGCGGGTAATGCCCGCGTTGTTGACCAGAATGTCGATGGGCATCCCGAGATCGGCCTCCACCCTCCGCGCGCCTTCCTGACACGCCGCGTAGTCCGCGCCATTCCACTTGTAGGGAGTAATGCCCGTTCGCTCCTGAAAGGCGCGGGCGGCGGCGTCATTGCCCAAATAGGTCACGGCAATGCGGTAACCGTCACCTTGCAGGCGGGTGGCAATGGCTGCACCGATTCCGCGCGTTCCGCCAGTGATGAGAGCAAGCTTGTTCATGATCGTCCAAAAAATGATGGCGAGGCACTTAATTGATCCATAAGGCCCAATGGCGCCCGCCACAGGGGCCGGGTAGCCCTTTGAGAACCGTACATCCTTGCAAACCTCAGCCACCCCGTCGCAGCATGCCGCTGCACCGTCTTGGCCTGCCGGCTGCGTTGTCCTTCCGCTCGTTCAATGCACTCCCGCCGAGAAGCCGCGCACAATGCCTTTGCCGCCACTAACAAGGCCCGCGCCCTCACGATGAGGGCACACATCATGAAGCTCTGCGTTTGCGTGATTGCGCGGCCTCCTGGGCGCCCTTGGCAGCTGTTTGCGTGAGGTTCTGCACGCTGTCCGCAACCATTTTCCTGGTCTGGGTCTGCGTCTTCTGCATCGCCTCAACCGCCTGGCTCGTGAAATTCATGGCACTTTGCATCAGCGCTGCGGCACCTTCGCTTCCCATCGGCAAATTGTGCGTTGCGCTTTGCATCGCCTCCCGCAGAGTTTGTTGCATGCGGGTCATGCCCTCGTTCACCGCTCCAGCGATCTCAGCCTGTGTGCTCGCCGCAATTTCCGCGAACTGCTGGGCATAGGCAAAGGCTTTCTGGCTGTGCGCTTGAATTGGATTATCTGTTTGCGTGCTCATGAGCTCCTGCACGTCACGCGCCGACAAGGCTGCGCGCATGGCCTCCGTCGCATCTTGCGCTGCTTCCCGCAGAGTCTGAAGATTGAGTTGCGCAAACCGCTCGAAGGCGTTCATCGTCTTCTCGACCATATTGGCCATAGACTCCAGTTCAGCTTTTTGCGCCGCTTGGATTTGCTCGGTGGCATTCATGCTCCCACTCCAATTTCTGAAAGGAGTTCACAAGTCTGCGCGGCTTTGAAGCAAGTTTCCTTGATCTACATCAGGAACGACGAAAGCAGCCCCAAAAGCCACGATCCAGCCCGGGCGGATTCATCTTCCTCAGGCCCAAGACGCTGCGGGCCGACCATTGATTCCCCCTGTCAGCGCCCCGCATACCTCGCCGCAGGCTTGGGCAGCGTCAACGCGGTAACGGGCCAGGCGATGGCCAGGCGCGTGGCGCGGCCAAATTGCCGCCAGCCGCGCGCTGAACTTGCCTCCCTCACTGCACCTTCACCTCGATGCCCTTCGGCTTGACCTCGGCCACCTTGGGAATCTGGAGGCTTAGGACGCCATCCTTAAAGGTCGCCTTGGCGGCATTTGCGTCGACGTTATCAGGCAGCGAAAAACTGCGGCTAAAGCTCCCATAGAAGCGCTCGATGCGGTGAAATTTCTTGTCCTTTTGCTCGACTTCGCGTTTGCGCTCACCCTGCAATGTCAACACTCCGTTGTCGATCGTCACCTTCACATCGTCCTTGTTGATTTCGGGAAGTTCGGCCTTGATCGTGAATTCCTGCGGGGTTTCCGCAATGTCAACTTGCGGCGACCAGTCCGCAAGCGTGGCGACCTCCCCTCCTGCCCCAGATCTGCGTGGAGCACCAATTGCACGCGTGTAGCGGTCGAACATGTCTTCGATTTCACGCCACGGATCCCATTTCACAATTGCCATGATGCACCTCTCTCTTTTGTGCGGGCGCCAGATCGACTGCCCACCTGGCCCGCCTGCAGGTAGGTAGCCGCCGATGAAATGCGCGAGCCACCGGATACCCAATCCGCAAATTGCCCAGCGGCAATGGTCGGAAATGCAAAGATGGGCGCGCATTCCTGCTCATTAAGGTAATCACTTGTAATAATGCGCTGCCGCGCACGGAGTTTCCTTGATATACATCACCTATTTGCATTGCAGACGGATCCGACACGCCACTGCTGGGCGCGGGAGGCTCATCATGCTTCCAGCGATGATCGAAAGCGCCAGACACTCACGGTCAACATGATTGTGGCGAGCAACCCCATCGCAGCCAAGTCGGGCCATAGCACAGCAAACCCGACACCTTTGAGGAAAACCGCGCGGATCACCACCAAGAAATACCGCAAGGGGTTGATCAAGGTGAACCACTGCAACAACGCAGGCATGGCTGCGATGGGGAATGCGAAGCCGGAGAGAATGAAAAACGGGTTAACGAAAAAGAAATTCAGCGCGAATGCCTGCTGCTGGGTCCGCGAGAACGTCGACAGCAGCAGCCCCATGCCCACCGCGGCGAGCAGGAACAGCGCCGAACCAGCGAGCATCACCAGCGGATCGCCGATGAAGGGCACACGAAACCAGAGTACGCCGATCGCACTCACCAGGGCGATGTCGCCC
>JAGWOZ010000096.1 GCA_028870715.1 Betaproteobacteria bacterium | reverse complement strand
CGGTTCGTCTCGTCAATCGCGAAAAGGGCGTGCTGATCGACGTGTGTGAGCCGGCGGAACACACGGCGGGACATTGCCCGGGTTCGCGCAATATTCCTCTGGGCCAAATCGAGCAGCGCCAGTCGGATCTGCCCAAGAACAAGGAAACGCCCGTTCTGGTGATGTGCCAAAGCGGCGCGCGTGCCAGCCGTGCGGCCATGACCCTGCGCAAACTGGGCTACGTGCGGGCAACGGCGGTTGCCGGCGGGTTGCGTGCTTGGCGCGAAGCGGGCCTGCCCGTGGAAAAAAGCTGATTACGCATCCGTGCTTGGCCGCACTTGCATTTGTGTTGGCATCCCGGTTGCTTTTGCGCACAGTGCGCATCATCGCCCATCGCCCCGTTCGGACATCATCTGGCCGCAAGGCCGTTGCCCTGCCGACGGCCCGTGCGGCCCCATTTTTGGAGCACTCATGACCCAAGTTCGCATGTACACCACCGCTGTTTGCCCGTATTGCGTTCGCGCCAAGGCCTTGTTGCGCAAGCGTGGCGTGCAGGACATTGAGGAAATCCGGATCGATCTGGACCATCACGCGCAAAAGCAGATGATGGAAATGACGGGCCGGCGCACCGTGCCGCAGATTTTCATCGGCGCCACGCACGTAGGCGGTTGCGACGACCTGTACGCGCTTGACGCGCGTGGCGGATTGGAGCCGCTGCTGCAGACGCCGAAGGACTGAGCACGCCGATGGTCCTGGGGCGCGTGGCACGCGACTCCTACAATCGCACGTTTCCCTTCCATCCGCCGTAAGCGGCGGGCCCACTTTCTGGAGCCTTCTTGCATGAGCACACCCACCAACACCGCAGCTGCCGAACAGCAACCGGTTTTCATGCTGCAGCGCTGCTATCTGAAGGACTTGTCGCTGGAGCAGCCCAACGCGCCGAAGATCCTGCTGGAGCAGGCCCAGCCGACTGTGGACGTGCAGATGAACGTGGAGTCCCAAGCTGTGGTGGAGGGCATTTTTGAGGTGGCCATCACTGCCACGATCACGGCGCGTGTCAATGACCAGACTCTGTTCCTCGTCGAGGGCAAGCAGGCTGGCATTTTCGAGTTGCGAAACATTCCGCAGGAGCATGCCGACCTTCTCCTTGGCATCGCCTGCCCGCAGACGGTCTATCCCTACCTTCGCGCCAACTTGGCTGACGCCATCACGCGCGCCGGTTTTCCGCCGGTGCATCTGGCAGAGATCAATTTCCAGGCGATGTATGAGAGCCAGCAGGCCCAGAAGGCCGGCCAGGCCCCCAGCGGTCTGGTCGCGCCTGATGGCTCGGCCCTGAACTGAGTCGAGCTTGTCCGCCGGCAGCCGGCGGACCGATCTCGCACGGCATGCGCCCGACTCGCCCGATCTAATCCGCATGCCGCGGCTTTGCGCGGACTGAAGCAGGCACGCATGAACATTTCCATACTTGGCGCAGGCGCTTGGGGCACGGCTCTGGCCTGTCAAATCGCCGGGCGTCACGCCGTGCAGCTGTGGGGGCGTGACGCGGCACAGATGCAACTTCTGCGGGGACGGGGCGAGAATACGCGGTATCTCCCTGGTGCGCTCCTTCCTGAGTCGCTGGATACCACGTCAGATCTCACCGAGGCGCTCGCGCACGCAGGGCGCGACGGCTTGCTGGTGTTGGCGGTTCCTGTCGCCGGGCTGCGTGAGGTGGCTCAGGCCATTCGCGCCTACGGCAGCCAAGATCCGTCGCCGCTCCAGCACGTGCTTATCCTGGCCAAGGGCTTCGAGCGTGGCAGCCGGCTGCTGCCGCACGAAGTGCTCGAAGCTGTCTTCGACGGGTGGGGTGCACGGCCGGCCGTGGGCGTGCTTTCGGGCCCGAGTTTTGCGCAGGAGGTGGCGCGTGGCTTGCCTGTGGCGCTGACTCTGGCCAGCAGGGACGAGGCGCTGCTGCGACATGGCGTGCAAGCCCTGCACGGCGGCAGCATGCGTGTGTATGCCAGCGCTGACCTGCTTGGCGTCGAAGTTGGAGGGGCTGTGAAGAACGTGCTCGCCATCGCTTGCGGTGTGAGCGATGGCTTGGAGCAAGGCCACAATGCCCGGGCGGCGTTGATTACCCGAGGTTTGGCGGAAATGGCACGTTTGGGGCTGGCACTTGGTGCGCGCATGGAGACCTTCATGGGCCTGAGTGGCCTGGGGGATCTGGTGCTCACCTGCACCGGCGAGCTGTCACGCAATCGGCGCGTCGGGTTGCAATTGGCAGCGGGCAAACCACTGGCCCATATCGTGGCCGAACTCGGTCATGTCGCCGAGGGCGTGTACACCGCGCAAACGGTGCTTGAGCTGTCGCGCGATCGGGGGGTGGACATGCCCATTGCGAGCTCGGTTGCGGACGTGCTGGCTGGCCATTGCAGCGCGCGGGACGCGCTGCATGCGCTGTTGGCGCGCGAACCACAGCCGGAGGTTGCGCGTGGCGGAGATTCGCGGTGATCCGCCTCATCGTCGGCCTGGGCAATCCAGGGCCCGAGCACGCGCAACAGCGCCACAACGCGGGATTCTGGTGGGTGGACCAGATCGTGCAGCGCGAGAGCCTGAGTCTGCGGCCGGAGCGCGGTTTTTTCGGTGACGTGGCGCGCTTGCGAGGGCCGCAGGGCGACGTTTGGCTCTTGGAGCCAAGCACTTACATGAACCGCTCAGGCCAGGCTGTGGCGGCGCTGGCGCGCTTCTACAAACTCGCCCCTGAGCAAATCCTGGTTGCGCACGACGAGCTTGACCTGCAGCCCGGGCAGATCAAGTTCAAGCTCGGTGGTGGTCATGCCGGCCACAATGGCCTGCGCGACATCGCGGCGCAGCTGGGAACTTCACAGTTCTGGCGCCTGCGCATCGGCATCGGGCATCCTGGTGACCGGGCTGCGGTGATCGGCTTTGTCCTCGGCCGGCCGCCCCGCAGCGAACTCGAGCGCATCGAGGAAGCGATGCAGCGTGGCCTTGACGAATTGCCGAGAATCATGCGCGGTGAATTCGAGGCGGCGATGATGCATTTGCATCGGGGCAATCCCGCAATGCCGGTCGCTTCGAAGTCGCCGCCAAAGGATGAGCCTGCCTGATCGGTTTGCCCCAACGCGAAGTTTCCTGCGCCTTGGGCGTCAAGAGCCTCGGGCCGAAGCGTCATGCGCGCAGCTGCCGGGGAGGCTGCGGGCCGGACGCGGGTGATGCGTCGGCTTCCAATCCAACGAGACGGCGGTAGCGGGCCATGAGCGCGTCGCGGTCTTCCACGCGATCCGGGCGCACGGGGATGCAGCTCACCGGGCACACCTGCACGCACTGTGGCTGGTCAAAATGGCCTACGCATTCCGTGCAGCGGTCGGGGTCGATTTCGTAGATCTCCGGCCCCATGGAAATGGCCTGATTCGGGCATTCGGGCTCGCACACATCGCAATTGATACATTCGTCGGTGATCCACAGCGCCATCGTGTTCCTCCTCTAGTGCGGCACATGTCCGGCAAGCTTGGTGGCCAAGCGCTCCGTCACCAAGGGGACCACGAATTTGCTGACATCGCCACCGAGCAGGGCAATTTCCCGCACGAACGTCCCGGATACGAACTGGTATTGATCGCCTGGCGTCATGAAGATCGTTTCAACTTCGGGCATCAGCTGGCGATTCATGCCGGCCATCTGGAACTCGTATTCGAAGTCGCTGACCGCACGCAAGCCACGAATGATCACTGCCGCCTCGCGCTCCAGCACGAAATCACGCAGCAGTCCGCTGAATCCCTCGACTTTCACGTTCTTGTACGGCGCCAGGATGCTCCGAGCCAAGTCCAGGCGCTCATGCATTCCGAATAACGGGTTCTTGTGATGCCCGCCCGCTACGGCAACGATGAGCCTGTCACAGAGCTTGGCTGCCCGCCGGACCAAGTCTTCATGGCCACGGGTGAAAGGGTCGAAGGTGCCTGGATAGACAGCGGTCAGCATGGTGGGCTCCGCGTTTTGTGCAATGCAACAGTTTAATGCGTGGGGGTCGAGTCTGGCTGGCGCTGGAGCAGGGCGTAATGCACGCTGCCGGCGCGAGCTTGACGCCGAATCTGCCAAGCGGGACTGCTTGCGCAAGCGGCGAGAGTCCCAGCTTCGGGCGCTTCCAGATAGACGAGTCCGCCCGTTGGCACCAGGCGTGTGGCCGCAGCAAGAGCGCGCTCGTGCAGGCCTTTTTCGGCCTCCGCGAATGGTGGGTCGATGAACACGACGTCATAGCTCTCCGCGGCACAGCGTTCCACGAATTGCAAGGCATCTTGCACATGCACAGTGACCTGGCCTGCATTGAGGCGGGTGCAGGCATCGGCCAGCAGCTTGGCCAGCCTGGCGTCGCGTTCGACCATGTCAACGCGCGCCGCACCGCGCGAGGCGGCTTCCAGCCCCAGCGCTCCGCTGCCAGCAAACAGGTCAAGGCAGCGCAGGCCCGTGAGATCCTGGCCCAGCCAGTTGAACAGCGTCTCGCGCACGCGATCGGGCGTAGGGCGAAGGCCGGGGTGATCCGCAACGGTCAGCTTGCTGCGCTTAAGGAGTCCGCCGATGATGCGCACCTCACCCGGGGCACGCGTGCCCCGGGTGGCAGGCTTGGCGATCGGACCTGGTTTGGGTGGCATAAGCAGTGTGGGAAAAGGCGGCAAGATGGGTGAAACGCGGTGAAAGCATAGCCGCTCGCCGCAGCGCCGGTGATGCAAGGCGCGCTGGCGGGCGACAATATGCGCCAGCGCATGCATCGGCGTGCCACCCATCCCGTTCCTGTTTCCATGTTCCGATTTTTCAAGCGTAAACCAGTTGCCTCCCCATCCGCCGAGCCCGTCCTGCCGGAGTTGGAGGGTGCGATGGAGCCGTCCGTTGCTGCCACGGTTGGCGCCGAGCCGATGCCCGATCGCTCAACGGAGCCGTTGCCACAGCAGTCTGCCAATGCGCCTTCGGCACCCGCGGCGTCGGGTTGGTTTTCCCGATTGCGGCAGGGCTTGCGCAAGAGCGGTGCAGGCATTTCGGGGCTGTTCGGGGGCAGTCGTGTCGATGAATCGCTGTACGAGGAGCTGGAATCGGCCCTGATCCAGGCCGATGCGGGCATGCCGGCGACGCAGTATGTGCTTGAGCGGCTTCGCAAGGCAGTGCGCGCCGCGCGCGCCGAGACACCGCAACAGGTCAAGGAATTGCTGCGTGACGTGCTCGCCGAGTTGCTTGCCCCACTGGAAAAGCCGTTGGACATTGGCCTGACGGCGCCTACCGTCATCATGATGGTGGGGGTCAATGGCGCCGGCAAGACCACCAGCATCGGCAAGCTCACGCGCTACCTGCAGTTGGCTGGCTGCAAAGTGCTGTTGGCGGCTGGCGATACGTTTCGCGCCGCCGCACGCGAGCAGCTTGCGGCGTGGGGCGAGCGCAATGCGGTTCAGGTCATCGCGCAGCAGGGCGGGGATCCGGCGGCGGTCGCCTTTGACGCCGTGACTGCGGGGCGTGCGCGCGGCATGGACGTGGTGATCGTGGATACGGCGGGGCGCTTGCCGACGCAGCAGCACCTGATGGACGAACTGGCCAAGGTCAAGCGTGTGGTGGGCAAGGCGATGGAGGGCGCGCCGCACGAATCCATCTTGGTCATCGATGCTACCAACGGCCAGAATGCGCTGGCTCAACTTCGCGCTTTCGATGACACCCTGAAACTGACAGGAATCATCCTCACGAAGCTTGATGGCAGCGCCAAGGGTGGCGTCATTGCTGCCATCGCACGCGAGCGGCCCGTACCAGTCTATTTCATCGGTGTGGGCGAGTCGCTTGAGGACTTGCAGACCTTCGATGCCCGCGCCTTCGCGCAGGCGCTTGTGGGCTGAGCGCATCCCTGGATCGTCTGCGCGGGAGTCAGCCTATGCAGCCACCTTCGCCGTTGCAAGATCCGCCGCTCGGCACGGCCTTGCCCGGGTGGGCACCGCCACCGGTACCCACCCATACCCTGCTGCGTGGCAAACATGTCCGCTTGGAGGCCCTGCGGTCCGGCCATGGTGGTGCGCTGTACCGTGCTTTTGCTGCGGATGTTGCCGGACGCATGTGGGCTTACCTGCCCTACGGGCCTTTTGAGAGCGCCAGGGCCTATCAGGACTGGGTCGAGGCGCAATGCGGCGGGGCGGACCCGATGTTCTTCGCCATTGTGGAGCGCAGCAGTTCCCAGCCGTGCGGTGTGGCGGCCTATTTGCGGATCGACGCGAAGAACGGCTGCATCGAGATCGGTCACTTGGCATTCGCGCCCAGCCTTCAACGCACCGTGGCTGCAACGGAGGCGCTGTATCTTCTGCTCGACCACGCGTTTGCTCTGGGATACCGACGTGTGGAGTGGAAGTGCAATGCGCTGAACGCCGCGTCTCGGCGCGCTGCGCAGCGCCTGGGTTTCAGCTACGAGGGGTTGTTCCGCCAGGCAGCGGTTGTCAAAGGGCGCAACCGAGACACAGCGTGGTACGCCGTGCTCGATTGCGAATGGCCCACGCTGCGCTGTGCATACCAGCAATGGCTGGCTGCGGAGAACTTTGACGCCACGGGCCGGCAGCGCCTTGCCTTGGCCGATCTCACGCGGCCGCACCTTGCTGCCCATGGTTGAGATCTCCACGGCCCAGGGTCGCGCCAAGCCACATCGCTGATTCTGCGCGACAGGCGAGCTTCCTTCAAGGCCTGTGCCGCAGCGCGTCGACCACCACGGCCAGCGCGCGTGACGACTGCCGGCGACTCGCGTAGTACAGGTGATAGCCGGCGAAGCTTGGACACCAATCCGGGAGCACACGCTGTAGTCGGCCGCAAGCGATGTGCTCCATCGCAGTGTCTTCCGGAACATAGGCCAGGCCAACTCCAGCGATCGCCGCACGCAGCATCGGCGCGCTGCCGTTGAACACCCATTGCCCTTGTACGTGAACGTTGAGCCGATGCCCGTCACGCTCGAACTCCCAAGCCATGAGTCCCCCCCGCGAGAGGCGCAGATTGATGCAGTTGTGCGAAGCGAGATCCTGCGGAGCGCGTGGCGGTGAGTGCTTCGCGAAGTACTCCGGCGTCGCCACGACAGCCATGCGCATGTCCGGGCCGATGCGCACGGCAATCATGTCCTTCTCCAGGCTTTCGCCCAGCCGGACTCCGGCATCGAAGCGCTGCGCCACGATGTCGGTAAAACCGTAATCAATGTTGATCTCGACCTGCAGATCCGGATAGTCGGGGAGCACTTGGCTGAGCTTGGGCCACAGGAGCGTGTCGGCCGCATGGCTGGCTGCAGTGATGCGGATCGTGCCCGCAGGCTTCTCCCTCAATTCGCGCAGGGCAGCAAGCTCGGCCCGGATCTCCTCGAAGCGCGGTGCCAGCGTTTGCAGCAGACGCTCTCCCGCCTCGGTGGGTGACACGCTGCGCGTGGTGCGGGTGAGCAAACGCAGGCCGAGCTGGGTTTCCAGGGCGCGCATGCGGTGGCTCAGTGCAGATTGCGAAACCCCGATCTGCAAAGCGGCCCGGGTGAAGCTGCGCTCACGCGCCACCGCGACAAAGGCAAGCAGGTCGTTGAGATCTTCTTTCTGCATTGATGATTGCCATTCATAGGCGCGTGCCGATTATTGCATTTAATCAAGGTCAGGCGTAGTGCCTAGAGTGTCGGAATTGCCAAAAGCCTGGCCTCCATCATGTCCCCGACCGTGCGCGGCTATGCCGCCTTTTCCGTCTCGGAAGGGGAATGCGCGGGCACACGTTCATGAACGTCCGAGAATGAGTCATCCGGCCCCGCCCTCGTCACGATGCAGGAGGAAGTGCGTGGCCAGTTCGCCCGTGGCAGGAGGCGAGCATCTGTAACCGAGCGCCGGCAGATCCAGGCCGGCGAACAACGGCTCGCCCTGGCCGAGAAGCACCGGGCTAAGGGCCAGGTGAATTTCGTCGATCAGGCGCGCGGCAAGGTACTGACGGACAACCCCTACGCCACCGCCTAGCCGCACGTCCTTTCCGCCCGCTGCGTCAAAGGCGCGGTTCAGCGCTTCATGGATGCCGCCGGTGACGAAGTGAAAGGTCGTGCCGCCCTGCATCTCAATGGCGTCGCGGGGATGATGGGTGAGCACGAACACTGGCACGTGGTAGGGTGGGTTCTCGCCCCACCAACCGCGCCACTGCGTGTCGGGCCAGGGACCGCGAATCGGACCGAACATGTTGCGGCCGAGGATCCAGGCGCCAACGTTGGCGAAACTGCGCGCGGCGAAGTCCTCATCCACGCCGGTGCTGCCGCCATCCTCGCCGTGCATGCGGCGGAAGCTGCGGGTGGCGAAGGCCCAGCGGTGGAGCGCCATGCCGCCAACGCCCAGCGGATGCTCCAGGCTCTGCCGCAGACCGGCGCCCAAGCCGTCGAGCGAAATGGAGAAAGCGGCGACACGAAGCTGTGGCATGGATGGCATCCCTTCAGAGGAACTCGAGAAATCGAACGGGACGCAGGGGGCGAAAGTGTTTTTGCCCGATGCGTGGAACTCGGGGGTTGGTTAGCACTCATACGTCGCGAGTGCTAAAATTTCTCCATGGTTAGACAGAGGAGTATGCAAATGGGTCAATCCAGCGCCTTAACCTTGCGGCCTACGGCAAGCTTGCCGGCGGCAGGGGCAGGGACATTTGCGGTGAGCTTTCCAGCCCAGGTGCCAAGTCTAGGCAACTTGGAGTCCTATATTTCTGCCGTCAACCGCATGCCCATGCTGAGCGCCGAGGAAGAGCGCGATCTTGCCATGGCTTGGCGTGAGCGCGAGGACCGCGATGCCGCAGGCAAGCTGGTGCTGTCGCATTTGCGTGTGGTCGTGTCGGTCGCTAGGCATTACCTCGGCTACGGCCTTCCCCATTCAGACCTGATCCAGGAAGGCAATATTGGGCTGATGAAGGCGGTGCGCCGCTTCGACCCGGGTCAGGGCGTGCGTCTGGTGAGTTACGCGTTGCACTGGATCAAGGCCGAAATCCACGAATACATTCTGCGCAACTGGCGCTTGGTCAAAGTCGCCACCACAAAGGCGCAGCGCAAGCTGTTCTTTAATCTGCGGTCCATGAAACAGGGCTTCGACAGCTTTCACGACGCGGAGATTGACGCCGTGGCGAAGGAGTTGCAGGTCAAGCGTTCCGATGTGATCGAGATGGAGCAGCGCATGGGAGGCTCCGATGTCTCGCTCCAGCCGATTGGCGATGATGGCGAAGAAGTCTTCGGCCCTGTGTCCTATCTGTCAGACCGTGGCAACGAGCCGGATGCCGTGCTTGAGGCGCGTGGCCGTGAACGCCTTCAGGTGCAGGGCCTGAAGCAGGCACTTGATGCCCTTGATGCGCGTAGCCGTCGCATCGTCGAGCAGCGCTGGCTTGATGTGAATGACGACGGTTCGGGTGGCAAGACGCTGCACGACCTGGCCAGTGAATACGGCGTGTCGGCTGAGCGGATTCGACAAATTGAGGTTCAGGCCATGAAAAAAATGCGACAGTCGCTCGCCGTTTACGCCTGACCCGTTGCGCGGCGACCCCCGGCCCTCCGAGTCCCGAAGGCCGCCGTGGATGCCACAGACATCGGACTGGGGCTGGCACCTGGCTTGGATGAAGCGGCCCGGTTGAGCCTGCATGGAAGGGGATACGTACAGGGCCCTTGGTGACGTGCATGCGTTCGTAATGCCGCCAGCGGCGGGACGGCGCCGAAGCGCTTATCCCGGCTCGGCCCAGGAGTGCTCACCGTCGAAATCCAGATACCTGCCGCGCCCGCGGTGGCTGCAGGCCAAGGGCGCGTGGCAAGCGGCCTGACGCCAGCGCCAAAGGCACGTGTGGGTAGCACGTGTGGGTATTCACGTAAATCCTCAGTGGCAGCGGCCCCGATGCCATGCATACTCCCCTATCGTGAATCAACGATCGACAACCAAGCGCCAACAGCTTGGTGTCCCGACCATTGGAGGAGTCATCATGGGTGTACAAGTCGACCTGCCGTTTTTCATCAACGCGTCAGCCATTGCCGTGATGATTGTGGGACTGTTCATGGTGCTTGGGCTGCGCAGCAAGATTCGCGGCGGATCTGTTGGCAATGCGTGGAAAATTCTCACGGGGCTTGTCATTCTGTTCACGCTTGGTTATTTGGCCACGCCATTCTTCGGGTTGTTACCCGCGGACTCCGTGCGCAGCGTGTTTGCCCTCATTTTTCTTTTCGGGGCCGTCTATGTTGTGGTGACGGTGCGTCTCGTGCACCGCATCATCGACGAATTAGCCTGACCTGCTCCCGCACTGCCGCAGGCATCGTCGATGCAGCCAGACTGGATTCTGGAAAAAACGGCCGCCGGCCGCGAGGCACTCGTCAGCCGCGCCCACCACCTGCCGGCGGTGGCGCGTGGCGTACTCGTGTTAATCAATGGGCAGCGCACCGTAAGCGCCCTGCTCGATTGCGCAGCCGACAAGGTGCGCTGGCAGGAGGCTCTCATCCTGCTGTTGGAACAAGGCTACATATCGCCCAACGGCGGGGCTTTCGAGCCGACCCCCTCTGCCGGGGCTCAAGGCTTTGGTGCCCCACCTTCGCCGGGAATGGATCTGCGGGCCGATCTGTCTCGACTGGTCACGCAGATGTTCGGCCAGAGCGCCGACAAACTGCTGCAGAAGCTGCACGCTGCCGACAACGTCCCGCAGTCTCAAATGGCCGCCGTGGAAAGCTGTACTAAGTACATCAGGCTTTTCATCGATGAGAAAAAGGCCAATGAATTCCGGGACAAAGCGCAAACCCTGATTGACGGGATGGCGGGAGTATCCTGAAATGATGGTCGCTGGCGATCGAAGCATTGCCGGTGCGGGCCGCCCGGATCCGCCACTATCACGAGGAGATCACACCCATGCATTTATCCATCACGACCACCCGCAAGACCCTTATTCGCCTAGCGCTTGCCGCAACGTTCGGCTCGACGGCATGGGCTGCACAAGCAGCTGATCCAGTGCTGATGTCACCGCAATGGACAGCGAATTTCTGCCAAGCCTGGAACCAGACGCCGCAACTCACGCAGGGCCTCGCCGGCGAGTGGCTACACGACGACAAGGGACGTGGTTACAAAGTGGTGGAGATGTACCGTACGGACTGCGGCAAGGGTTCCATGGTCGAGCTCAAGATCGTGCCTAAGGACGGCAAGGCCTTCTGCGCGTACGGTGGAGCCCCCAGCACAGCCGCCAATTTCGCCGTCGATTTTCTGATGCATGCAAGCACCAAGAACTGGGAGTCCATGGGTAAAGGTGACCCGGGACCCGTCTGGGCCATGATGAGCGGGAAGCTTGAATTCCAAGGGCCCAAAATGGTGGCCATGCGCGCGATCAAGCCGTTCGAGAGCTTCTTGCTGCTCGTGGGCAAGGCGCCTTATGACGCCAACACCTGCCCTGCAGGCGTAACCGAGACGAGCTCCGCCAAGTAAGCAGGCTTCGGCCTGTGCCGTCCACGAGGCCCGCCGCGCGCGGGCCTCATGCATACCGTACGCCTCACGCGGGATCTTGTCTTTGATCCGCGGGGCCTGTCCAATGGGGCATCGTGTTCCGTGCCACACCCCATCATGCCCGAGCTGATCAGCCGATTTCCCGTTCCCGAACTGGCCGCGCTTCCGGAGGACGTCCGCAACCGCATCCTGGCGGTGCAAGAGCGCAGCGGTTTCGTCCCCAACGTCTTCCTTGCCTTGGCGCGCCGGCCAGACGAGTTCCGGGCGTTTTTTGCCTATCACGACGCACTGATGCTCAAACCCTCTGGCCTGAGCAAGGGGGAGCGCGAAATGATTGTGGTGGCCA
>JAGWOZ010000345.1 GCA_028870715.1 Betaproteobacteria bacterium | reverse complement strand
CGCCCGGAGGTGCCCGGCGCCGGGCCCGCGATCGTGCCGGGCGCATGATTGGTTGGATGACCGCTGCATCTTCGAAGCTGTCGCTGGCGAATCGCCCTGTTGCAGGGCAAGTGGATCGGACAGCGCCACTCCACGAACTCAAGCTGCCTGGAATGTTTCCGCGGGCCATGCCTCGCTGATTCGTCTGTTCCCCGAATCCTTTCCCTGTAGCCAACCAACAGCTGATTTAGACAAGCGTGGCGGATTTTGGTCCTGGAGCCGCCTGGACGGCCACGACGTCCGCGGTTGCTCGATAGACGCAGAACCGCAGCGTTCCCACCGAAGGCCCCGATCCGTCTTCACACATTGTGATCAAGGAGAAACCCAACGTTTGCGTGGCTCCTTCCGGGCACGCACGTTCCGACTGATCACTTGAAGAGCGGCGCGCAATGTTTCATGGCGCGGTGCGCACGAGCGGTACGGTAGCATGCCCAGCTTTGTGGCTCACCCGTCACAAGAGCTCAACTTGGCAGCGACTTTTTGGGCTCAGCCAGACCGACACATTCCATGCGCGCCTTCGCTCTCCGCAAGCATCTGCGATTTCACTACGCTTGGGTCGTGGTTGCCGTAACGTTTATGGTCATGCTCATCACGGCCGGCACCCGTGCCGCGCCCAGCGTGATGCTTGTGCCGCTACAACGAGCGTTCGGCTGGGATCTGGCCAGCATTTCCGGGGCGCTGTCCGTCAACCTGGCACTCTTCGGCTTGATGGGACCTTTCGCCGCCGCGACCATGCAGCGTTTTGGATTGCGCAGGACAGTCCTGGGCGCTCTCATCATTTTGGCGGCCGCGGTGGCGTGGTCTGGCGTGATGCAGCACAGCTGGCAGATGTGGCTGATCTGGGGTTTGATTGTCGGCAGCACCACGGGCGCCACAGCCATGACCCTGGGTGCCGTCGTCGTCAGTCGGTGGTTTACGGCAAGGCGGGGACTGGCCATGGGCTTGCTGACTGCCAGTTCGGCCACCGGGCAACTCGTATTTCTGCCCTTGCTGGCGTATATCGTCGAACACGAGGGGTGGCGCCCTGTCATCTGGACCGTGGCAGGTGGCGCGGCGCTGGTCATTCCCCTGGTGTATTTCCTCCTGCCCGAGCAACCGGCGTCCCTGGGGATGCGGCGCTACGGAGAAGCTGACGACGCTTGTGTCCAGGCGCAGGCGCCCAAGACCAACCCCATTTCCATGGCGTTCGGTACCCTCGGCAAAGCTGTGAAGGTGCGCGACTTCTGGCTGCTCTTCTTCAGCTTCTTCATCTGCGGCGCAACGACCAACGGCTATATTGGCACGCACTTCATTGCCATGTGCGGCGACCACGGCCTGACGCCGGTGCAGGGGGCCAGCATCCTGGCCACGATGGGGGCGCTTGATCTTGTGGGCACCACGCTCTCCGGCTGGCTGTCCGACCGCTTCAATAACCGTGTGCTGCTGTTCTGGTACTACGGCCTGCGCGGCCTGGCACTGATCTACCTGCCCTACGCGTTCGGCTTGAGTTACTTCGGTCTGCCAGTCTTTGCCCTGTTCTACGGCCTCGATTGGGTGGCCACCGTGCCGCCGACCGTACGCCTCACGAACGACGCATTCGGCAGTCGTGAGGCGCCGATCGTGTTCGGTTGGATCGTGGCTGGTCACCAGATCGGGGCGGCCTTTGCTGCGCTGATGGGAGGGATCCTGCGCAGCAGTTACGGCAACTACACCTTGGCCACGACCCTCTCTGGCATTCTCGGATTGGTTGCTGCAGTGCTGGTGCTGCGCATCCGCAGTCGTGCCGTGCACTTGGTTACGGCCTGAGTCTCGGCAGCCTCCACGTTGCTGGCTTGCGGCGACCGCTCGTCCGGCAGAGGGCATGGATTCCCGCGCCGCTACCCATGCTTCCAAGGAAATCAGTTTGCCCCGGTGCGGAGCAAGCCCAGGCATTGATGCCGGGGAAGGACAGGTGCGCCCAGCATGGGCGCGATCTTGGAGGTGGAAGTCCTCCCGCAAGCTGACCACAGCGAGCGAAAGGAAGTGCAACTGCGCAAGGGTGACCGAGCGTGGGAAGGAAGCATGGAATGAAACCGCGAGCTGATGAACAAGAACCGGA
>JAGWOZ010000095.1 GCA_028870715.1 Betaproteobacteria bacterium | reverse complement strand
GCCTACATCTGCGGCGAGGAAACCGCGCTGCTCGAATCGCTTGAGGGCAAGAAGGGGCAGCCCCGCTTTAAGCCACCGTTTCCGGCCAGCTTTGGTCTGTACGGTAAGCCGACCACCATTAACAATACCGAAACCTTCGCGGCGGTGCCTTGGATCATTCGCAATGGCGGCCAAGCCTATCTCGATGTAGGCAAGCCCAATAACGGTGGTACCAAGATTTATTCAGTTTCGGGAGACGTGGCCAATCCCGGCAACTACGAAGTGCCCATGGGCATGCCATTTGCAAAGCTGTTGGCTCTGGCTGGCGGCATGCGCGAGGGCAGGGCGCTGAAGGCGGTCATTCCGGGCGGTTCGTCGGCACCGGTGCTTCCGTCAAGCATCGTGATGGACTGCACCATGGACTACGACTCAATCGCAAAAGCCGGCTCCATGCTGGGGTCGGGGGCTGTCATTGTGCTCAACGACACGCGCTGCATGGTCAAGTCGCTCGAGCGACTGTCGTACTTCTACCAGCATGAATCCTGCGGCCAGTGCACGCCTTGTCGCGAAGGCACGGGCTGGCTTTATCGAATGGTTCACCGAATCGAGCATGGCCAGGGCCGGCCCGAAGATCTCGATGTGCTGAACTCGGTTTCTGACAACATTGCCGGGCGCACGATCTGTGCCCTGGGGGATGCGGCGGCCATGCCCGTGAAATCGTTCATCAAGCATTTTCGAGCTGAGTTCGAACATCACATTGAACACAAGACCTGCATGGTGCGCGAGCATGTTTAGGAGCGGGACGGAAATCCTGATTGCCCTGCCGCATCGTATGCACACGAGGTTGATACGACATGGTTGAACTGGAAATCGATGGTCGAAAGGTCGAGGTGCCCGAGGGCTCCATGGTTATGGAGGCGGCGCACAAGCTTGACATCTATGTTCCCCATTTCTGCTATCACCCCAAGCTGTCCATCGCGGCCAACTGCCGTATGTGCTTGGTGGATATCGAGAAGGCCCCCAAGCCACTCCCTGCTTGCGCCACGCCCGTCGCTCAGGGCATGATCGTTCGCACCCATTCCGACAAGGCTCTGCAGGCGCAGAAGGGTGTGATGGAGTTGCTGCTGATTAACCACCCCCTGGATTGCCCCATTTGTGACCAGGGTGGTGAATGCCAATTACAGGACTTGGCCGTGGGCTACGGGGCATCGACGTCTCGCTACCACGAGGACAAGCGCGTGGTGTTCCACAAGAATGCTGGCCCGCTCATCGCCATGGAGGAAATGACCCGCTGCATTCATTGCACCCGATGCGTGCGCTTTGGTCAGGAAGTGGCCGGCGTGATGGAACTGGGTATGGCCATGCGCGGTGAGCATTCGGAGATCACCACGTTCCTTGAAGGCTCCATCGACTCGGAGCTTTCGGGCAACATGATCGACATTTGTCCTGTGGGCGCATTAACCAGCAAACCCTTTCGATTTGCGGCACGGACGTGGGAGCTCACCCGGCGCGCGTCTGTCAGTCCCCACGATAGCCTCGGCACGAATCTCGTCATGCAGGTGAAGAACAACCGCGTGATGCGCGTCGTGCCGCAGGAAAACGAGAACATCAACGAGTGCTGGATTTCGGATCGCGATCGGTTCAGCTACGAAGGTCTGAATAGTTCCGAGCGACTCACCCAGCCGATGATCCGCGACGGCGATCAATGGCGGGACGTGGATTGGCCCACCGCCCTATCCTATGTGGCCAATGGTCTCAAGCGCATCATTGAAGCCGGCGGGCCGCAGCAGCTGGGCGCGCTGGCGTCCCCTGCCAGCACGGTCGAGGAGCTTTTTCTGATCAGCAAGTTAGTGCGCGCGCTTGGCAGCGAAAGCGTCGACTTCCGTCTGCGTCAGTCCGACTTCTCGCAGGATGCAGACAGTGACCACCGCATTCCTTCTTTGGGCCTACCCGTCGCCGATGTGCGCCATCTGCAGTCGGCGTTGATCGTTGGATCGTTGCTGCGCAAAGACCATCCCCTGCTCGCCGCCAAGCTGCGCCGCGCGAGCAAATCCGGCGGCAAGATCAGCGTGGTGCACGCCGCTGACGACGATCTCCTCATGCCACTGCATGCCCGACTTATCGCGCCACCCAGTGCATGGGTCAACCGGCTTGCTGAGGTGGCTGCCTGCGTGGCGGATCAGGCCGGGGTTGCTCGTCCTCAAGTCCTTGAGGGAGTGCAGCCATCCGAGGATGCGCAACGCATCGCGCAGAGTCTGCTGTCTGGCGAACGCAAGGCGGTTCTGCTCGGGAACGCGGCGGCCCAGCATCCACGTGCACGTGATTTGGACATTCTGGGGCGCTGGATCGCCGAGCGCACCGGCGCAAGCTTCGGGTACACAGTGGAAGCGGCGAATACCGTCGGGGCATATTTAGTCGGCGCCAAACCCGGGCCCGGTGGCCTGAATGTGGCACAAATGGTGCAACAGCCGCCGGCAGCCATGCTTCTTCTTGGCGTCGAGCCGGAATTCGACATGCAAGACGGCGCTGCAGCGGCAGAAGCAATGCGCGCGTGCGGTTTTGTTGTCGCGCTATCCGCATACCGTGGCACGGTCGCCGATTACGCCCAGGTCCTGTTGCCGATTGCGCCCTTCAGCGAAACCGCGGGTGCGATCGTCAACTGTGAAGGGAACTTGCAGACATACAGCCCGGTCGTTGGGCCGGTCGGACAGTCGCGGCCTGCGTGGAAGGTTCTGCGTGTTTTGGCCGATCAGCTCGGCTTGCCGGGTTTTGAATACGATACCGTGGAGGCCGTGCGCGATGCCGCTTTGCATGGCGTGAACATTGCGCAGCGCCTTCAGCCCGACGCCGGAACGGAACTGCCCGCCTCCCTTGCCTTGCAGGGCGAGGCGCGAGCGTCGAGCGATTTTGAGCGCCTTGCTGAAGTACCGATCTATTTCAGCGATGCAATCGTCAGGCGCGCCGCTTCGCTGCAGCAAACCCGTGATGCGCGCTTGGCAGGGCAGATCGCACTCGCACCCGATGCATGGGAACGGCTCGGGTTGCAGTCCGGGGACCGTGTGAAGGTGCAGCAGGGAGCCGCCACCACCGAGTTATCGGCGAGGTTGGACAATGGCTTGGCGACGGGCGTAGTACGTATTGCCGCGGCGCACCCCGCCACCGTTGGCCTCGGCCCCATGTTCGGCGCAGTTTCTGTGCACAAGGCCTGACCTATGCTTGACGCCTTCAACTCCGGTGGATTGAACCTGCTCGGCCCAGTCGCGTGGCCTGTCATTTGGACCATTATCAAGATCGTCGCTATTGTGCTGCCGCTGTTCATCGCGGTCGCCTACCTCACCCTGTGGGAGCGCAAACTCATCGGGTGGATTCAGGTTCGAATCGGTCCGAACCGCGTCGGCCCCTACGGACTTTTGCAACCAATAGCTGACGGACTGAAGTTCATTTTCAAGGAAATCATCGTACCCACACAGGCCAGCCAGTTTTTGTTCATTCTGGGACCCATCATGACGATCATGCCGGCCCTGGCTGCGTGGTCCGTCATGCCTTTCGGGCCGGATGTGGCGCTGGCCAACGTCAACGCCGGGCTCCTTTTGCTCATGGCCGTGACGTCGCTGGAGGTGTACGGCGTCATCATCGCTGGGTGGGCGTCCAATTCAAAGTATGCCTTCCTGGGCGCCATGCGCGCGTCGGCTCAGATGGTCAGCTACGAGATCGCCATGGGCTTTTGCCTGGTTGTCGTATTGATGGTGTCCGGCAGCCTCAACCTCACGCAAATCGTGGCTGGGCAGGAGCAGGGCCGTTTCGCCCTCATGGGACTGAATTTCCTTTCGTGGAACTGGCTGCCGCTGTTGCCTATCTTTGTTGTTTACCTCATTTCCGGGATTGCCGAGACCAATCGCCACCCGTTTGATGTGGTCGAGGGAGAGTCGGAAATCGTGGCCGGCCACATGGTCGAATATTCCGGCATGTCGTTCGCGCTGTTCTTTCTGGCGGAATACGCGAACATGATCCTTGTTTCGTTCCTTGCCACGATCATGTTTCTTGGTGGGTGGGACGCGCCATTGTCGTTCCTGGGTTTCGTCCCAGGATGGATCTGGCTCGGCATCAAGGCCTTTCTCGTAGTGTCCATCTTTCTGTGGGTGCGTGCGACGTTTCCGCGTTACCGCTACGACCAGATCATGCGTCTGGGCTGGAAGATCTTCATCCCGGTCACGTTGGTGTGGCTGGTGCTGATCGCCGCGTGGATGCAAACCCCTTGGTCGATTTGGCACTGAACGGAGTACGAACATGGCCGCCGTGCGCGACACCTTCAACAGCTTTTTCCTGGTCGAACTCTTCAAGGGGCTCGCCCTCACCGGCAAGCACGCCTTCCGACGCAAAATCACGGTGCAATATCCCGAAGAGAAGACGCCAATGTCACCCCGGTTTCGCGGCCTGCACGCGCTGCGCCGCTACCCGAATGGGGAAGAACGGTGCATTGCCTGCAAGTTGTGCGAGGCTGTGTGCCCGGCGCTGGCGATCACAATCGAAAGTGACCAGCGCGCTGACGGCACGCGCCGCACCACTCGGTATGACATTGACCTGACCAAGTGCATTTTCTGCGGCTTCTGCGAGGAGAGTTGCCCCGTGGATTCCATCGTGGAGACCCACATTTTTGAATATCACGGCGAACAGCGCGGCGACCTGTACTTCACGAAGGAGATGCTGCTGGCTGTCGGTGACCGTTACGAACACGAAATCGCGCCCAACAAGGAGGCCGACGCTCCATATCGCTGAAGGCTCTCGGGGCCGTCCGGGATGTCGCCTCCTCACGGCGCCGGCTCCCGAGCGCGCTCTTGCCTCGCATGCGGCAGCGTGCGGCCTTGTCTGCGGCGTCGAACTCCCTACTCGCTATGACCATCCAAACCGCGTTGTTTTACATCTTTGCCGCTGTGCTTCTTTTTGCCGCGTTCCGCGTCATTACGTCGCGCAACCCGGTTCACTCGGCGCTGTATCTGGTCTTGGCGTTCTTCCAGGCGTCCACCATCTGGATACTGCTGAGAGCGGAGTTTCTTGCCATCGTGCTCGTCCTGGTTTACGTGGGCGCCGTCATGGTGCTGTTTTTGTTCGTGGTCATGATGCTCGACATCAATCTCGACCGATTGCGACAGGGCTTTTGGCGATTCTTCCCAGTTGCAGCCTTGGTCGGCGTTTTCATCGTGCTGGAAATGGCTGCAGTGCTGATGCAAGCGTTCCAGATCGGGGGGCAGACTGCTGCGGCGCAGATCGGCGGCCAGCCCGCTTCAGCAGCGGCGCATGCCCTTGCACAGATGCCCAACACGAACGCGCTTGGGCTGGTTGTGTACACACATTACCTGTATCCGCTCGAGATTGCAGCTGTCATTCTCTTGGTGGCCATCATCGCCGCCATTTCCCTGACCCTGCGCCGTCGCAAGGATACGAAGAGCATTCAAGTCTCCGAGCAACTCAAAGTGCGGCGGCAAGATCGCGTGCGTTTGGTCCAGATGAAGTCCGAGGGCAAGGAGTAAGCCATGTTGGGATCACTTAGTCTTGCGCATTACTTGGTGCTCGGCGCCATCCTCTTTGCCATCTCGGTGGTCGGTATCTTTCTCAACCGGCGCAACCTCATCGTCCTATTGATGGCCATCGAGTTGATGCTTTTGGCGGTGAACCTCAATTTCATCGCGTTTTCGCACTACCTGCAGGACATGGCCGGTCAGGTGTTCGTGTTCTTCATTCTCACCGTCGCAGCGGCCGAGTCGGCCATCGGCTTGGCCATTCTGGTGGTGTTATTTCGCAATCTGTCCACGATCAATGTGGATGAACTCGACCATCTCAAGGGCTAAGGCATGGCAGGCACGCTCAATCCCACGCTTTTGCTCGTCATCGCGCTGGCGCCGCTGGCGGGTGCGATCATCGCCGGCCTATTCGGCAAGGCAATCGGCCGCGCTGGCGCACACACGGTCACCACCGGTAGCGTGGCAATTTCTTTCGCCCTTTCGGCATGGGTCCTGATACAGGTGGTGGGCGGTGCCCACTACAACGGGACGGTCTACACATGGATGCAGGTTGGCGCGCTCAAGATGGATGTCGGATTCCTGATCGACAGCCTCTCGGCGTTGATGATGGTGGTCGTGACCTTTGTCTCGCTGTGCGTGCATGTCTACACCATCGGCTACATGGCCGACGACCCTGGTTATCAGCGCTTTTTTTCCTACATCAGCTTGTTCACCTTCAGCATGCTGATGCTGGTCATGAGCAACAACATGCTTCAGCTGTTCTTCGGATGGGAAGCTGTGGGGCTGGTTTCCTATCTGCTGATCGGCTTCTGGTACACGCGGCCGTCCGCCGTGTTCGCCAATATGAAGGCCTTCATCGTTAACCGCGTGGGTGACTTTGGATTCATACTCGGCATCGGTCTCGCGCTGGCCTACTCCGGCAGCCTGAATTACAGCGACATCTTCGCCAAGGCGCCAGAGCTTGCCAAACTTCATTTCCCGGGCACGGACTGGATGCTCATGACCGTGATGTGCATCAGCCTTTTCGTGGGCGCGATGGGGAAAAGTGCGCAATTCCCGTTACACGTGTGGCTCCCCGATTCAATGGAGGGTCCCACCCCAATATCCGCGTTGATTCATGCCGCCACGATGGTGACCGCGGGCATCTTTATGGTGGCGCGCATGTCGCCGCTGTTTGAGTTGTCCGATACGGCGCTGTCCTTCATTTTGGTGATTGGCGCGATTACGGCGCTGTTCATGGGTTTCCTGGGGGTCATCCAGAATGACATCAAACGGGTGATCGCGTACTCAACGCTTTCACAGCTGGGTTACATGACTGTGGCCTTGGGCGCCTCAGCCTACTCGGTGGCCATCTTCCATCTCATGACCCACGCCTTCTTCAAGGCGCTGCTGTTTCTGGCTGCGGGCTCCGTCATCATCGGCATGCATCACGATCAGGATATCCGTCACATGGGCGGCCTGCGTAAGTACATGCCCATTACCTGGATCACGTTCCTCATTGGATCGCTGGCGCTGATCGGAACACCATTTTTCGCCGGGTTTTATTCGAAGGACAGCATCATCGATGCGGTGGCGTCCAGCCACCTGTTTGGATCCGGCTTCGCCACGTTTGCCGTGACGGCCAGCGTGTTTGTCACTGCGCTTTACTCATTCCGGCTGTATTTCCTGGTCTTCCACGGTGAAGAGCGCTTCCGCCACCTGCCTGCACATGACGAGCACGGCGGGCACGACCATGCACACCATCACGGCTCCTTGGAGCCGCGCGAGTCTCCATGGGTCATTACGCTGCCTCTCATCCTGTTGGCGATCCCGTCTGCCGTAATCGGCTACGTGACGATTCAACCTCTGCTGTATGGCGGGTTTTTCAATGGAGCCATTGTGGTGAACGCGGCAGCGCATCCGGCCATGACCGATTTGCGTGAGCACTTCCACGGCCCACTACAGATGGCGCTGCATGCGGTGAGCACGTTGCCGCTTTGGTTGGCGATTGCAGGTGTGGCTGTTGCGTGGTACGCATACATGGTGAATCTGGCCTTCCCGGCGGCGGTGCAGCGCATGTTTAAACCGCTCTACATTTTGCTCGATCACAAGTATTACATGGACTGGATCAACGAGCACATCCTTGCGGCAGGAACCCGGCTGGTCGGCAAGGGGCTGTGGAAGGGTGCCGACGCAGGCTTTATCGACGGTCTCGTGGTCAACGGTACGGCGCGCATGGTCGATGTCGCCGCCGGTCTGATTCGGCAGTTGCAAACCGGCTTCATTTACTACTACGCGTTGGCCATGGTGGCTGGCGTGGTCGTATTCATGTGGCTATTCGTTCCGGGCAAGCTGCTGTCCGGCTGGTTCATCCGATAAATCCAACAGGGCCCGCGGCTTCGTTCAACCTTATGCAATCGCTACCCTTGCTGAGCCTGTCCATCTGGACGCCCATCGCCTTCGGCATCCTGATATTGCTGCTCGGGCGGGATTCCAACGCTCCGGCTATGCGCTCGTTGGCGCTTGCCGGAAGCATTTTGAGTTTCCTGGTCACAATTCCGCTGGTCACGAACTTCAATCTGGCCGACGCGGGCATGCAGTTTGTCGAGCGCGCCCCGTGGATTGAGCCGTTTAATATTCACTACCACCTCGGGATCGACGGTATTTCGCTGTGGTTTATCCCGCTTACCGCTTTCATCACGGTCATTACCGTGATCGCGGGCTGGGAGATCATCACCGAGCGCGTCGCGCTCTACATGGCCTCATTCCTGATTCTTTCCGGGTTGATGGTTGGCGTATTTTGTGCACTCGATGGCATTTTGTTCTATGTGTTCTTCGAGGCAACGCTGATTCCGATGTACCTGATCATCGGAATCTGGGGAGGACCACGCCGCGTGTATGCAGCGTTCAAGTTCTTTCTCTATACGCTCCTCGGATCGCTTCTGATGCTTGTGGCGCTCATCTATCTTTACTTCCAGTCCGGCGGTAGTTTCAACATTCTCGACTGGTACACGGTTCCACTATCCAGTGTGGCGCAGGTCCTGCTTTTCGTGGCCTTCTTTTTCGCATTCGCGGTGAAGATCCCGATGTGGCCGGTGCATACGTGGCTGCCCGATGCGCACGTTGAGGCTCCGACGGGAGGCTCCATCGTGCTTGCCGCCATCATGCTCAAGCTTGGCGCTTATGGTTTCGTGCGGTTTGTGTTGCCCATCGTGCCCGATGCAAGCCACGAGCTGGCCCCGATCATCATCACGCTATCGATCATTGCGGTCATTTATATCGGCTTGGTGGCCATGGTGCAAACGGACATGAAGAAGCTGGTCGCCTATTCGTCCATCGCGCACATGGGTTTCGTCACGCTTGGCTTTTTCCTGTTTTCCGACCTTGGTGTGCAGGGCGGCTTGATGCAGATGATCTCGCACGGCTTTGTCTCGGGTGCGATGTTCATGAGCATTGGAGTGTTGTATGACCGCATGCACACGCGTGCGATTGCCGACTATGGCGGTGTGACGACGGTCATGCCCCGCTTTGCCGCATTTGCCGTGCTGTTCGCAATGGCCAACGCTGGCTTGCCGGGCACAAGTGGCTTCGTCGGCGAATGGATGGTGATTCTTGCTGCGGTGAAGAGCAATTTCTGGCTCGGCATGTTGGCTGCCACGACCTTGATCCTTGCCGCCAGCTACACGCTCTGGATGGTCAAGCGTGTGTTCTTTGGCCCCGTCCGCAACGACCATGTGGCCGCGCTGAAGGACATCGGGTCGCGTGAGTTCGTCATCTTGGCTCTGCTCGCTGCTGCGGTCCTGTGGTTCGGCTTGTACCCCAAATTCTTCACCGACCCCATGCAAGCCAGCGTCACCCAACTCCTGCAGCATGTGGCTGCCTCCAAACTGCAGTAAACCGCCTACCTGATGATGAACTGGATTGCGATCTACCCCGAGATCTACCTGCTGGTCATGGCCTGCGTGGTCATGCTCGCCGACCTGTTTTTCAAGGACGCGGACCACCGCGTGGCATACGGCCTCACGCTCCTGACACTGCTCGTGCTGGCTGTCATGAGCGGCGCCTATTACGCATCGGGCCTTGAGATATTCGCCATGCAGCGCATGGTCATCGTCGATCCGATGGCCATGTTGCTCAAGTTGTTTACGACTGCAGCCACCGGCATCAGCCTGATCTACGCTCGACGCTATGCGTTGGACCGCGGGATGTGGGGTGGCGAGCTCTTTAGCCTTTCGCTGTTTGCGCTGCTAGGTCAGTTCGTCATGATCTCCGGCAATAACCTGTTGATGATCTATCTGGGCCTCGAGCTCTTGTCGCTCGCACTGTATGCACTCGTGGCGCTGCGGCGGGACTCGGCCCTGGCGACCGAAGCAGCAATGAAGTACTTCGTGCTGGGGGCATTGGCCTCTGGTTTCTTGCTCTACGGTATGAGCATGATCTATGGCGCGACCGGGTCCCTGGATTTGGGCGTGGCGTTCAAGACGATTGCCATGGAGCCGATCAATCGTGCCGCGCTGGTCATGGGGCTCGTGTTCATCGTCGCCGGCGTTGCCTTCAAGTTCGGCGCAGTGCCCTTTCACATGTGGATTCCCGACGTGTACCAAGGTGCGCCCACGGCCATCGTGCTACTCGTGGGCGGGGCGCCCAAACTGGCGGCCTTTGCGATGGCCATACGCTTGCTGGTCGAAGGCATGTTCCCGCTGGCCGTCGACTGGCAGCAAATGCTGATGGTGCTGGCGCTGCTTTCCATCGTCGTGGGGAACTTTGCGGCGATTGCGCAGACCAATCTCAAGCGCATGCTGGCGTATTCGACCATCGCACAGATCGGATTTATGCTGCTTGGTCTGATGTCTGGCATGATTAACGGCAACGGCATATCCGCATCCGTTGCTTACGGTGCAGCAATGTTTTATCTGGTCGTTTATGTGCTCACGACACTAGGGACCTTCGGGGTCATCATGTTCATGGCCCATCAAGGTTTTGAAGCCGAAGATCTGAAGGATTTTGCCGGGCTTGGCAAGAGCCACCCGTGGCTCGCTGGCATCATGACGTTTTTGATGTTCTCGCTTGCCGGGTTGCCCCCCTTTGCGGGCTTTTATGCAAAATTTGAAGTTCTTTCCGTGCTTCTCGCCACTGGCCGTGTCTGGTTAGTGGTGGTGGCCGTGGTGCTCTCGGTGATTGGCGCCTTTTACTATCTGCGCATGGTCAAGACCATGTATTTCGACGCGCCAACGCGCGAGCACCGCATCCAGGCCTCGCCTGTCGCCTGGGCGCTGATGTCGCTTAACGGGTTGGCTGTGTTGGGTCTGGGTATCCTGCCGGGTGGCCTGATGACCTTGTGCTATCAAGCCATCGCCAACACACTGCATTGAACGCAGACGTCACTGGAATTTCTTGCTTATGCAATCCTCTGCTGTTTGGCTGGTCCTGGTGCTTGCGATTATTGGTGCCAACCTTCCTTTCCTTTCCAACCGGTTTTTCCTGGTATTCCCCCTGAAAAGGCCGAAAGGTTGGCTCCTGCGCGTGGCCGAGGTCGTGGTGCTGTATTTCGTCGTTGGGGGTATATCGTTGAGCCTGGAATCTCGTCTGGGACAGATCTATCCGCAACATTGGGAGTTCTACGCAGTATCAGCCTCGATGTTCCTGGTCTTGGCTTTCCCAGGCTATGTGCTGCGCTATCTGATGCGGCGGGTGGAAAGCTAGCCTGGGGCGAGATCCTCGAATCGACGTGAATCAAACTGAGCAGTCGCATCTTGAGGAGACTCAGGTCTCCACTGAGCGGGTGTTTGATGGACAGTTTCTTCATGTCCGGCGCGACACCGTGCGTCTGCCCGACGGGGTGCTCGCGACGCGGGAGTACATCAAGCACTCGGGCGCGGTGATGGTCATTCCGCTGCTGGACAATGGACGCGTCTTGATGGAGCGGCAGTGGCGTACCCCGATGGGCCGTGTGATGGTTGAGTTTCCTGCAGGCAAGCTTGATGCTGGCGAGAGTTGGCAGTTCTGTGCCCAGCGTGAACTGCGGGAAGAGACCGGGTACAGTGCGGCACAGTGGGCCTATGTTGGGATCATTAACAACGCGATTTCCTACTCGGACGAGGCGATTCATTTGGCATTTGCGCGCGGCCTCAAAGCGGGCAGGCAGCAGCTTGACGCGCACGAGTTCCTGGAAGTGTTCGAGGCTGAGCCGGCGGACTTGCTGAGGTGGGTTCGAGATGGAGCGGTGACCGACGTTAAAACTGTCATCGGGGCGTTTTGGCTGGACAAACTTCTCAGCGGACAATGGGAGTTGGCTTTGCAGAGTCTGGCCGCCGCGGCGAAGAAGTAAGGGACTGGCCGAGTTGAAGGCGTGCGAA
>JAGWOZ010000094.1 GCA_028870715.1 Betaproteobacteria bacterium | reverse complement strand
TCATGGAAATGACCAACGGCACCGGCATGGTCATCCCCATGATGGCCACCGCCCTCATCGCCTCGCGCATCGCCAACCTCTTCACCCCGCCCCTGTACGAAGCGCTCGCCGAAAAGAACTATTTCCCCAAACACCCAGCACCGGTCAAGCCCGCTCAGCCCTGAGCTTGCACCAACCCACCTCACGCCAGGCTGCGCTGACGAGGCGGGCGGTTCCGCTAGGCTTGCGCCACAACCACAATCACGAGGAGACAACCATGTCGGCCATTTCGATGCCTGCAGGGGACACGACCGCCCTTGAATCGGCCTACCGTAAGGTCGGCTGGCGGCTCATTCCATTTTTGATGCTGTGCTACTTCGTGGCCTACCTGGACCGCGTCAATGTCGGCTTCGCGCAGCTGCAGATGAAATCTGACCTGCAGTTTTCGGACGCGGTCTACGGTTTCGGTGCCGGCGTGTTCTTCCTCGGGTACTTTTTGTTTGAGGTCCCCAGCAATCTCGTGCTGCACCGCGTGGGGGCCCGCATCTGGATTGCCCGCATCATGATCACTTGGGGGATGATCTCGGCGTTGACCATGTTCATTCAAACGCCCACGATGTTCTACGTGGCGCGCTTCCTGCTCGGGCTGGCTGAGGCTGGCTTCTTCCCGGGCATCATCCTGTATCTCACGTATTGGTACCCGGCCGACAGGCGCAGCCAGATGACCGCTTGGTTCATGTCGGCGGTGGCGCTGTCGGGCCTGATCGGCGGGCCCGTGTCTGGCTGGATCCTGCATCATTTTCACGGTCATTCGGGCTTGGCCGGCTGGCAATGGCTGTTCCTGCTCGAAGGCGTGCCGGCCGTCGTGCTGGGCCTTGCGGTACTCGTGTATCTGGACAACGGGATCGCTGCGGCGCGCTGGCTCACCGAGGATGAAAAGCGCCTCTTGGCCGGGCGCATTGACGCCGAGGCGCAAAGCAAAACCCACGTGTCCGCCTTGCAGGGCATGGGCAGCCCGCGTGTGTGGATTCTGGCCCTGGTGTATTTCTCGGTGGTGATGGGTCTGTATGGGCTTGGGTTTTGGCTTCCTCTGATGTTCAAGACGACCGGGGTCACCGACCCCCTGGCCATCGGCTGGCTGGTGGCCATTCCCTATGGCGTGTCCATCATCGCCATGATCCTGGTGGGCCGCCACGCGGATGCGACACGCGAGCGTCGCTGGCACGTCGCCATCCCCGCCGCGCTGGGTGCACTGGGGCTTGTGCTGTCCACGCTTTGGACGACGAGCACCGTGGGCGCAGTCCTCACGCTCACCCTTGCCACCTGCGGGATCATGACCGTGCTGCCCCTCTTCTGGAGCCTGCCGACCGCCTTCCTCTCGGGCACGGCAGCAGCGGCCGGTATCGCGCTCATCAATGCGCTGGGTAATCTGGCCGGCTTTTTCGGGCCCAGCATCGTGGGCTGGGTGAAGCAGGCAACTCAGAGCACGAGCGGCGGCGTCCTGGTGCTGGCCGGGTTCATGGTGCTGTGCGCCGTGCTCGTCCTGAGCCTGCCAGCGCGCGACATCAATCACTAACACTAACGACTCACTGCGACCCTCCTGATGTTGATACTGCAGCCATGCAAGCCTCGCGCGCCGCTGTTACAGTCAATCCGTCCCCGCTGCGCCATGGCTTGACAGCATCCGCGGCGCCGGCCCAACCGCGCAAAAAGAGTCCCATGATGCGCAAGAAAGACACCCCCAAACTTCACGCCACGTCCAAGAATGTGCAAATCGGCATCGCCGACAAGGACCGAGCGTCCATTGCTCAAGGCTTGTCCCATCTTCTGGCTGACACCTACACGCTGTACCTGACGACCCATAATTTCCACTGGAATGTCACGGGGCCCATGTTCAACACGCTGCACCAAATGTTCATGACCCAGTACACCGAACTGTGGAACGCCGTGGACCCGATAGCCGAGCGCGTTCGCGCCCTCGGCTACGCCGCACCGGGCTCCTACACGGCCTTCGGCCAACTCACCAAGCTGGATGACGCGCCGCTCATTCCACCCAAGGCCGAGGACATGATCCGGATCCTGGTCAAGGGCAATGAAGCCGTTGCGACCACGGCACGCGACCTGCTGCCGCTCACGGAAAAAGCCGGCGACCAACCCACCACCGACCTCTTGTCCGCGCGCATGGACATTCACGAAAAATCGGCCTGGATGCTGCGCTCCCTGCTCGAAGGCTGAAAGCGGCTTTGGCAGCCAAGCTGCCAAAGCCCATCCCGACGTCAGTCGTTGCCATGGCCATTCCCGTGGCCATGGCCGTGTCCATGACCATGATCGTCATGACCGCGCTTGTCACGATGCCCGTCTGGCCGGTCCCAGCCGGGGCCATACTCCGGACCCCGCACAAAATACACCGGCACGCCGCAGGCGTTGTAGCGCCGACAGTATCGACCCCACTTCTTCGCCTGGCCTGGCGGCACGTGCATGTACACCGGAGCCGGCTGCACCACGGCGGGCGGTGGAGGGGCAATGATGACGGGCTGCGCATAGACCACTGGCGGCGGGACGTTGCCGATGTCCACACGACCATACACGCCAGGGCTGATCTGCCCGGCAACGCTGAGCGACACACTTTGGGCTTGTGCGCCTGAAGCGGCGATGGTGGCAGCGACCAGCGCGATGAGGGCTAAGGCGAAGGGGCTCGGCATCAATACAACTCCTCGATTGGCGTAAAAAGGGTTTTACCCTAACGCATTGCGCTGCCGCACGCTGACAGGAGGGCAGTCGGCCATACCAGGCACCGTGGACAAAGGATAATTCGGCCATGCCCAATCGTCTTCGCCTTTGGCTCGACCTCATCCGCTGGAATCGCCCTGCAGGCTGGCTGCTTCTGCTATGGCCCACGCTGTCGGCGCTGTGGATGGCTTCCCGTGGCTTTCCCGGCTGGCTGCTGCTGGCCGTGTTCACGCTCGGCACGATCCTCATGCGCTCGGCTGGGTGCACGATCAACGATGTGGCCGACATCGATTTCGACCGCCACGTGCGCCGCACCGCGCGCCGGCCGGTCACGAGCGGCGCCGTCTCCCCGCGCGAGGCCCTGGCCGTGGGCGCGGCCCTGGCGCTGGCCGCCTTCGGCCTGGTGCTGCTCACCAATACACTGGCTACTGGCTTGTCGTTTGCCGCGCTGCTCATTGCGATCGCGTATCCCTATACCAAGCGCTGGCTGGCGCTGCCGCAGGCTTACCTGGGCGTGGCTTTCAGTTTTGGCATCCCGATGGCCTTCGCGGCAGCCCAGGGCGCGGTGCCGCTCCTGGCGTGGTGGCTGCTGCTGGGCAACCTGTTCTGGGTCCTTGCCTACGACACCGAGTACGCGATGGTCGACCGCGCCGATGACCTGAAAATCGGGATCAAAACCTCAGCCATCACCTTTGGTCGGATGGACGTGGCCGCAGTCATGACCAGCTATGCGCTCTTCCTGGCCATGTGGCTGGCGGCCGGCCTTCAGCTCGGCTTGGGTTGGCCTTTTCAGCTGGGCCTGCTCAGCGCCGCGGCCATGGCCGCGTGGCATTACACGCTGATCCGCAGTCGTGACCCGGAACGCTGCTTCATCGCGTTCAAACAGAACCACTGGCTGGGTTTTGCCGTCTTTGCCGGGACGGTTGTAGCGTACGCACTGCGCTGAATCCCGGCTGGCCAAGCGCCGGCCTCCGTTCTGGATGCCATGCGCTTGCAAACGTTGCGAGAGCCGTCGCCAGCAGGCGCATTGAACCGGGCCCGGACCTGCGGTTTGCGCGCCGCTGGCGTCTCCCTCCTGATCAGGGATACAGCCCGCGCTCCGCACGCGCCTGCAGGACACGCTCACATGCCACGACGAAGGCGGCCGTACGCAGCGTGATCTTGAGCTTGTCCGCCGTGTCCCAGATATGGGCGAAGGCAGTTCCGAGGATCTTGTCCAAGCGGGCGTTGATTTCGTCTTCGCTCCAGAAGAAGCTGGAAAAATCCTGGACCCACTCAAAGTAGCTCACGGTCACGCCCCCGGCGTTGCAGATCACGTCGGGCACCACCATCACGCCGCGCTCGCTCAGGATATCGTCGGCACCCGGCAGCGTGGGACCGTTCGCCCCTTCGAGCACGAGCTTGGCCGTGGTCTTGCGCGCCCGCCCCTCGGTAATCTGGCCTTCCAGTGCGGCGGGAATCAGGATCTCGCAGGGCACGTCCCAGAAGTCCGCTGCGGCAATGGCCTGCGCACCCGTGAATCGGGCCACCCCGCCGTGTGCCAGCACATGTGCCTGCAGCGCCGCCACGTCCAGCCCCGGCTCATGCAGCACGGCACCCGTGTGGTCCTGCACCGCCACGACCTTTGCACCGGCGGCGGCGAACAGCTCGGCAGCCGTGGACCCCACGTTGCCAAACCCCTGCACGGCCACGCGCGCGCCTTGCAGCGGCAGCTTGATGCGCCGTGCCGCTTCGCTGCCCGTGACGAACACGCCACGTCCGGTGGCCTTCACCCGCCCGAGCGAGCCGCCAAGCTGGATGGGCTTGCCAGTGACCACGCCTGTCGCCGTGCCGCCGATGTTCATCGAGTAGGTGTCCATCATCCACGCCATGATCTGCGGGTTGGTGTTCACGTCTGGCGCCGGAATGTCCTGCTGCGGCCCGATGATGATGCCGATTTCACTCGTGTAGCGCCGCGTCAGGCGCTCGAGCTCCTTGTGCGACAGTCCCGAGGGCTCCACGCGGATGCCACCCTTGGCCCCACCATACGGCAGGCCGACTGCAGCGTTTTTTACCGTCATCCACGCCGCCAGCGCCATCACCTCTTCCAGCGTGACCTGCGGGTGGTAGCGCACACCACCCTTGCCAGGCCCGCGCGAAAGGTTGTGCTGCACCCGAAAGCCTTCGAAGTGCCGTACGCTGCCATCATCCATCTCGATGGGCACGTCGACGATCAGGGCACGTTTGGGGCGGCGAAGGGTTTCGGCCCAGCGCGCCAGATCGCCCAGGTAGGGCAACACCCGTTCCACCTGGGACAGATAGGTCAGCCAAGGGCTGTCGGCCTGGGGATCGATGTAGGACAGGTGGTTTTGCGGGATTGCTTTTTGCAGCATGGAGGTCTCCGTGTTGTGGGGCGCTTGTGGCGCCTTGCGTTGGCGAGGTTCGGCCGGTGAGGCCACCTCAACTCTACGCTCACCCACGAAAGGATTCCACCGCAGTTGCGCGTGGTTGCAGGATTTCCCCCGGTGTGATCCCTACCGATTCAGCGCACTCAGCGCTGCCTCCGGGTAGCGCGTGCCTTTGGCCGCGCCCGGGGGCAGCGCCTGGTGAATGCGCAGCAGGTCATTGGTCGACAGCGGCACCTTCAAGGCCCCCAGGTTCTCCTCCAGACGGCTGATACGCCGTGTGCCGGGAATGGGAATGATGTCGTCGCCCTGTGCGAGCAGCCATGCCAGCGCCAGTTGGGCAGCCGTGCACCCGCGCTCAGCGGCCATGTCACGCAGAGTGTCGGCCAGGTGCAGATTGGCCGTGATGGCATCGGGCTGGAAGCGCGGCGAGTGCAGCCGCCAGTCGTCGGGGGCAAGGTCCGCCGTCTTGCGGATGGCCCCCGTGAGAAAACCACGCCCCAGCGGACTGTAGGCGACAAAGGCGATGCCCAGCTCCCTGACGGTGTCGAGCAGCTCGCCTTCCGGATCCCGGCTCCACAGCGAGTATTCCGTCTGCAGCGCCGCGATGGGGTGCACCGTGTGCGCTCGGCGGATGGTGTTCGGCGCCGCCTCCGACAGGCCCAGCCAGCGGACCTTGCCTGCGCGCACCAGTTCCGCCATCGCACCCACCGTGTCCTCAATCGGCACCTGCGGATCGACGCGGTGCTGGTAATAGAGGTCGATCACGTCGACCTGCAAGCGGCGCAGGCTCGCGTCGCACGCCTCGCGTACGTATTTGGGGCTGCCATTGACGCCCAGAAAACTGCGGTCCGGCCCACGCACGTTGCCGAACTTGGTGGCGAGAATCACCTGGCCACGCCGGCCTGCGATGGCGCGCCCGACCAGCTCCTCGTTATGCCCGGCGCCGTACATGTCGGCCGTGTCGAGGAAGTTCACCCCGAGATCGAGCGCGCGGTGGATGGTCGCAATCGACTGCGCCTCGTCCGCCGGCCCGTAGAACTCGGACATGCCCATGCAGCCCAGGCCCAAAGCAGACACCAGCGGACCGCTGGTGCCGAGATGACGTTTTTGCATCGCCGTAGTCTCCCATGCATGCTCGGGCGCCATGCGCGGCGCCCCTTCCGGCATGCTAGGAAACTCCTCGCGCGGGTGTTGCAACAGTTTGTTCGCGACTGTGGCCAGACATGGGGCACGCGGGTCAACCGGTGTTTTCCTTCTTGAGTGCCACCCTCGCAGCCCGACGCTCCGCTTTGCGCGACTTCCGGTGCACGCCGGCCTTGCGCTGCAGCGCCGCCGGCACCAGTGGATTGCGCGGCGTCGAACGCGGTGGATGCATGATCGTTACGCGAGCCTGCCGTCGCGAGTTCTTCATTGCTTCGTCTAGTGATCACTGAACATCTTGACCCGCAAGCATCAGCGTTCCGTATAGAGCACCTTCGTCGAACCGGACCTCAGCACGCGCCCCCAGTCCACGGGTTCATTGGCCACCCATCCTGGCATCCGGCATCAGGACGCCAGGCACGCCTTCCATCAGAGCCGCCGAACCCCAGCGCCCCACGAAAACGGCAGCAAGGCGCCGCTCAACGGAAAACGCCTCCGTCAATGCACGCGCCACTGCACCACCGCGTCAATGCCGTGCTTATTGAATACAAGGGGTGCACTCGGCGTCGCCGTCTGCTGCGTCCCCCCAAAGACCGGTAGGCCGCTGCTCGAGATTGACATGCTTGGCGAATAAGCCGCACCCGCCCCGATATTCACATCAGCAAGAATGAAATTCCCCAGAACGTCCTTGATCTGGTTTTTCGTGAACGTTCCACTGGCGAGACTAAAGAAATCGTAGTAACCCTTCCCGGCCACGTTGCACGTGTTGCTGCTTGACGGTGGAACATACACGGGGATATCGACAATTCCCGCGACCAGCGCCGGGGCATCCGAAACTGTCGCTCCAGCTTGTAGAGAGGCAACGGTACTCGATGCGCCCCAAACGCCCTTATTATACTGATAGCCACCACTTCCGTCCGTTGCCCACAATGGCCCAAACCCGGACGAACCAATACCAAAGGTTGTCAGACCCTTGCTCGAAGCCGCCAAAAGATAAGGAAGGTTATTGGCGTACTGGTAATTGATAAAGTTCACCGCAAGCCCGTCTTTGGTAGCCCCCAACGTTCCAATATTGCCGACATCTGTCGCTGCCTGTCCCGTAAAAGACATCACATAGATATTTCCGGAGGAATCGCCAAAGTAAAGTTGCCCTGACGCAGTATCAAGAAAAAGGTTACTGCTGACGACACCCGATATACTTTTTGAGGGAATCGTCGCCGAGGTCGAGGCGCCAGTCGCGACATTGAACTCATAAAGGGCGCTATATGCGCTCGTACCGCTGCCGACATTCACAATGAATGCTGCGATCTGACTGCCATTGATGTTCCCGACAACGGGCGCCTGTCTTTGTGGATAGGTGGACCCCTGGGGCACGACTGGCGCTTGTATCACCGCTGCGGGCATCGGGACAGCTCCGTTGCTCGGATTTCCAAGCTTCATGTCATACCAGTATGACCCGCCTTGGCCAACCGTAACGACCTTCGTGCTGGATACTGTAACACTCCGCGCGGACCCAATGATATACGTCCCCCAATTCCCCGAGGCGTCGACCGCGTCCACAATGCGGAATTTCCCGTCAAACAGGCCTTCTGTAGGAACCACTGAATAATTCTGCAGTTGCGCGACAAAAGGTCTTGGCATCCAACCCCAGTTCAACTGACCCGAAGCAGCATCCACGGAATACAAAAAACCATCGTTATTCGTAAAGAGCAATGCATTCGGCCTCTTGGACTGACTGGCTGCAAATGCCGTATATCCCGCTAAACCCAAATCTAGAGGATTACTGGGAGGTGCGAGGATAGACGCGAAATCCGAGCTCGAGAACGCGCCGAGTAGCCAGTTTGGCGCGCGCCCTGCAAGATAGCTGCAAGAACTTCCATTACCCAAGTAGTTCGGGTCAATCGTATATTGGGCAATTGTATTGGTATTCGGAACGCACGTCGTTGGCGTCAACGAAAACGCAGCACTATCCGTACTGCCCATTGTGGCAAGGAGTTTCGGTGCTGCGCCCGAGGCATCCGTCGAATACAGAACCGTCGCACGATTGTTACCGGGCACCGACATCAGTGCGCCGGCGTCCCAGGACGCGGTCGTGGATGGCACTCCAGTGGAAGAGACCGGAAACGCCTGGACAAAGCCCTGAATCGGATTGGGATTGCTGTTCAGTGTATAGATCAGACTGCTTGACGAAATTGACAGCGGCGTCACTGGTGCGCTGATTGCTCGAACGGCCGGGCTTGCCTCGAAACACGTGATTTCGTGCACATCATTCAAACCTCCCGTTGACGCACCAAACCCAAATCGCAGATAAGCCGGCAGCGGTCCATTATCCGTCGTAATAGGCTTATTCTGAATAATCGGCGTGTAAGAACTCCCATTCACGCTATATGCCAGGTTCAGCAGCCCCGATGTCGTAATGATCAGCTGGTAATTAATGGGGGTTGCCTTTGACCGCACGCTCACATTGGTTTGCGCAATTTTAATTGTTTGCCCGCTCGCGTTAAGAATCGGCGATCCAGCAATATATCCATAATCAAGATTACTCTGCAGAGGAGTCAACGTGTTGGAAGGGGTCCCGTCAGAAAAATCCCAGACGGTGTTTGTTTTGCAGGTTTTATTGATTGCGTTTTGCTGGGTCCGCGCCGTTGTTGTTGAATATAAAGGCAAGTTTGCCGGATAATCGTCAGGATACAACGCATTCAAGACGCTGTAGGTCATGTTCCCCGCCCCCCGCATGCTGACTCGGTTTGCGATAAATCCCGGGCCAGTGTTCGTGTTGTCGGAAGGATTTGAGTAGTTTCCATATTCGTCAATTCCGAGCCCTAAATAGGCGTTCGGCATGCCTTCCCACCCCCCGGTTTGCGAAGCATTGACGTTCGTGGGATCGTTGGTGCAGCTGTAGCCAAGACTGCCGCCAACGGCGCCTATGGACGTCGGCGCTGGTTTCGTGCCGTCCAGCAAATAAAATCCGATGCCATCCGCGCCAGTGCCCCCATAAGCGTAGGCTGTGAAAGTCACCTGGAGGCCCTCATTGGAAGGAAATGGATTCACGGAAAAAATGGCGCCGTGTTGATGATTCACGGCGTCGGTAAGCCGCAGCGCACCGGATCCGGCGGGATCGGTGATTGACGTGCAGGCAGGAATCGTGGTCGCCGGGGTTGCGTAGGGAGGAGGCGAACCGGCCGTTAAGCAGGCATTTCCCAGGTGTGTCCAGGGTAGATTCGTCGTAGATCCGGTAAAGTCATCACTGATGATGTTCGTGGTCTGCGCCCAGGCTTGCGACCCCTCTGTGCACAGTGCCAGGATGGTCAGAGCGAATAGTCTTGCGATTTTTATCATGCTTTTCTACCCAAGTTTTGGCATCCTCGGCTGACCTCGGGTGCCATCCAGTCAGCTGCGTATGGCTCAGACCGACGGCGATCGAAAATCATCCCGATGCGCCTAAGGCGAGCTTCCGCCCAGCACGCAGAGTTTGTAGACGGATTCAGTATCCGCAGATACTTGACTGCGCGCATCGATCGTGTGCGTCCAGACATCGTAATAAATAGCCGTGAGCCCTTGCGTATTGCCACAAGCCGTGGGATCAATACGACCCGTGGGCTCGACGAAGGTCCATGCCGACTGAGGGACGTTACTGGGCATCGGCACGGCTTGACACGTTATCGTGCTGGTCGGATTGCTCATGCAGGTCTGCCAATAGGCAGCTGTAGGCACGACAGTCTGGGCCGGCTGAACATTGAGATACCAAGGCTGTGCACCTGCGGAGATTTCCAGGGCCTGCTGGTTCCCAAGAGCTGCGATTTGATTGGCAATCCATTGCAAAGCCAAGTCGCTGGTTTGTATATTCTTTTGGCGCCCCGAATATCGATCCGTCAATCCGGTATCCGTCAGGATGCCACGAAGAGTAAATAATGCGCCCAAAAACATGATCAGGAGCGCGACAAGAGCGAACAGCAGGATCGCGCCGCCCTGCCGCTGCGCGGACGCCATTTTCAATTCCATGTCATATTCCTCAATGAAAGCTGGGTGACATAGACCGAGAAATGGTCATGGATTTCATTCGCCTGAGGAACATAATCGACAAAGGAGTTCGGCGATGCAAGGCCAGTTGACGGTTGCGGCACGACGACCTTGGCGGGCGCCGTATACTGAAAATCCTGGTGCACGGAGCGCAGGACCAAGGCGACATCCGCTGCCAAAACTTGATCGGACGAAAGCACATTACCCCATGTTTTCCACGTTACCGCGGCCCCGGGCAATGCCCCCGCAGGGATCGTGGCAAAAAGGACTTGAAGACTCACGACACCGGGTGCGATAGCCTGGGTACCAATCAGACTATCGTCTAGGGCGCTGTAAGTCGAACGCATCAAGACAGGAAAACCATTGCTCGCGTCGATCCAATATTGAATGATCTGCAGCGTGTTACTAAGATGCCCAAGGTCAAGAATTCGAGAATGAAGGAGGTAACTGTTGGATAGCGTCCCGAAACTCGCTGGAATTTGTGCGGCGTAGTCCGAATACCCATTGGTGGGCATCAAGGGCGACGGTTTGCTATCAATGTAGGCAGCACCTTGCCCGGTGGTGGTCCCCAGCTTAACGATCGGGATGCGCATGCAGACGTTCCCCCCATTCATTGGAACTTGCAGGATCGCCGTGTCGCCAGCGTTGATGCCCTGTGTCGAGTTCAGTTGCAGGGACGATACGGGGAGCTGGGTGCTGTTAAGCGCCCCTTGACCTGGGCTCGATTGGGTCGTTCCAAATTGCACGACGTAAATCTGGGCTGCAGACTGCTGGATATAGGCTGGGACACTTGGCGCTGCAGCCATGAGCAGGACTTCCGCCACATAACCAGCGTTGCTGTTACCGGCGGCCGGGTAATTGACGGCCCCCCCGCCCATCGGTAAGGTCTGGCCCGCTGCCTGCGAGGCCGCCCAAATTGGATGCTGCGGCTCAAAACTCGGCGTTGCGTTGCTGTTGTAGGTGATCGAGATTGCGCACTGCGATTGCGCTGCTCCGAACATGAACCCCGCACTGGCCACGTCGCGTGTGAGAAGGGTCAGTGCCGCACGCGCGTTATCGTTGATATGTGCTGTTTGGGTGCTAGCCGTATCCTGGCGGACCCCGAAGCTCATTGCTGCAAGAATGGCCACGGACAACACAGCACCCACTGCGAGGGCGACCAACAATTCGACGAGTGACAGCCCCGACGGTGTGGCACGGATGGCGCCCATGCGACGATTAGCGGATGCCGATTTGGCCATGGAACACCTGTGTGCGTTGGGCGGCGAGCTGGGTCCAGGAAAGCGTCAGTTTGACACCGCACGCTTGCGGTGAGCACGGAGCGCTTGATCCCGGAGATGGCCCCGAGACCACGGGCTCGGGGTCGACTGACACCGACAGGCCTGGAAGCGACAGCGCGGATTGGGTAAACCATCCTTGTGTGGCGGCGTCGGGCATCGCTGACGCCGCCGTGGCACTGGCTACGGTCATCGGAAGCGCGTTGGGATCGTTAGCCAGCGTGGACATGAAGCTGTCCGCCACGCTTTGCGCGCTGGTTGTGGATTGGTTTTGGTAGGGCGCCGGCGCAGCGCGCACGTACAGCGCTGCGAGTCCGAGCAACCCGAAAGCCAGCACCAGCATCGCAACCAGAG
>JAGWOZ010000093.1 GCA_028870715.1 Betaproteobacteria bacterium | reverse complement strand
ATCCGGGCAGTGCTGCTGGATGGCCACGCGTCCATGCAGTCCGTATGGCAATCGGCCGCCGCTGAACATCCGATACAACGTGATGCCGAAAGCAAATACTTCCGATCGCGCATCGCCCAGGCTTCCTCTCATCATCTCCGGTGCCATGTAGGCCGGCGTGCCGGGTGGAGTCGGCGGACTTGGCGCCAGCATTCCCGGCATATAGGCAAAGCCAAGATCAAGAAGTTTTAACTCACCATTTTTCTGGATCAAGATATTTTCAGGCTTGACGTCCCGGTGATAGATATTGCGTTTGTTCAACCCGTGAAGGGCAAGGCCCAGTCGCTGTGCAATCTTCAATCCCTTGGACAGACTCACGGGTCCACGCTTGATCAGAGCCTCCAACGTCATGCCATCCATCAATGGAAAAACGACATAAAGCCGCGTTTGCCTCTGAGCATCAAGGGCGACGGGCGAAACGATGCCTGGCATGTCAATTTTTCCGCTCAGCCAGCGCTCTCTCAAAAGCGCTTGCCTCATGTTCGCGTCATTCATGACGCGGGGTTTTGGAAACTTGATGACCAATCGCTCTTCGGGATGGAGTTGGTCGCTGGCGATGAAAAGCCTGGAGTAATAGCCATCGCTGAGCATCCCCGTCAGGGCATAGCCGTCCACGATATCACCAACCGATGGAACGGCTGCAATGGGTAAACTTCCCACGACCCGCTCCAGATAATCCAGGTCTAACGCAGGCAAACGCTTGAGCTGCACAATGGCAAGCGTGATGTCGTCGCCTGATCCCGCGTTCCGTGCTTGCTGCACAAGATCGTCCGCGACGGTTCGAATGGAAGCGTCCGAGGAAAGGGCCTTGCGGATTTTCTTCGCGCTCAGGCTGCGGTAGAGCCCATCGGTACACAGCAGGAGGCGGTCCCCCACCAGGAGTTCAAACGCCTGGAATTTGCCGATCAGGCTTGATTGAAGCCCGACGGCCTGATCGATAAATGCTCCGAACGTGACACGCAGGATGTCGTCTTCACTCAGTTGCGTGAAAATGCCTTCTCTGAGCAGGTACAACCGAACGTCCCCTGCGGAGATCAGATAGCCGGTCTGGCCCCGCAGAATCAGCGCAGCAAACGATGCAGCCATCTGCGCCAGGGCCGCGTCAGCCCGTCCAATCTGATGCAGCCAGCGATGGATCGCATCCAGCGCCTTCGAGGCTGCGACCTCCGGGCCTAAGGTATCGGGCAGTTGGTAATAGCCCTCGAGGAAACTTCGCACGGAAAGCTCCGCAGCAATGCGTCCGCCGTTGGCCCCGCTCATCCCGTCCGCAATCACCAAGGCGCTGCCCTTGGTCGGTCGCTCGCCGAGCGCTCCTTCCACCAGACCGACGTAATCTTCATTGACCAGGCCTTGCCCCTTCACCGACACGAACGCAATGTCCATCTCAGGACACTCATCGCGTTCGGGCACGATTTGAATGCATCGGCATTCATCCATGGCGGTCATCGCTGTTTCCATGACAATCTGGTGTCGTTCGACAAGTCCCGATGCATCGCTTCGCTGATCCGTGGCCATTGCCAACCGCCTGCCCCGGAAACACACGGCTCCTGAATGTCGCGCACTGCACGCTCCGCGCCACATGGCCGGGCCCAGCCGGCCCCGCCATGTGGCATTCGGGACTTATTTACGGCCGAAAATCGCTGCCTCACTTGTCTCGAGGTCATGCTCGATTTTCTCAAGAACCTGCGGCGAGCGTTTCTTCAGCATCAAAAGCCAAATGAATCCCACCACAAGATAAGCAACAAACAGGTAGGGCAAAATGTTATAGGGGAACGCCGGAACCGGATAGACGCTGCCAACCACCGCACCAATCATGGTCAATCCGCCGAGAATGCCGATGATTGTATGCTTGAGCGTGAGCGAGCCTTCCTTCTTGAGATAAACGGGCGCCGATACGGAGATCAGGAAATAGGCAAGAATGAATCCGAACGTCGCAAATGTTGCCGTGTACCCGAACGTATTCAAGGTGCCGGTCCCGATGAGTGCCAGATTCGCAACCAAAGTCACCACAGAAGCAAACGCAACGGCGTAATGTGGCGTCTGGTGCTTGACGTGAACCATGCCCATGGATCGGTGCACGAATTGATACCGACCCATTGAGAATAGCAAACGGCTCGCCGCATTAATCGAGGCCAGCACGCAGGCAAACGCGCTGATGGACGCGATGACATAAAAGATCGGGCCCAGCTGCGGGATGTCCAACGATTTTGCGAGTGTCAGCAAAGGCGCGGCATCATTGCCGAGCTTCGCGGTGTCGCCACTGTATGCAATGACCATCGAATAGGCCACGAACATGAAGAATCCACCTGCCAGAAGCATGCTCCAGATCACTGCCTTTGGAATGGCCTTGAGCGGGTTCTTGGTCTCCTTCCCCAGTGAAGCTGCGCTTTCAAATCCGACGTAGGAAAAAACGCCCAGCACCAACGCCTCTGCCAACCCCTTTGGAGCCACACCATGCAGGGTGAGCTGGTTCATGTCCACAAGATGTCCCGGATACTTGTAATAGATCATCAGGAGAACGCCGCCGACGATTGCGATGGAAGCCGCTTCAATGCCCAGGCTCAGGCGAGAAGACAGCTTGATGTCACGCGATGAAAGGAACCAGACGAGCGCGATACTGACGATGTAGATCCAATAAGCCGGAATCGTGATCCCCCACGGCGTGCACGCGTTTTGGACAAAAATGGCCTCACCCGCCAGGACACCCATCGCGGTTCCCGTGTACGCCGCAATCAATCCCCAACCTGCGATTCCACCTGCCATCGGCCCTAAAGCTCTGGAGATGAAGATAAAAAATGAGCCTGCAGCCGCAAACCGGCTCGCCAGGACTGCGATATTGAGACCAACGAAGAGAAGGCCCAGGGTTGATAATCCATAAACTAACCAACTCGCATTGCCTGCCAACCCTGCAACGGCGACCACATTGATGGCCGGTGTAAATGTTGGCGAGATATTTGCGAGGGATTGGCCAATCGTCTCCAGAAAACCAAGACTTGATGACTTGAGTTGGCTTTCAGGGGAGGCAATTGTTGCAGCTTGAAGCGGCGTGCTCATGTTTAGAACTCCTATCAGGACGGGTCCGCCATCATGTACGCGAGGTCCGACCCGCCGGGGCGCTGACTTTTCGCGTAACGATTGACACAGTGGAGTCTCGCCCATCATGTCCAAATATGGAGTCGAGGCCCTCCAAGGAGACTAAGCAAAACGTATGCCAGATTGTTTCCGGGTTAAATGCAGGGATTGCCGCCGTATGCACTGAATGTATGCACCACGCTCCACCTGATTGCCCGATTTATGTGCGAAAGTGTGACATTGTTGGGACTGATATTCCGCGCTCGACGTGCGCGAGCGCTCCGGACTATATTCCATAAACTTAATCAAAAGACGGCCGATGGACCCGCTTTGCGGCGAATATTGGATCTTGTGCACAACACCATGATCCGGGTTGCACATACGACATAAATCCCGCCATGCATTCGGCGTGCCCCGGGGCACTGCGTCAAGGATGGGGTCGAATCCCGTACGCCGCGGCGTCCGTTACCCTCTTCGGTCTTTATATTCGGTCTCTGGGTATGGTGAAATCAAACGTGTCATATTTCCTGCGCAAATCGGATAATGCATGCGCGAGCACAACGCCAGGCTGATTGCGTGGCCTTGCTGCGTCCCGGATCGATGCGCGCTGCGACGCAGGGCAAGGGGCATGAGCGGGCTGCGCGCTGTGGACAAACCCCATGCCCTCGATGCCGGTCCTTCGCGCCGACGTGCGGCAGGCGCTTCGGTGCGCACGCGGTGACCTCGCCTTCGGGCATGAGCGATCGTCAAAAACTCTTGCCCGGAATCCAGTTTGTGCCAGCCAAGGGAATGCCTGCCATCGCAGCCGCCTCGATGGTGAGCGCGACGAGGTCTTCCTGCTCCAGGTGGTGGACGTTTTGTTTGCCACAAGCGCGCGCAATCGTGGTCAGCTCCATATTCAGGGTCTTGAGATAGTTCCTCAGATGCTTTGCGGCGACGTCGGGCGACAGCCGCTGTTCGAGCATGGCATCCTGGGTGGTGATCCCAACCGGGCATTTGCCCGTGTGGCAGTGATGACAAAAACCCGGCTCGGTGCCCAACGCCGCATAGTCGGCTTGCGCGTCGTGGTACTCACCGTTCTGGTAGTACATCTCACCGTTGCACCCCATGGCCACCAGCACGCCTTGGCCAATGGCAACGGCGTCGGCACCCATGGCCAAAGCCTTGGCCACATCGGAGCCTGTTCGGATGCCTCCGGATACAACAAGCTGCACGCGGCCCTTCATGTCCAGATCTTCCAACGCGTCGACTGCCTGACGCACCGCGGCCAACGTCGGGATTCCGACGTGCTCGATAAAGCACGTCTGGGTGGCTGCCGTGCCGCCCTGCATGCCGTCAACCACGACCACATCGGCGCCGGAATGAACGGCCAGTTTCACATCATTGAAAGTGCGGGTGGCGCCAACCTTCACGTAAACAGGCTTCTCCCAGTCGGTGATCTCGCGCAGCTCCTGGATCTTGATGGTCAAATCGTCCGGGCCTGTCCAGTCCGGATGACGGCACGCCGAGCGTTGATCAATGCCTTCGGGCAGGGTGCGCATGCCGGCCACCCTTGCGGAGACCTTCTGGCCCAAGAGCATGCCGCCGCCGCCTGGTTTGGCACCCTGCCCGATCACCACTTCGATGGCGTCGGCCCTGCGCACATCGTCAGGATTGAATCCATAGCGGGATGGCAGGCACTGGTAGATGAGGGTCTTAGAAGACTGGCGTTCCTCGCTGGTCATGCCACCGTCTCCAGTGGTCGTCGAGGTTCCGACTTCGGTTGCGGCACGGCCGAGGGCTTCCTTCACGTTGGCCGAGAGCGAACCAAAGCTCATGCCGGCAATCGTGATCGGAATATCCAGCTCAACGGGCTTCTTGGCAAAGCGGGTGCCGAGCACGGTCTTGGTGACGCACTTCTCCCGATAGCCCTCCAGCGGGTAGCGAGACATGGACGCGCCCAGGAAGACCAGATCGTCGAAGCTCGGTAGCTTGCGCTTCGCACCCATGCCCCGAATCTCGTAGAGCCCGTGAGCGGCGGCGTTGCGGATGTAGTCGAGAGTCTTGCGGTCGTAGCCGTGTGATTCCTCACGCGAGATGTGCCGGAGATGCATCGGTTTTGTTTCCATGATCGGAGCCTTGGGATTGCTGCGGTGTCGGGGCGGTTCAGTACTCTTGGTTCGCGTCGGCGTTCCAGTGATAAAGAGAACGCTTGGATGCGACGCGCTTGAACGTCTTGGGATCGTGAACCATGCCCGCCTGGTCCAGGAGGGTGGCCACGGTGCGGAGGTCGGCTTCACCCATGGGCTCGATCTGGGCGTCGGCTCCGAGGGATTTGATTGCGCCTTTGACGTAAAGCACGGCCTCGTACAGCGAATCGCCAAGCGCATCGCCTGCATCGCCACAAATCACCATGCAGCCCGACTGCGCCATGAAGGCTGAGAAGCTCCCCACAGAACCGCCGACGACGATGTTGCCGCCCTTGAGTGAAATGCCGCAACGCAGACCGGCGTCCCCATCAATGACCAGCAAGCCGCCATGTGCCGAGGCGCCGGCGCCGTTGGATGCGAAGCCCCTCACGTGCACCTTTCCGCTCATCATGTTCTCGGCCACACCAGTTCCAGCACTGCCAGTGATCGTGATGGTGGCCTCCTTGTTCATCCCCCCGGCGTAGTAGCCGGCGTGGCCAACCACCTCCACGTCCACCGGGCAGTTGACACCGACCGCAATGTTGTGGGCGCCATCGGGGTTCAGGACGGTGACCTTGCCGACGGCTAGCGCCTTGGCCTCATGATGCAAAAAGGCGTTCAGCTCGCGCAGCGGCGTCGCGCCGAGATCGACCGTGAGGCCAGGCGATTGTGTCAGGCATTCCATACGTACATCTCCTCAGGCGCGGGCTCGAAAACATGGGCGTCTCTCACACCCGGCAGGTGTGCCAGGGAGCGAAATTCGGAGGCGATGGCGACGTAATCATCCGTCTCCGCCACAACGGCAGGCTTGCAGGCAAAGGGGTCACGGATGAGCGCGAGTTGGCCCGGCGTGCCCATGAGGAATGTGTAAAAGCCGTCCAGCTCCTCGAAGCCCTTCTGCAAAGCCGTCTTGAGGTCGTCCCCCTCTCTCAGGCGCCATTCGAGAAAGCGGCAGGCGGCTTCCGTGTCGTTGTCGGTGTCGAATGTGATCCCGCGTGGCTCGAGCATGCGGCGAATGCCATTGGGATTGGACAGCGAGCCGTTGTGCACGAGACAGAAGTCCTCACCCGCGGTAAAGGGATGCGCGCGATCCGGCGTCACCGCTGACTCGGTTGCCATGCGCGTGTGACCGACCAGATGGGAGCCGCTCAACCCCGCAAGGCCGTAGCGCTCGGCCACCAGCGCCGGAGAGCCGACATCCTTGTACAGATCGATGCTGCGCCCGGTGGACAAAACATGCAGTTTCGGGTGGTGTTCCTTGAGCCATCGCTTCACCAGCGCGGGGGCCGCCTCAAAGCTGAGTATGGCGTGATTGCCCCGCGTCTGGATCGACGCGGTCACCTCCAGGTGTGCCCTGAGCTCATGGGCAAGGCCCACCCAGTTGAAGTCTTCTCCGTCGTCCGTCAGACCGGAGTACAGGCTGAGCTTGCGTCCGTTACCCGGTAAGGGGGAACCGAATACCGCCAGGCCGGCGGAGTCGGGCCCACGCTCGGTCATCCCGATGAGCATCGGGACCATCAGCGCCCCGAGCCGCTCCCGCAGAGCGGGGGTCTTGACCAGCAGTCCGACAATTCCACACATGATCTCTTCTCCCTTTTCCAATTTCTGGATCCCGAACCCTGTTCAGAAAAACTCCAAATAGCTCTTGATTTCCCAATCCGACACGTGGCGCATGTATTCCACCCACTCCATGTGCTTAAGCTTGAGGAACTCGCCAGCCACGGGGCCCAGAGCCTGGCACAGCACGGCGTCCGCCTCCAGTGCAATGAGGGCCTCGTGAAGGTTCTGCGGCAGTACGCCCACGCCAGCGGCCTTGAGCTCTTCTGGGTTCATTGCATAGAGGTTGTGGTTGTGAGGCTCGCCCGGGTCCAGGTCGCGTTCGATGCCGTCCAGGCCCGCAGCAATCACCGCAGCGCTTGCCAGGTAGGGGTTACAGGCGCCGTCGGGCAGACGTAACTCAAGGCGACCGCCCGGAATGCGCACCATCGAGGAGCGGTTGTTGTCCCCATAGCTGATGTAGGCCGGTGCCCATGTCGCGCCCGTCAGCGATCGCCCCACCACCAGCCGCTTGTACGAGTTGACCGTGGGAGCGCAGATCGCCGCCAGGCCTGGCGCATGGGCCAGAATGCCTGCAAGAAACTGGTAGGCCAGCCTCGAGAGGTCAAGACCGCGGCTGTCGCTGGTGTCGGCGAAAAGGTTGGACTTTCCATCGCCCATGGACATGTGGATGTGCATGCCGTTGCCCGGCCGGTTGGAAAAGGGCTTGGGCATGAAGGAACAGATCAGGCCCAAGTCATTGGCAATCTCCGACGCGGCCATCTTGAAGAGCACGTAGCGGTCGGCCGACGTCAGGCAGTCGGCGTACGTGTAGTTGATCTCGAACTGGCCATTGGCGTCCTCGTGATCGATCTGATAGACGTCGATATCGGCCGCCCGCAGACTTTCCACCAGAGATTCCAGAAACTGACGGTTCCGGGACAAGCCCTTGTAGTCGTAACAGGGCTTGGCCAGCGCATCGGTCGCGTCCGATGGGACGATCTGGCCAGTCGCGTCCTTCTTGAGCAGCGAGAACTCGGGCTCTAGGCCCGTGAAAAAGGTCCACCCTCTGGCGTCCAGGCGCTTGATCTGCTCTTTGAGCACCACCCGCGTATCCAAGGGCCAAGGCTGGCCCTTCACATGCCCGTCGCACGCGATGCGCGCATAGCCAGGTTGCCACGGCACCACGGTGAGGGTATCCAGATCGCCGACAGCCATGAAGTCCGGGCCGTGGGGCTCGATGCCCAGACCCCAAACCGCGAAGCCTGCAAACCCGGCGCCCGTCGTGAGGATGTCTTCGAAATGGCTGGCTGGCACCGCCTTCGTCTTGGCCGTGCCGTGGATGTCGACGAACTGGGCAAGGACATACTTGATCCTGTTGTCGGCGAGAAATTTCTTGGCTTCAATCGGCGTCATGAGCGCGCTCCGCAAGTGGTGAGGTCATACGAGGTTTCCTGGAAATCCGGGCCATCCATCAAATCGTGCGGAGCGACCGCCCCGCCGCCCAAACTGGTAGCGATATCGAGGAGCGTGTGCCAGAGATAATGCCCATACGTCCCATCGCACCAGATCCGACACACGGCGCGCCCGGCGCGCCATTCGGGGATGACCGTCACGCCAACGCCCACCATGGAGGTGATCACCACCGAGCGATTGAGTGAAACGCCAGGATTGCCGGCCGCAGTCGTTGGCTGCGACCCGTCCCCTTGCGCCATCCCCGCCGGGGCTTCGGCTTGTTGCGCAATGGCTGACGCGGAGGCAAAAAACGGACGGAAATCGACGCTGCATGTCTCACGCAAGAGGTCGTCCAGACGCGAGCCGCCAAGAAGCAGCGCGGCATCCTGGCGTAAAACCGGGTACACGCCCGCACAGCGCGGCGTGGCTTCGAGGCGGTCGATCAGCTCCGGCGGGCCATCCACCAAATACTCGGTGAAGCCCAGGCGAGCGATCAGCCCGCTGCCCTGCAGGGGTCGCCAGCTGTTGGGTTCGGGTGCAAGAGGCAGGCCGAGCGTTTGCATCCAGGCGGCTGTGCCGGGGCCCTTGCAACCCCACCGGGCGGCGCCGGAGACGTCCGCAAGCCCAAGGCAAGCTGCAACGGTTCCTTGTCGTGCCAGCTCGCCCTGCGTTGTGGCGGCGGCCTCTGCCGCCACAACGCAGGGCACACGTACGGTGGTCATGCTGCCTCCTTTTGCCTGGCGTTGTGAGGGTCGTAAAACGGGGTGGGTGCGACCAGGGCCTGAACCATCTGGCCGTCGCCCAGGCGGATCTGCACCCCGCCCCCATTGGCCGCCAACTCCGGGCGGACCAAGGCCAGCCCGATATACCGGCCCAGACTGGGGCTCCACGCCATGCTGGTCACGCGCCCGGCGATATCACCCCCAGCGATGATCAGGTGACATTCCTGAGGTACCGCGCCCGCATGGTCTGGCGCCAGGGTGAGGCCCACAAGCTGCTGCTTGCGTGGCTTCTTGGCGAGCGCTGCGAGGCTGCGCTGGCCAACGAAGAACGGTTTGGTCATCTTCACCGCCCAATCCATGCCCACTTCAAGGGGCGTGGTCAGGCCGTCCGTGTCCTGCCCAATGATGATGTGCCCCTTCTCCAGACGCAGCAGGCGCTGCGCCTCGACGCCGAAGGGACGGATGCCGAAGCTGCGTCCAGCGTCCATCAATGCGTCCCACACGGCGCCGGCTCGATGGGCCGGCACATGGATCTCGTAGCCCCATTCGCCAACGAATCCCACGCGCATCAGGCGCGCTGGCACACCCGCGACCTCGCCTTGACGCACCGCCAGATACGGGAAGGACGTTGTGGAAAGATCCAGATCCGTGAGCGTCCCGAGGACCGCGCGGGAGCACGGTCCGGCAAGGTTCATCGCAGCAAAGGCACCGGTGTGATTGATGATGCCGCAGTCCAGTCGCCACACCGTGTTGAGCCGGGACAGCTCACGGTAAACGGCCGCTGATCCCGACGTCGTGGTGGTGAAATAGAAGTGGTCATCCGCCAGGCGCGCAACCACGCCGTCGTCCGTGACCACGCCAGCCTCGTCGCACATCACTGCGTAGCGCGTCATGCCAACCTTGAGGTTGGCATAGTTGGAGACATAGACCCGTTCCAGGAATTCCGCCGCCTGAGGACCGATCACCTCCAGCTTGCCAAGTGTTCCCACGTCGATGAGACCAACGCGTGTGCGAACCGCACCGGCTTCCTCGTGGATACAGGCAACGCGATCCTTGCCAGAGATGCGGTAGAACTCGGGACGTCGCCACACGCCAGCGGGCATCCAATGCGCCCCCAGCGCCTCGTGGCGGGAATGCAGCGGTGTGCGCCGTTCAGGGTTAAAGCCACGGCCCGCAAGGATGGCCATGGGTACCGGATGGTAGAAGGGCCGGGCTGTGGTGGTGCCCACCTCCTGCGGATCCTTGCCCGTCAAGCGCGCAAGGATCCGCAACGCGTTCATGTTGGAGTGCTTGCCCTGGCTGGGGCCCATCCCAACCGTTGAAAACCGCTTCAACAGCTCGATATTGTCGAAGCCTTCCTGGATGGCGTTGTGAAAGTCCTTGAGTTGCAAGTCCTCATCGAAATCCACGAAGTTCTTGCCGTGCGGATGAGCGACGATGGGCCATGCATGGGTTGGACTTTCCGCCTGAGGCTGCAGGCTGACGCTGCTGGCTTGGCCGAAACCCGCAGCCTCTGCGGCATGGCTGCCAGCGCGACGTCCGTCGACGAGGCGAAGCTGCAGCTCATGCACGCCGTTGACCCGGCCACATGCGAAGACACCGTGTGGCAGAGCCGCCGGAACGAACTGCTCCACACTCTTGTCGTAGCCCATGCGGGTACCGGCTTGATACAGAAGGTTGGCAGCCGGCGCCCATCCGACACTCATCACGATGCCATCGCAGGCGATGTCACGAACCTTGCCCGATGGGGTGCCATCGAGCGCAAGCGCCGCAATCCGCGCGGCGCTTACGCTGGACCCGCGGCGACCCGGCACCGCCTCAACAATGCAGCTTCCCAACTGGATGTCCACGCCTGCCTGGCGCAGCTGCGTGGCCATCGCCTCGGCGATGCCCGGGTGCGAACGCAGGTCCACCACGGCTGCCACCGCCACGCCCTGCGCGAGCAGATCGAGGGCGACCCGATAGGCATCCGCATTGGCCGCCAGAACAACTGCGTTGTTCATCGGCTTGACACGGTAGCGGTACATCAGGCGCTGACATGCCGAACCCAGCATCACGCCCGGCAGATCGTTATTGCGAAAGACCGCCGGCTGCTCGAAAGCGCCGGTGGCCACCACCACGCTGCGGGCGCGCATCTTGCACATGCGCTCGGCGTTGACAAGGGCAATCCAGTGGTCCGCGTAGAAGCCGGCCGCGAATGTCCCCGTGAGAATGCGCACGTGGGGCTCCGCACCGACTTGCATGAGCAGGTCAGCAAGAATCTCGCGCCGTGTCGGGTCATCACCGAGCTGGTAGCCGGCGCTGCCGCCAATGCGCGCGTTTTCATCGACCACCACCACTTCGGCGCCCTGGGCCGCAGCTGCAAGCGCCGCGCAAAGTCCCGAAGGACCCGCGCCGATCACGAGCACGTCGCAGAAATCGTAGGCCTTGGGGGATCGGCGGCGTGGACTGCGAAAATCAACCTCGCCGAGACCGGTCAAGGCCCGGAACATGCGCTCCCACATCGGGAACAGGCCTCTGGTGTGGAAGGCCTTGTAGTAAAAGCCCACCGGCAGAAAGCGCGAGAGCTTGCCCAGGATGCGACCCTTGTCCGCGGCAAGGCCGCCGAACGTGTTCACGGCGGTGAGATCCATGCCCGCCTGCAGCGGGGTGACGTCGGAGCGCACGTTGAGCATGTCGCCGCACTGGTGCAGGGCATTGGTGTCGTGGTTGGCAAAAGACAGCACGCCTCGCGGGCGGTGGTACTTGAAGCTTCGGCCCAGCACCCGTACACCAGCCCCCCACAAGGCGGAGGTAATGGTGTCCCCGGCAAAACCCTCGTAGGTCTTGCCTTCGAAACGGAACTCCACACGTTGGGATCGGTCGATCCACTCACCGCTGATGACGGGCAGTCTCATCAGACATCACCCTCGTGGAAATACGTGCGCAGCACGACGTCCTTCTCGGTGTCGCGCTCGGCGACAAACCATGTGTTGCTTGGGGTATGGCACCACCACTCGCGCTTCACCCCGGG
>JAGWOZ010000344.1 GCA_028870715.1 Betaproteobacteria bacterium | reverse complement strand
TGTGGAGAGGTGGTGCATTCAGGCCCCTCGATGAAGCAGGAACCCACCGAAGCGACTGCGCGCGAGGTCACTCATGCGTAGCGCCGTAGGAATCCCCGTCCTTCCCGCGCAAGCGGTGGCGAAAGCCAAGGGCGGGGAGGATGTCAACCAGATGCAAAAGCAGTTGTGCCGGCTTTGAACGGGCGGACGCGATCTGCTCTCCCAAAGGTTGATCGAGCAGTGGCCTTAGCTGCTCCATCGAATCGGTGCCCCGGAGCTGATGCCGCAACGCGTGTGCCGTGGCGATGAGGGCATAGACGAACGGCTTTGCATCCTCGGGTTGTTGCACCCAGGAAAGGTATTGCCGGGTCAAGGACCGGCTCGCATTCAGCAGCGAACCCCAAAGCTTCCTGGCTTCCCAATAGCGCTCGTAGCTGGCGCTGTTACGAAAACCGAGAAAGATGGCCAGTGCAATGCCAATGAGGGTGAACGGAATAAACGTCAGGCCAACCTTCCAGCCCAGGATGTCGCCCCCGCTGACGGTGATGGCTTCGGCCATCGCGGCAACGATCAGAAGCTGCACCCAGATCTTGGGTAGCACCGAGCCATGCCATACAAAGAGCATGCGAAACCAGTGCAAGCGTGGTCGGCTGATCATGCCAAAGCAAAAGACCTGAGCGATGCATCACACAGCACGGCATCTGCGAGACAACTCGGTGTGAGCATCAGCGGGCGCATGATCGTTTCCCTGCGCGATGACTGCCTGGCCACATGGCGCCCTTGCAGTAGTGCGTTGCGTCCACCTCGGCAGCCTCCAGAATCGATGCCAGGCGGTGTCGCAATGCGTCAGTTCCAGCCGCCGGAGTCGTCCATGCCGCCACCGCCTGAGTCATCGGACCAACTTCCCGCATCGTTCACACCGAAGTCTTGATCGTCCGGCAGCGCTTGCGAAGCGTCCGCATTCGGCATGAAGCCCCCGCCTTGCCCCATCCCCGTGTTGTTGTGATCGAACAATTTGTCGACCAGCATCTCACCGGCTGCAAAGCCAGCGCCCATCCCGATCCCGGTTCCAACGGCGCCCAGAAAGCCGCCCGAGCCGCCACCCCCAGGCTGAGGGTAAGCGCCAGGCTGCGCGCCAAAACCCGCAGGTGCGCTCGGATTCGGCCACCCTGCCGGCATGACCTGAACAGGCTGCGGGCGCCGTGATCTGCGATAGACCGCGATCAACATCAGCACTGCCAACAACCCCAATGCGCCGCCAATGACGGTGCCCATGGGGATTGGCGATCCTGCATTGGCCGCGTGTCCGGTGTGGGCCGCAATCTGCCGCTGAAACGCTTGCAGGTTCGCCTGCCGTTCAAAGGGCAACCCAGGATCAAGGCGCTGGGCCAGCTCCAGCTGATTTGCTGCCTGAGACCACTGTCCTTCAAGCGCGAGCACCCGCGCATCAACATAGTGTGCCTTCCCGGAATTCGGGTAGGCCGCGAGAACTTGATTGATCTCGCTCTGTGCCTGCTGCAAATGACCTGTCGTCGCAGCTGTGTAGACGTCGTGAATCGACGGAACGCTTGGCGCTGCCCATGCAGGCGCCGTCAGCAAGGCAAGGATTGCGATAAATATGTACTTCATGCTCTGTGGGAACCCATGTTTTAACGATCCAGTGTCATCATGCCCGACGCCCCATAAAACGGCAACAGGGGTCGTGCACGGCCCAGGGGGCTTCGACACCCTAGCATTGATCCGTGATACGGACCGCCGTCCTCTCGATGCCGTTCAACCCAGAGGATCGCCATTGCTGACGGGCGGCGCTTCGCGCCACGCTTTCCCGGGCAACGACGAAGGCCTATTTCTTGCTGGCCTTTTGGGCGGCCAGGCGCCGGCGCAACCAGGACTGCGCCTGTGCCTTGCTCACCTCGGCCAGCCCGCCCACGTCCAGAAGCAGCCGCGAACTCGACAGACAGCGCCCCGTTTGGGCGTCATACAGCACACCCGTGATGCCGTCGGCCAGCACGTGGTGACCGCCATGGAACGACAGTTCCACGACCAGACGCTGGCCCAGAAACAAACGCCCGGGATTCAAGCTGCTCCCGGCGTGGGGCAAGGTTTTGCCGTCGATCCAGTGGCCCCGCGCCGCCACGGCCCCGGCAGACAGATGGGGTGCGCCGGAGGTCGCGCCTCCAAAGGGCGCTTCAG
>JAGWOZ010000092.1 GCA_028870715.1 Betaproteobacteria bacterium | reverse complement strand
GCTGGCGCGAACGAAGGCCACCGACGAGGCCGAGGCGCAGGAGCCCGAGTTGGACATCCCGGCCGAGATCGAGCGGCGCCAGGCGCGACTTGATGCGATCCGCCAGGCGCGCGAACGCCTGGAGCAACGCCAGCGCGAGGCCGACGCGCAGCGCGGGCGCAGCGGCGATGATGATCGCCAGCCATGTCAGAAGTCTGCAGAACGAATGGGGATGGTGATTATGGCATTTTATACCTCTATATACAGCCCTATGGTTGATTCGAAGGTGGTTGACATCAAGGAAGTGGCCGCGACCACCGGCGCGAGTTAGGGTGTTTTATGGTGCTCTATACCGATCGTGACCCTGGTGCCTCGCGTGTCCGAAGTCCTGAGCGTGGCCGTGGTTGACCCTGCGCAGCTGCCGGCCTAAGGCATCCGGGAGCGCTACGAGCGCACCGCCAAAAAGCTCGTGGCACCGTGCGAGCTGCAGGGCATGGTCCTCGCGAGTGCGAACGGGTGCCCGGACTGCACAGGCCGCTCGAGGCCGCTCGAGCCCGCGCTGGCCAGCGTGCTGACGCCCTGGCCGGGGCCTTTGTGCATCAGAGACATAATGGCGGGCATCTCAAAAAACCCAGCCTTGGCTGGGTCGGTGTGGGATCGCGACCTTGCCGCCCTACGCCGCGTGCAGTTCCTCGCGGATGACACGCCGCAGCGCGTCGAGCGTGACCGGCTCCTTGCTGGATGCCTCGCGCAACGCCGCATTGATCAGTGTTTGGTAGCCCACGCCTTTTTGCTCGGCCTGTTTCTGAAAGCTGTCGATCACGTCGGCATCCAGATAAATGGTGATGCGCTTCTTGCCTGGCGTGGCGATGACCGCGCCGCGCTTGCCTTTGCTGAAATCGTAGTCTTCACGCATGGTATTTCTCCGTTTCGCCCGGGCTGGCCTTGCGGGCCGAAATGATCCGCACGGATTCCCCGCGCTGGGTATGCACCACGACGAGCACGCGCCCGAGCGAGTCCATCCCCAGGGTGACGAACCGCTGCTCGCCATGCGCGTCCGGGTCTTCGATGGTCAGCGCCATGCCGTCGTGCAAAGCATCCTCGGCATGGGCGAAGCTCACGCCATGCTTGCGTAGATTGCTGCGCGCCTTGGCCGGATCGAACTCAACGCCCATTGTTGCAATTATACATATAAAATGCATACGGGGAAAGCTGCCTCACGCATGCTTTCTCAACGCGACCTAAAAATGCGAGACCCAGGCGCTCAGGCGGTACACCCACGTCGAGACGGAGAAGCTGGCGGCGAAGTTGGGATGGTTCTTCAATCACTCCCGCCGATTCGCCGCTAGCCGGGTTTTTCTGGGGTACCCCATCACAGCTGCCCCACGATGCTGTGGCACGCAGCACATACGTGTACGTCGTCATCAGATGGGCAAGATTGGTCCATCCTTATCTATCGCCAATATGGATCCGCAGCCCGGTGTTTCGTACAGATCAACTTGTGTCAGTTCGGGGAGTTTCCTCGCTGCATTCTCAAAAACCCAGGCGGCGATGCTTGCCGTGTCGCCATCTCGAATGCCTTCGACTTCGAACAGTGGGTGGTGATCGATCGATTTGAAGATGGGTTCGAAGATCTGTTTGACGTCACCGAAGTCCACGGTCCACCCCATTGCCGCGTCCAAAGGGGCCTTCAGATGCAGGCGTAATGTGTATGTGTGGCCGTGGATGCCCGATCTGGAATGATTCGGCGGAGCGTGGCGAAGTCGCACGGCGCTGTCGAGCGTGAATTCCTTCCAGATTCGATAATCTCTACCGTCGAAGTTCGCCCCGCTTGAGCCAGTCTCGAAGACCGATACCCACGAGAGCTCGGGAAGTTTGGCTTTCAGGCGCCGCCAGATCCACGCAGCGATATGCTCGCTCGTGGGGTTCTCCAATCCCTCGATCTCGTTCAAACAACGGTAGTTCAACTGCGCATGAAGCGGCAGCCACAGATTGTCGAGGTTGTCGTCGTCGATCCTCGGCAGCCGCGAGTCCAGGCCCTGATTCGCGTGAACGACGGCCTCGAAGCCGTGGCCGTGCATACGCCCGCATTTGTGGCCAGGTGGAACGTTGGGTAGTCGATGGGACGACTGAAAGCGGTAGCGGCGCCAGACGTGCGCCATTCCATCGCGGTCAAGATCGACTCCCTGCGTAGCCGTGCTCTGGATCGCAATGCGCGCAATGCCAGGTACACAGAGACGCTCATGGATCCAGCGCGCCAAATTCTCGTCAGTCGGCGTGTCTAGGTAGTCGTTGAGGTATGCATAGTTCAGTGGGTCGATGCACTGCTCCAACCGCTGGCGAAGCGCATCGACTTCCCCGCCCGGGAAACGACTCCACCCATGAGGAAGCTCAGTGGTGACGGCCGCTCGGAATCCATGGCCATGCAGGCGTCTGCTGCGGTGACCCTCGGGCAAGTTGTCAATGCGCCGGGCCGATTCGAACCCCGCCGAGGCAACAGTCAATTGCACGGTGGCCTTCATGAGGCTTGGCTTTCAAGGTAACGTTCATAGCCGGCGAAGTTCGCAGGCCGGACAAGTGCCGCATCCATAGCTCCGATCCGGTGGCGCCGGGTGGTTTCCCATGTGGCAGGTATGCGTCTTCTCACGGTTCATTTCGACCAGGCCGGCGCCGTCCAGTTGCTGTGCCATTTTCCAAGTGGTGGCCCTGTCATGAATTACGGAAAGATCGATAGGAAGCCCGCGTGCGAGCCAATAGCCTAGCGTCGATGGTCGCCGATAGCCCGGCGAACGTCGGAAAGGCGCTGGAAGCCTCATAGCGAAGCGGAGAAGGGACAGCCATGCGGCGCCGGGAGGACGCAGGCCCGTGAATGCTCCTCAGATAATCGCCAGATTATCTATCGAGGTCCCTGCGGCACCACGCTTGCTGTTGAGCTTGATTTGCAGGCGCAGGTCGTTGAGAGAGTCGGCATTGCGCAGAGCCTCCTCGTACGAGATTTTTCCATCCTCGTAGAGATCGAATAGGGCCTGGTCGAAGGTTTGCATTCCCAGTTCGCGCGACTTTTTCATCACATCCTTGATATCCCCGACCTCGCCCTTGAGGATTTTGTCGGCAATGAGGGGCGTGTTGATCAGAATCTCCACCGCTGCCGCTCGGCCTGGAGTGTCGTGCCGGGGCAGCAAGCGCTGCGAAACGATGGCTTTGATGTTGAGCGACAGATCCATCAAGAGCTGCGTACGCCGGTCCTCGGGGAAAAAGTTGATGATCCGGTCGATGGCCTGATTGGCATTGTTCGCGTGCAAGGTGGCCAGCGCGAGATGTCCCGTTTCCGCGAAAGCCACGGCATGATCCATCGTTTCGCGGTCGCGGATTTCTCCCATCAAGATCACATCCGGCGCCTGGCGCAGGGTATCCTTGAGCGCGTCTTCCCAGCCTTCCGAGTCGATCCCGACCTCGCGCTGGTTGACGATGCAGTTCTTGTGCTTGTGCAGGAATTCGATGGGGTCCTCGATCGTGATGATGTGCCCCTTGGTGTGCTCGTTGCGATGATCCACCATCGCGGCCAGGCTCGTACTCTTGCCGCTGCCCGTGGCCCCCACGAAGATAATGAGTCCACGCTTGGTCAGGGACAGTTCCTTGAGCACGCCGGGCAGGCGCAAGGCGTCGATCGTCGGGATGTCCAGAGGAATCTTGCGGGCCACCAACGCCACGCTGCCGCGCTGGGTGAAGGCGTTGCAGCGAAACCGGCCAATGCCGCTGGGCGAGATCGCGAAATTCACCGCCTTGTTGCGCTCGAAGTCCGAGCGCTGCCTGTCATTCATGATCGCCTTGGCCAGGGCCTGGGTATGCTCGGGGGTCAACGCGTCGGTGGACAGGCGTTCCATCTGGCCGTCGAGCTTCATGGCGGGTGGGAAGCCGGCCGAGAGGAACAAGTCGGAGCCGCCGCGCCGGGCCATGAGCGCCAGGGCATTGTGAATGAAGGTGGTGGCGTTGGTTTGGTTCATCGGGGGCAATCAGTCGATTTGGCGTAGGTTACTCGATGGAATCCGGCGTCGGTGCATTCTGGCAATTGACCGGCGCGGTGACAACCGCGCCTGTTCCCGATCGGGATTGGGGGAAGAGCACGGTTTGTTCCCGAAGCCAATCTGCCGCGACTGTGCCCAGGAGAGTTTGGGGGTTGGAGTGATCCATGCTCAGACGGAAATGCCGCACCCAGTCCGGTAGATCGGAAGCGGGCATCGGCTTGGCCAGTGCATAGCCCTGACCGCCGTCCGCGCCCAACACGGCTGCGGCCTCGATCAGGTCAGGCGTTTCCAGGCCTTCGACCGCCACCATGAGTCCGAGTCCTTTCCCCAACCGCACCAGCGCGCCGATGAAGCCAATGATCCGGCGAGGATCTTTGTGCGCTTCGCGCACCAGCCCCTGATCGATCTTGAAGGCATGAAACGGCAGGGCGCGCAAACGCAGCAGACTGCTGTAGCCCGAGCCCAGGTCATCCATGACCAGACGCACGCCCAAATCGGTCAGCATTTGCACAGCCGCATCGCGGCGCTTGTCATCGTCGAACTCCGCGCTTTCCAGAATTTCCAGATGTAGCCGTTTCGGGGCGATACGGTGCTTTTGCAAGGCGTCGTCGATCCAGCGCGGACAGCCGGCGTCGAGCAACACTTCGGGAGGCAGGTTGATGGACATCTCGAGCGAAAGGCCCAGGGCGTCCCACCGGGTTACTTGCGACAGTGCTTGATCCAGTCCGAGGACGAACAGGTGGGACAGTTCGCCACTCCCAAATGTGGGCAAGAACTGCCCCGGAGTGATCAACTTCCCATCCCCCAGGCGCAAACGGGCCAGTGCCTCGACCTTGAACGGCTTGCCCGTGTGCAGATTGACCACCGGCTGCATGAACATCTCCAGTCCGCCGCCGAACAGGCGTTCGCGCCAGTGACTGCGCTCCTGCGCAGGCAGAGGCGGGCTCAGACGCGAGGATTGGGATCTTTGCAGGAAACGGCGGCACACTTGCGCCAGACTGTCGGAGAACGCCTGCATCGCCGCGCTCTCGAACTGTCCGGGATACAAGCCATACAGGCCGATCACGCCCACCATATGGTCCCGTCCGTCCTTGATCGGAATGGCGACCGAACTGCGGATGCCCACCGCGTGCGCGGCTTCTTTCCAGGGGGCCATGCGGGGATCGCTGGAATAGCTGGGGTTGGTTTCAATCCTCTCACTGCGCCAGGCGCGGGGATGCGGGGACTGGCCGTAGGGGCTGTGCCTGTTCAGCACCAACGATGGCACGCCATGGCGTACGAGGGAGCGCATGTAGTCCCCGAAGCGTCCGGAGTTGAATTCGTAAACGAAGTGCCCCTGCGCATCGGGTTTGTAAAAAACCGCAGCGCAAATGCCCGGCAGCTTGATGACCTCATCCAGCATCTCCCGCACGAAATCGATCCAGTGCCCCCATTCCGGAAACCGCTGCTCCAGTCGGAAAATCCACTGTGGAAATTGATCATGGGTCTGTTGGATGGACTCGACCTGGGCTTCCAGTTCGACTTGCAGCCGGCCGATCAGAATGTGCGCCAGATCTTGTCGATCCGAAACGCGGGCATGCAAGCTTCCGACGATCTGACTCAGTCGTTGCAGATACATTCCGAATGACTTGACCACGGCTGCCGATCGCATGCCAACAAGGGCGTGGATCTCCCCGACCCGCGCGGCCCGCTGGCGCTGGTCGTCTTCCGTCAAATCCGCAGACAGCAGGCTGCGCAGGTGTTCGGCCTGTCGTGCCTTGAGGCGGGAGAATTCGGCAGGAGTCAGGCGTGAGAGTATTGCCGCCGATTCGGTCTCCTGGGCCGCAGCGGCGTAAAAGCGGCCGACAAAACTGTCTGCCGCCGCCGCAAAATGCTCTTGTGCCGATTCGAGCAATCCTCCGGCTGCCGGGCCATAGGGATCGATGCGCAGCGGATTGCGCTCCATCCGAGTGTCGTCACTATCTTGACCGTCTTGTCCCCACAATCGCCACCAACGGGGGCGGTCAGCCTTGTGCAGTTTGCTGGCATACAACGCTGCGTCGGCATGACGCAGCAGCAGATCAGCGTCGGAGTCGTCGTCTGGGTATAGGGTCAGGCCGAGACTGATACCGACTTGGGCGCGGTGGCCGCCGGGAAGGGTAAACGGCTGCTCGACGGCAGCATGGATACGCTGGAGTGCTGCCGTGAGATCGTCGGATCGCGTCAGGCCTTCAAAGACCAGGACGAATTCATCCCCGCCCAAGCGCGCCACCAGATCGGTTTCGCGCATGCAGGACCGCAGGCGTTCGGCAACACTCCGCAACAGGGCATCACCCGCCGCATGTCCCCAGGTGTCGTTGATCGGTTTGAAATCATCCAGATCCATGAATCCGACGGCCAGTAGGGTTCCGTTGCGCCTGGCTTGCGCCTGCGCCAAGGGCAGGCGCTGCTGCAGAGCCAAGCGGTTGGGCAGGCCCGTCAGCGGGTCGCTGTACGCCGCAGCTCGCAGGCGGCTTCTGTCGGCTTGTTGCTGCCGCAGTAGACGACGCATCCACCAGGCGGCCAGGGCCAGAAGCGTTACGGCGAGGACCTCGAGCAGCCAGCGTGGCCATGCTCCCTTGAGCCAGGCTTGGGTGACGAGCGCCGGGGGCCAACCGGCCTTGATCGCGAACGGGTAGCCTGGCACAGCGATGTCGGGTCCAAACTCTGCTTCTGTTGCCGCTGGCTTGGAAAGCGTTGTCGTCCGCCCGGCCTGGCTACGCTGCCAGATTCCGACGACGCGGTGATCGCGGGTATCGATCACCTGGAAACGCCAGGGCGCAGAATCGAAATATTCCAGTAAGCGATCGACCCGATAGGGCGTACCGACGAAAAACTGGACTCGACCCGAACGGTCGGTGACACGGTAGCGCATGGGGATCACGCGCGACTGGACGCGTTGCGCATATTGGCTCTGCCCCAGTAGAAACTGCGAATTCCGCGCAAGAGGAGTGAAAACCCGCGCTGGATTGATCGGGCGGGCGCTTTGCCGATGGGTAGACCAGACGATCCGGTTTCCATCCGGCGATTGGATATTGAAGGCATAGAGGCCGGGGTGCAAAGCCAGATAGAGCCGGAGAATTTGGATCGTCTTGACGCTGGGCTGATTCGAGGCACGGTCTGACTGCAATAGTGCGGTGCCGATGAATTGCAGCGCGGAGAATTGCAAATCGAGCCGGTTGGCGATTCGATTGGCATATTGCAGGCCCTCACTCTGCGCGCGGGCCTGCGCATCATGCTTGGCGATTTGAAATTGCCAAAATTCGTTCCAGATCGCCCACAGCAACATGATGACCACTGGTAGCGCCAGTAAGGCCGTGATTCGAGATGGGGTGTTCAGGCGAGACATGGGATCGCATCGAGTTGAAAAGCTCGAGCGCAAGAAGCGAGGGGCAACATGCCAGCGATTGTGCCAAGCAGGGGCGCAGACCGCAGGGCCTGCAGCGCATATAAAACGACTAGACGTGCATTCCTTCACGTAAGTTCTAGAAATCGTCGGCCCCATGCACACGACAGCCATTTCGGTCATCGTGGAACCAGCTCAAGGGCATGGGGGATCAACGGTCGTTGGCGGACCATGCACTGGCCTCGGTTTCCGGCTCTTGATCAGAGTCCGTCTTCTCACCGACAAGCGCAACAGCCACCCGCGCACGCCGGCCGCGGCGTCGCTCCAGAACAGGGCCAGGGTCAAGTCGCGCAGGCCAGCAGCCAGGCCTGTATGCGGCAGGGCAGCCGAGTCGGCATCGAGAGGAGTTTGCATGGTGATCTCCAGAAAAGGTGGGTGATCACCATCACAGCATGCGATCTGCGCGAGGCAAGTCGCGCCCGGGCGGCTCAGGTTTGTGGCGGGCGAGCTGGCCCCGGGCGCTGGGCGACGCCCAGCATGCCGTGATGTGCGGGTGCCGGGCACAACGCTTGGACCGAACCGACCAAGCCGGTCTCTGACCCGGCCCCGTCGTCACGACGTGGCGTGGCTTGGGGCCAATCGGACGCCGGTAGGGGACCGTGCGCATCATGCGCGACAAGAGGTAATGCATTCGCATTGACATCGCAATGCGGGTGCATTATTGTTTTCGTTGTATCGACCCGCAGCCGGAGCATCGCCATGCCTACCACCCTCGAAGCCGAATCGACCCTGACCGACCGCTACCAGACCACGGTCCCGGAAACCGTGCGTCGTGCGCTGCGCCTCGGCAAGCGCGACAAGATCCACTTCACGATCCGTCCTGGCGGAGAAGTCGTCCTGACCCGCGCCGAGTCTTCTGAAGACAACGACCCCGTGCTCGGTCAGTTCCTGAGCTTCCTGGCGCGCGACATCGCCAGCCATCCTGAGCGTCTGCAGGCCGTCGACGCCGGTTTCGTGCAGCGTCTCAAGTCGCTGGCCGGCGGCATCGAAGTCGATCTTGACGCCACGCTGTCGGCAGACGATGAATGAGTATGGGCCAGCCCGCCCCCTTGGTCGTTCACGGTTGGACGGTTTTCGCGCACCCGCTATTCCTTGCGCAACTCGAAGACCTGGCCAGGCAGGTCGAGGCGCTCAAACAAAAAGACCCTGCTGGATACGCGAAGAAAAACGCCGCCAAGCGCCTGGCGGCCATCGCCAAGCTGGCGTTCGATGTCATCCCGCAAGACCCGGCGCGGTCCGAGTACCGGCAGGGTGGCACACTTGGAGCGGAGCACAAGCACTGGCTCCGGGCCAAATTCTTCCAGCAGTACCGGCTGTTCTTCCGCTACCACGCGCCAAGCAAGGTGATCGTGTTCGCCTGGGTTAATGACGAGGACACCAAGCGCGCCTATGAGCGTCGTGACGACGCCTACCTGGTCTTCCGCAAGATGCTGGGCAGCGGTCACCCGCCGAGTGATTGGGAACGCCTGCTGGCGCAGGCGCGTGCCGAGGCAAAGCGGCTAAGGAAGGCTGCTGCGCGTATGTCGGCAACGCAGCCATGACACCCAAAGGTCAAGAGCCCCGCGCGCGACCTCGACAACGATGCGCCAGCCGTGCCCGGTTGCTGGCGTTCTCGGCGTCGTCTCGGTCCGGAAGTGCCCAGACTTGGACATTCCAATTTCCTATTCACGGTCAATTGAGCAACGACGCGCCAGCGCGCGAATCAAAATCGACTCCGCGCGCACGCAGGCACAACCATTCGGATCTTCGGCCTCGAGGAAACGCGGGGCCGCCCCAAGTTTCCTGGACCCCCGCGGGTGTGACGGGTCGGCGAGCCGACCCTGGGGGCGCTCATAAGCCTCATAAGCAATAGGCCGGGGCCACCATAACGGCCAATGGGGCGACCTGCTACGGGTTGGGGCGGCTAAAAATCAGAATCAGCACGCGTCGGACGCCAATCGGTACCCCATCGCGCGGTAGCCACGTTGCCGTTTCTCCCACATCCGCAGCAGTGCGGGATGCCCGGTGTCCACGAAATCAACGATCCGAACATCCGCTTTCGACGCATGCTCCCGATGCAGGCGACCTGCGTACTGCTGGAGCGTGCCCCTCCAAGAGATCGGCATGGCCAACACCAGTGTGTCCAACGGCGCATGGTCGAATCCTTCGCCAACCAGCTTGCCGGTGGCAAGGAGCACGCGCGGTGCGTCTGCTGGTAATGCGTCGAGTGCAGCAACCAGCGTCGCCCGCTGTTTCTTCGACATGCGACCATGCAAGACAAATGGCTGCGGCGTCTGGTTGTTCATGGCGGCCAGGATGGCGTCAAGGTGTTCCGTGCGCTCGGTCAGCACCAGGACCTTACGCCCTTGGGCAACCGCCCGTTTGATTTCGGCGGCAATGGCCGCGGTGCGCGCCTGATCATTGACCAGGTGACGGAACACATCCTGGATCGGCGCCCCTGTCGGCAAGTCGATGGGGTCATGGCAAGATCGTGGCACGACTTCGAGATCATGGGGCGCACTGGCCGGCCTGGCTGCCGTATAGCGTATGGGCCCGCACTGCATGAAGATGATCGGCTGCTGCCCATCACGGCGAATCGGTGTGGCTGTCAGGCCAAGGACGAATTTGGCCTTGGCGCGCTTGAGGATGGCATCGAACGACGCCGCGCCCACATGATGACACTCATCCACGATGAGATGCCCGTAGTGCTCGACCAAGGGATTGACTTCGTCTTGCCGAGACAGCGATTGCATCACGGCGATGTCGATCATGCCCGTAGGACGCGACTTGCCGCCCCCAATCGTGCCCACGATGCCTTTGCCCACACCCAGGAACGCTTGCAAGCGTTCCTGCCATTGCTTCAGGAGTTCGGTGCGATGGACCAGCACCAAGGTGTTGACACCGCGCTGGGCGATCATGGCTGCCGCCGTAACCGTCTTGCCGAAAGCCGTCGGTGCGTTCAGCACGCCGACATCGTGGCGCAGCATCGCGGCAACGGCCGTTTCCTGATCAAGGCGCAAGCTGCCGACGAAGGCGGCGTCGATGGGCTCGCCAGCGTACCGCTCATCATGGAATTCGCAGCGAATGCCGTTGGTGCGCAGCAGCTCTTGGGCGGCCTCGAGGCAACCGCGTGGTAAGGCGATGTGCCGTGGAAAATTTTCGGCCGTGCCGATGACGCGCGGCTTGTCCCACACGGACATGCGCATGGCCTGCGCTTTGTAGAACGCGGGATTCTGGAACGCGGCCAAGCGGATCAGGCGATTGGCCAGCGACTGCGGAAGCTGCGCCTTGTCGAAATAGATCAGATTCGCCAGGGTCACGGTCAGCGATGCCGGCATCGTGCCGGCGAGTCTCGCCGGCTGCGCGACATCACGCCGCCATGGCGTGGCCAGATCCTCCTCGTCAATGAAGGTGACGTCCAGCGGATGCACGCCTCCCGTTGCGCGCAGGATCGTCGGTTCGATGTCATGCGCCTCCATCGGTTGAATCGAGGCCAGGAACGCCCATTGGTCCGGATAGGGGTGCAGCGCGGGATCGACGAACACACTGGCACCTTCTTCCCGGGGGCCCTTTTGAAGCGGCAACGCGATCAGGTTTCCGAATCCGCCTTTCGGCATCGTGTCCTGGTTCGGAAAGAGCCGGTCATACGATTCCAACCTCAGTTGGCGTGTGCGCGAGCAGGTATGCGTCATGATGCTCGTCGCCAAGCGGCGGGCGTCGCGCGCCGAAATCTTGTCAGCGAAGAAGATCCAAGCGTGCGCACCCCGGCCGGAGCGCGAAATTTCCAGTGCCACGGGGACACCCAATTCCTCGCAGGATTGCCGGAACGCGCGAGCATCTTCTTGCCACTCCGCTTCGTCGAAATCGACGGCAACGAAATAGCAAGCCTCGTCTTCCAACAAGGGATAGACCCCGATCGTATGCTTGCCTGCGAGGTGGGCGTATATGACCGCATCGGAAAGCGGGATCAACAGGCGATGGCCACAGTCGCTGCACTTGATGCGAGGTTTCTCGCAGACGCCGGACCGCCATTCGTTGGCGCAAGCGGGTGAATACCCTGACCGGCCGGTGCTCTTGCTTTCCCAGCGGACCGGGTAGGCGTCGGCGCGTCCGTGGAAGAGGCGGCGAAACAGGGCAACCTTCTCATGGGTTGAGAGCCTCACCGGCTCCGGCGGAAGACGCCAGGCAACGCCGTGGGACTCCAATAGCGCAATCAGGCGAGCATTCTCGGCCTGCAAAGCCGCGAGCGTGTTGGGTTCAGCCATCTCCAGGTATCGGGCGAGCGAGACGTTGTTATTGTCATCCAGCCGTGGCGTCTAGGAACCGATAGATCCCCCAGTTCATGGCCACCCGGGCGCACCGCAAAACCTTTGGCCGACGGCTCAGCGCAGTCCGAAGCCTTGCTCTCCCATCGCACCGGATGGACATCGCTGCGGCGCGGAGCAGCCGGCGAAACAGCACAACCTTCACGGCCGTGGGAAGCCCTGGCGTATCACGTGCGCTCCGACGTCTTCGCCGCGCGTTCCGCCCGGCGCACGCGCACCGTCCCATCCTCCCCGACCTCCCAGGCCAAGGTATCCCCAGCTTCTACCCCGAGCGCCTCGAGGATCTCGGCTGGAACCCCAATCCTGCGGTGCTGGTTGCGGCGCCGGTTCTCCTGTTGCGTCCGCTCCGCCAGGCGCATCACGAACAGCACGCTCCCCAGGGTGCAGAGTATGGCCAGCGCGGCAGTGACATA
>JAGWOZ010000003.1 GCA_028870715.1 Betaproteobacteria bacterium | reverse complement strand
CGAAAACGCCTGGCAGCGTGACGCCCAAGCCACCCTGCATCCGGAACTCGAACCATCCACAAGCGAGCCCTTTAACCTGTTGCATCCGCATTCACGCTGCGGCCACTGCGGACATGCGATCCGCTGGTGGGAGAACGTTCCAGTTCTGAGCTGGATTCTGCTGCGGGCGCGCTGCTCGGGTTGTGGCGCGCGCATCGCGGCGCGTTATCCGTTGGTGGAACTGCTCTCCGGCATCCTGAGTGCCTCGGTGATTGCGCTGCATGGCTTGTCACCCTGGTCCTTGGGACTGGTGATGCTCCTGTGGGCCCTGATTGCCCTGGCATTCATCGATTACGACACCACGCTCTTGCCGGACAGCATCACGCTGCCGCTGCTTTGGCTGGGCCTTCTGCTGCATGCCGCCCTGGATCCCAGCTTTCTGCCGCAAGCCGTGTGGGGAGCTGCCGTCGGCTATGCCAGCCTTTGGATCGTGTATCAGGCGTTCAAGCTGCTCACGGGCAAGGAAGGCATGGGCTACGGCGACTTCAAACTCTTCGCCGCGCTTGGCGCCTGGTTCGGCGTGGTCGCCTTGCTGCCCATCATTTTGCTGTCGGCTGTGGCCGGCGCCGTCATTGGCATTGCGCTGCAGTTCAGCGGGCTAGCCGAGCGCGGCAAACCCATTCCCTTCGGCCCATTCCTGGCAACGGCAGGCCTGATCATGCTGTTGCTCGGCCCCGCACAACTCATCGCCTGGGTGCTGCCCGGTGGCGCCTGATCGGGTCCAAGCATGGTGGCATCGTCCCCTGGGCTGACCCCGCGTCGTTTCACGGTCGGTCTCACCGGAGGCATCGGCTCGGGCAAATCTGCCGTGGCCGAGCTTCTTGCTGAAATGGGAGCCGCCGTGTTGGATGCTGACCGCATCTCGCATGAGCTCACTGCCCCTGGCGGCGCCGCCATTGAACCGCTGCGCGCAGCGTTTGGTGATGCCATGATTACCGCACAAGGCGCGCTTGACCGCGCCCGCATGCGCGCTGCCGTATTTGCGGATCCGGCGTTGCGCCACCAACTCGAATCCATCCTCCACCCCCGCGTGGGCGAAGTGCTGCGCGAACGGGCATCCATGGTGAAGGGCAACTATCTCGTTCTCGTCGTTCCGCTCCTGGTCGAAGGCCTCGCGCGTTGGCGCGCTTACCTGGACCGCATCGCTGTGGTTGACTGTCCCGAGGCCCTTCAGATCGCACGTGTGATGCACCGTTCGGGGCTCAGCGCCGAAGAGGTGCGCGCCATCATGGCGACCCAGGCCACGCGTGAAGCCCGACGCCGCGTTGCCGACGATCTGATCGATAACAGTACCAGCCTTGACGCATTGCGGTCGCGCACGCGCGCGCTTCATGCGCAGTACCTGCAGATGGCCGGCGCAATTTGAATTCCCGTGCCACATGCATGACAATGTCAACGAGCGTGCTTGACGCCTGCCCTTTTTTCGTTTGACTCTGAAGGGCACGTGGCGGCACGGGCGTTTCACCCGATCGCTGCGCATTCAACCCCCACCGGCCCGTGATCCTTTACGAATATCCCCTGAGCGAACGCGTTCGCACCCTGTTGCGCCTCGAATACCTGTTTCGCCGGGTGAACTTTCTGCTGCAGCGTGCCCACCCGTTTGATCATCACTACGCCCTGCTCTCGATGTTCGAGATCATGGATGTCGCCACGCGTCAGGATCTCAAATCCGATCTGTTGAAGGATCTGGAGCGTCAACGGCAGCAATTCCTTGGCTTTCGCGGTAATTCAGCCGTGTCCGAGCAGGCCTTGGACGAGGTGCTGGCGGAAATTGATGCAGCATTTCAAGGCTTGAGCCAGCAACTGGGCAAACCTGGTCAACCCCTGCTGGAGAACGAGTGGCTGATGGCCATCCGCAGCCGCGCCAGCATTCCCGGCGGAACCTGTGAATTCGACTTGCCTGCGTACTACGCATGGCAGCATCTGCCGGAAGACCAGCGACGGTTGGATATGGCGCGCTGGATGGAGGTGTTCAGCCCGCTGGCGATGACCGTTGAACTGCTTCTGCGCCTTCTTCGGGATTCCGGGACCCCACACAAGACGCTGGCTGCTGGCGGCACTTACCAACAGAATCTGTCCGGACGCACGTACCAGCTCATGCGGCTGCGGGTGGACGGCGCGCTGGGCGTGGTGCCTGAGACCACGGGTCACCGCCTCATGGTGTCGGTGCGCTACATGCGGCCGGACGCTGATTGGAAGCTGAAGCCCGTGACGACGGACGTCGCCTTTGAAATTGCCCTGTGTCCATGAGTGCCTCTGAGAAATCACCCACGATGCGCAGCGTGCGCTGCCCGGCTTGCGGTGGAGCCAGTCGCTATGCTGTGGACAATCCCTGGCGCCCCTTTTGCAGCGAACGCTGCAAAAACATGGATTTCGGCGCCTGGGCCAGTGAGCAGTATCGTGTCGCGACCACGCCAGTCACTGGTGAGGAGACGGACGATCCATCGGCCCGGGCGTCCGAGCCACAGCAGGCGGCCAAACACTGACCAAGTGCGCGGTAAGCCCCGTGCGTTAATCCGGGGTCAAACGCCGCGCACCGGTCTACTCACGCTCCTCGGCCAGCCATTGCAGCACGGGGAGGGTCCCAGGCAACACTGGCGTTACGCGCACCGGCAGGCGTTCCCAAGAAAGGGCTTGCCCCTCACAGGGTCGCAGATCACCCTCCCACTGCGTGACCTTGCAGAACTGGAGTTCGACCCGGGCGTGGGGGTAGTCCATCACGCAAGATCGCCAGTAAGACGCCTGGACATGGGTAATGCCGAGTTCCTCGCGCAGTTCGCGTGCCAGCGCCTGCAGAAGCGTCTCGCCTTGCTCGATCTTCCCGCCGGGAAATTCCCAATAACCTGCGTAGGGCTTGCCCGCAGGCCTGCTAGCCAACAGGAAACTGCCGTCTGCCCGCACCAGCACGCCGACTGCGACGGGCACGAGCGAACGCTCGGCCTGCGAAGGCTCGTGCATCAGCGCGCCTTGCGACCGGCATAATCGCGCGCGAACTGCCACGCGATGCGCCCGGAGCGTGAACCCCTCTCGAGCGCCCACACCAGCGCCTCTGCGTGCGCACTGCTGGCTTGTTTGGGTGTGGCGCCGAACGCCTGCAGCCAATGCTCGACGATTCGCAGGTAGTGATCCTGATCGAACGGATAAAAGCTCACCCATAGGCCAAATCGGTCGGAAAGGCTGATCTTTTCCTCCACCACCTCGCCCGGGTGCACCTCGCCACTTTCCGTATGCTGGTAGGTGAGGTTCTCGTGCATGTACTCGGGCAGCAGGTGACGTCGATTGGACGTGGCGTAGATCAGCACGTTGTCGGCCTGCGCTGCGATGGAACCATCGAGCACCGACTTGAGCGCCTTGTAACCGACCTCTCCCTCGTCAAACGACAGATCGTCGGCGAACACGATGAAACGCTCGGGTCGGTCCACGAGCAGATCCATCAGGTCGGGCAGATCGACGAGATCGGTCTTGTCCATCTCGATGAGGCGCAGCCCCTTGGGCGCGTATTTGTTCAAGCAGGCCTTGACTAGCGAGGATTTTCCGGTACCCCTGGCACCCGTTAACAAGACATTGTTCGCAGGCTTGCCTGCTGTGAATTGACCGGTGTTGCGCTCCACGCGCCGCTTTTGCTCGTCAATGCCCTGCAAGTCGTCGAGCGCAATCGGCGAGAGGTGGCGCACCGCTTGCAGCCAGGTCCGGTTGCCACGCTTGCGCCAGCGAAAGGCCACCGCAGAGGTCCAATCAGGAGCAAGCGGAGCGGGTGCAAACGCCTGCTCCAGACGGGTCAGAACCCGCTCGGCCTGATCAAGCAGCGCCGATAGTTGTCCTCCCCGATCCAGACCGGCGTGGGCATCATCGCGCTTGGCCATCGCTTCAGCTCCGGTAGTCGGCGTTGATCGAGACGTAATCGTGCGACAGGTCGCAGGTCCACACCGTGGCGTGGGCGTCGCCACGGCCAAGAAGGATGCGCACGCCAATTTCCGGCTTCGCCATCACGCGCCTGCCGTCAGCCTCCTGGTACTGCGGGTGGCGGCCACCGCGCGTGGCGACATGGACCTCGTCAAGATAAAGGTCGACCCCGTCCACGTCGAGGTCCTCAATTCCCGCATAACCGACCGCCGCCAGGATGCGGCCGAGATTCGGGTCACTCGCGAAAAAGGCCGTCTTCACCAAGGGTGAGTGTGCCACGGCGTAAGCGACCTGGCGCGCCTCATCGCGCGTTTTTGCACCGTGGACCGCGATGGTGATGAACTTGGTTGCACCCTCGCCATCGCGCACGATGGCCTGCGCCAACTCCAGCGCAACCGCCGTGAGCGCCTGGCGCAACAGCTGCGCCTGGGGGCTGGCGACCGCGCTGATGACGGGAAGCGCGGCTCGGCCCGTGGCAGCGACGATCAGCGAATCATTCGTGGATGTGTCGCCATCGACCGTGATGCAGTTGAACGACGCGTCGGCGACCTCACGCGCGAGCTGCGCCAAAACAGCGGCAGCCACAGGCGCATCGGTTGCAACGAAACCGAGCATGGTGGCCATGTTCGGGCGGATCATCCCCGCGCCTTTCGCAATGCCCGTGACGGTAACCGGCACGCCGTCAATGACGATGCGCGCGCTTGCCGCCTTGGGCACCGTGTCGGTCGTCATGATGGCCGCCGCTGCGTCAGCCCATGCATCCGCGCGGGCGCCAGCCAGAGCCGCGGGCAGCCCGCCGACGAGCTTGTCCACCGCAAGCGGCTCCAGAATGACCCCTGTGGAAAACGGCAAGACCTCCTGCGCCTGCACGCCCACAAGCGCCGCAACGGCCTCGCAGCTTTGGCGCGCGGCAAACAGGCCGGAAGCGCCGGTGCCCGCGTTGGCGCAGCCCGTATTGACAACCAGTGCGCGCATCGGCCCGCACTGCGCCTGCCCCAGATGCTCACGACAAACCTGTACCGGCGCGGCACAGAACCGGTTGCGCGTGAAGACGCCCGCAACCTGGGTGCCCGCGTCGAACAAGAACAACGTCAGATCGGTACGCCCCGCCTTGCGGATGCCGGCTTGCGACACGCCGATGCGCACTCCCGGCACATCATGCAAGGCAACGGGATCGGGAGGAAGAAGATTCACAGCCATGGCGCGCACTCCATCAGGGCTTAGGTCGTCGGGTCGTCTGGTGAGACGGGTTTGCAGGGTCGCCCAAAGCGCACTCCCAGCGGCGAGGACTCCACCCCCGGGTACGCTCGTCGCACCCTAGTTCAACTTGCCGTGGCAATGCTTGTATTTCTTGCCACTGCCACACGGGCAGGGATCGTTGCGCCCGACTTTGGGCAAGGCGTTAACGATCGGTTGCATCACTGCTGTGCCTGTGGCAGCCGCGGCCACCGCTGCATCCTCGCCCGCTAGCCCCGCATCGGCCAGCACGGCGCTGCCCGCCTCCGGATGCTGGTACACGACGTTGATCAAACTTTGCGCTCGCTGCTCAATTTGCTCTGCCGCAGCGTCTGCCTGTTCCTGAGTCTGCACCTGTACCGTCATTAGGGTGCGCGTGACATCGTTCTTTACCGCGTCGAGCATCTGCCCGAACAGCTCGAAAGCCTCTCTCTTGTATTCCTGCTTGGGCTGCTTTTGGGCATAACCCCGAAGATGGATACCCTGACGCAAGTAATCGAGCGCGGAAAGATGCTCGCGCCAGTGCTGGTCAAGCGACTGCAGCAAGACCATGCGCTCGAAGCCCGCAAAGTTGGCCGCACCCACGCTGTCGACTTTGGCCTTGTAGTGGGCGTTGACAGCTTCCAGGACACGCTCCAGCACGTCTTCGTCCGTAATGGTCTGGTCCGCTTCGATCCAGTCCTTCAGGCTCAATTCAACCTGCATGTCGTCGCGTAAGGCGCGCTCCATGCCAGCGACATCCCACTGCTCCTCCATGCTCTGCGGCGGCACAAACATGTGCACCAGATCCGTAACGCTGCCCTCGCGCAAGTCGGCGATTTGCGCGCTCACGTCCTGGTTGTCAAGAATCGCGTTGCGCTGCTCATAGAGAATCTTGCGCTGCTCATTAGCAACGTCGTCATATTCCAGAAGCTGCTTGCGCACGTCGAAATTGCGGGCCTCGACCTTGCGCTGAGCCGATTCGATCGACCGCGTGACCATGCCAGCCTCGATCGCTTCACCCTCGGGCATCTTGAGCCGATCCATGATCGCGCGCACGCGGTCACCGGCAAAAATGCGCATGAGTGAATCGTCCAGCGAGAGGTAAAACCGCGACGACCCCGGATCGCCTTGGCGACCCGACCGGCCGCGCAACTGGTTGTCCACACGGCGCGACTCGCTGCGCTCGGTGCCGACGATGTGCAGGCCGCCCTCGGCAATCACATGATCGTGCAACGCCTGCCATTCCTGGCGCAGTTGCGCGACGCGCTGGCGCTTGTCTTCATCGGGAAGATTGGCGTCGGCCTCGATGATCTCGCACTGTTTCTCCACATTGCCGCCGAGCACGATATCAGTGCCCCGACCGGCCATGTTGGTGGCGATGGTGATCATCTTCGGCCGCCCGGCCTGCGCGACGATCTCGGCCTCGCGCGCGTGCTGCTTGGCGTTCAGCACCTGGTGCGGCAGCTTTTCCTTGTTCAGCAGCAGCGAGAGGTGCTCGCTGGCCTCGATGGAGGCCGTGCCCACGAGCACCGGCTGACCTCGCTCATAGCAGGCCTTGATATCGGCCACCACCGACTGGTCACGCTCGCGCGCGGTCTTGTAGACCTTGTCTTGATAGTCCTTGCGCTGGCTGGGTCGGTTCGTGGGGATGACCACGGTTTCCAGCTTGTAGATTTCCTGGAACTCATAGGCCTCGGTATCGGCCGTGCCGGTCATGCCTGCGAGCTTGCCGTACATCCGGAAATAGTTCTGGAACGTGATCGACGCCAGCGTCTGGTTCTCGTTCTGAATCCTGACGCCTTCCTTGGCTTCGACGGCTTGGTGAAGCCCATCGGACCAACGGCGCCCGACCATGATGCGGCCGGTGAACTCGTCCACGATGATCACCTCGCCGTTCTGCACCACGTAATGCTGGTCGCGGTGATAGAGGTGATGCGCGCGAAGCGCGGCATACAGGTGGTGCATCAGCGCGATGTTGGATGCGTCGTACAGCGAGCTGCCTTCGGGAATCAAGCCCATCTCGCCAAGAATGCGCTCGGCCTTCTCGTGGCCGGATTCGGTGAGGTAGACCTGGTGGCTCTTTTCGTCAACCGTGAAGTCACCGGGCTTTTCCACCCCCTTGCCGGTGATCGGGTCTTCCTCGCCGATCTGGCGATCGAGAAGCGGCACCACCTTGTCAAGCTTGATGTACAGCTCGGTGTTGTCCTCGGCCTGGCCCGAGATGATGAGCGGCGTGCGTGCCTCGTCGATCAGGATCGAATCAACCTCGTCAATCAACGCATAGTTCAGCCCGCGCTGCACCCGTTCACCGGGCTCGAAGACCATGTTGTCGCGCAGATAATCAAAGCCGTATTCGTTGTTCGTGCCGTAGGTCACATCGGATGCATACGCGGCCTGCTTTTCCTCCCGGGCCATATTGGGCAGGTTGATGCCCACGCTGAGTCCCAGAAAGTTGTAAAGCCGGCTCATCCATTGCGCGTCGCGCTGGGCCAGGTAGTCATTGACCGTGACCACATGCACGCCCTTGCCGGACAGTGCGTTCAGATAGACCGGAAGCGTACCGACCAGAGTTTTGCCCTCACCGGTGCGCATTTCGGCAATCTTGCCGTCGTGCAGCGCCATACCTCCGATAAGCTGCACGTCGAAGTGGCGCATTTTGAGCGCTCGCTTGCCGCCTTCGCGGACCACGGCAAAGGCTTCTGGCAATACATCGTCGAGGGATCGGCCGTTTGCGACCTGCTGCTTGAACTCAGCTGTCTTGGCGCGCAACTCAGCGTCGGAAAGTCCTTCAAACTGCGACTCCAGCGCGTTAATGCGCTGCACAACGCGGCGATACTGGCGAAGCAGGCGCTCGTTGCGGCTGCCAAAGAGACGGGTCAGGAAGGTTGCAGGCATGGGTCGTTTTGGATGCGGCACGCCGGGCAGGCCAAAGCGGCCATACCCTGGACGGTGGGACAATCGGCGCGCATCACGCCCCGGTTGTCAGCGCAAGTCAAACTTGCATTCTACCCAGCGCTCCCACAAGACGATGCTGTCGGGCCTTGCGGGACAATGGAGCCAAATCGCGACCATGCCCACCAACGCCCCCCCGCTGCGTAAACCCCGCAGATCCGCCACTCCTGCGCCAACGGGCCCCAGCATGGCTGCGCTGCCCCTGTGGATGCAGCGCACGCAAGTCCTGGTTTCGCTCAAGGAGCAAGCACTCACGTCCAAACAGATGTGGGCAATGCTCCAGACGACGCTGCCTGCCGAACTCGCCAGTGCCGTGCAACCGGGCAAGTGGGTCGACGGGGTGTGGGCGCTCACCGCGTCCTCGCCTGCGGTCGCGGCCAAGCTCAAACTCTATGGGCCGCTATTGCTGCGTCAGTTGCAAAAGGCCGGTTGGCCGCTGGTGCGCATTGCAGTGCGGGTCAAGGAACCGGGGAGAGATCTGGGAAACGCGACGCCGGCCCCCCGGATCGCAACCGGTTCACCCGCCCCGGCTGACGTGCGCGCGCGGCTGCGCGAATTGCGCAACCGCCACGCCAAGGTGGGACGCTGATTGACGGGCGTTGCATGTTAGAAGGCTTGGCGTGCGCGGCGCGCCCGGCCCGACTCAGGCAGCCGCCTTGAGCGAGCTTCGGTAGCCAATAGGGGCGTCCTCTGCGTGGTCAAAACTGACCACTTCGAAAGCATCGGGATCGGCCATGACGGCGCGCAGCAACGCGTTGTTGACCGCATGGCCGCTGCGATACGCGCTGTAGGCACCAATGATCGGATGGCCCGCCACGTAAAGGTCTCCGATGGCATCGAGCATCTTGTGCTTGACAAACTCGGCGTCAAAACGCAGCCCCTCCTGGTTCAGGATCCGCGACTCATCCATCACGATGGCATTTTCCATGCTGCCACCCTGCGCCAAGCCCCGCTCGCGAAGCGCGTCCACGTCGCGCATGAAACCAAATGTTCGGGCGCGCGCGATTTCGCGCACGTACGCCGTCATGCTGAAGTCAAACGCGTAATCCTGCGCCGTCTGGTCAATGGCGGGATGGTCGAACTCGATGGCGAAGTGCAGGCGGAACCCATCGTAAGGCTCCAGGCGGGCCCATTTATCGCCATCACGATCGTACGTGCGCACCTCGACCGGCTTGCGCATTCGAATGAAACGCCGGGGCGCAGGCTGATCCTGCAGGCCCGAGGACTGCAACAGGTAGACGAAGCTCGAGGCCGATCCATCCAGAATCGGAATTTCCTCCGCGTCCACATCCACGAGCAAATTGTCAATGCCCAGACCAGCGCAAGCCGACAACAGGTGCTCGACCGTGTGAATCTTTGCATCACCCACGCCCAGCGTCGTGGCCATGCGCGTGTCCACGACCGCGTCGGGCTGCAACGCGATGCTCACCGGCTTGGGAAGATCGACGCGCCGGAAGACGATGCCCGTGTCGACGGCAGCTGGGTGCAGCGTGAGCTCGACGCGCTCACTGCTGTGCAAACCCACGCCGACAGCGCGGTTGGTCGAGCGAATGGTGCGCTGGGACAACATGATTACCGGTTTTCCGATCGGACCTGCATTTTGTTCAATGCGACGCGTCCATTCTAAGGAGGCCTCGATAACCCTGCCCGCCACCGCGCGCGGGAGGCAACGCGCGCGGTGGCGTGGGGCGTGCCGCGAGCTGGGCAAGCCGCGGTACGCACCGGTGGAACGGGGTCATCCACCGGTGCTACGCCCACACATCGACAGTGGAGCCGTCGTCAGTCGGCTTGCTTGCGCAGGAAGGCCGGGATCTCCATCTCGTCCATGCCGCTTTGCATCAGCGCGTTGACGTGGGCTGAGGGCGCGTTGCCGCGGGGGTTGCGCCAGATTGCCGGAATCTGGGTGGAATCGATGCCCACCCCATGACCCATGCTCAGCGGCCCTGCATCGGTGCCGGTGCGCAGGACGGTCAGGCTGGGCGCTGCCTTCACGGCGGCCTTTGCACGAGACAGTCCGGTGGCGAGAACCGTCACGCGCAGCGAGTCACCCATACTCGGATCGTTCACCGTGCCAAAGATGATGTGGGCATCGGCTGCGGCGTAGGCGCGGATCGCGTTCATGGCTTCGCGGGTTTCGCTCAGTTTGAGCGAGTCATCGGCGGTGATGTTGACCAGCACACCCTTCGCACCGGAGAGATCCACGCCGTCCAGAAGCGGGCAGACCACGGCCTGCTCGGCCGCCAATCGCGCGCGATCGGCGCCACTGGCCACTGCGGTACCCATCATGGCCTTGCCGGGCTCGCCCATCACCGTCTTCACGTCCTCAAAGTCGGCGTTGATCATGCCTGGCACGTTGATGATCTCGGCGATGCCGCCAGTGGCGTTTTTCAACACGTCATTGGCCTTGGCAAACGCCTCCTTCTGCGAGATGTCGTCACCGTAAACCTCGAGGAGCTTTTCGTTAAGCACAACGATGAGAGAATCGACATTTTTCTCCAACTCTTCCAAGCCCATTTCGGCGTTGGACAGTCGCTTGGTTCCCTCGAACTCGAATGGCTTGGTCACCACGGCCACAGTCAGGATGCCCATTTCCCGGGCGATGCGCGCAACCACGGGAGCGGCGCCGGTGCCGGTGCCGCCACCCATCCCGGCGGTGATGAACAGCATGTGCGCCCCAGCCAGCGCCTCGCGAATCTGGGCCTGTGCCTGCTCGGCTGCGTCGCGCCCCACCTGCGGCTTGCCACCGGCTCCGAGTCCCGTTTTGCCGAGCTGGATGAAGCGATGTGCGCTTGGCCGCTGCAGGGCCTGTGCGTCCGTGTTGGCGCAGATGAATTCCACACCCTTGACGCCACTCGCAATCATGTGCTCAACGGCGTTTCCACCGCCGCCGCCCATTCCGATCACCTTGATGTTCGTCCCGCGGTCGAACGCGCTGTCGCCGATGTCCTCAATCATTTCAAAAGCCATGATGCACCTCCGTCGATAAAGTTGAAAAGCCCTGCCCTGCCAAACACTGCCTGCCGCCGTGAAGCTGCAGACCCCGTAAACCCGCTAAAAATTTCCCGCGAACCAGTCCCGCACGCGCGCCACCAGCGTGCGGGCGCTGCCGCTTTTCTGCGCGATGCGCGCGCCGCGCTGACGCTGCGTCTGCGCTTCCACGAGCAGCCCCATGGCTGTGGAGTTGCGCGGGCTGCGCACCATGTCCGAAAGCGGACCGCTGTACTGCGGCAGACCCATGCGAACTGGCTTCAAGAAGATGTCCTCACCCAGTTCCACCATCCCCGGCATCAATGCCGCCCCTCCGGTGAGCACCACGCCGGAGGACAACACTTCCTCGTACCCTGAGTCACGCACCACCTGCTGCACCAGTGAGAAGATCTCCTCCACGCGCGGCTCGATCACGCCAGCAAGCGCCTGGCGCGAAAGCATGCGTGGGCCTCGATCACCCAAGCCAGGTACTTCAAGCTTCTCGTCAACGCCGGCCAGCAACTGCTTGGCGACGCCGTGCTCGATCTTGATGTCCTCGGCATCTTTCGTGGGCGTGCGCAGCGCCATCGCGATATCGCTCGTGATGAGCTCGCCCGCGATCGGAATGATGGCCGTGTGGCGAATCGAACCACCGGTGTAGATCGCCACGTCGGTCACCCCTGCACCGACGTCCACCAACACCACGCCGAGCTCCTTCTCATCCTCGGTTAGCACTGCGTGGCTCGATGCCAGCGGATGCAAGACGACGGCGTCGACCTCGAGTCCGCAGCGACGCACACATTTAATGACGTTCTCGGCGGCGGTTTGCGCGCCGGTGACGATGTGCACCTTGGTTTCCAGGCGGATGCCGCTCATGCCCACGGGCTCCTTGACTTCCTGCCCGTCGATGATGAACTCTTGCGGCTCCACCAGAAGGAGTCGCTGATCGGTGGGAATGTTCACCGCCTTGGCCGTTTCGATCACGCGCGACACGTCGTTTTGCGTGACCTCCCGATCCTTGATCGCCACCATCCCTTCGGAGTTCTGACCACGAATGTGGCTTCCGGTTATGCCTGTGATCACACGCGTAATCCGGCAATCGGCCATCAACTCGGCTTCCTTCAGCGCAGCCTGGATCGACTGCACAGTCGCCTCGATGTCCACCACCACGCCACGCCGCATTCCCGCGGTGGCAGCCTGACCCATGCCCACGACCTTGAGCATGGCTGCCGGACTGTCCTGTTGCGGCAGGATTTCCGCCACCATCGCGAGCACCTTGGATGTGCCGATGTCCAGCCCCACCACCAAATCTTTATAGTCCTTGGCCATTACCGAGCTCCCGTCGCCATGCCTTGTTGTTTCTTCATCGTGGTGCCGGGCTGGGTGCCCGGCGCATCTACCCCTTGCAGACGCACCGCAAACCCGTTGCTGTACCGCAAATCAGCGCTTTCGATCCTGCGCCCGTAATGCGTCTGCACACCCGGTGCCAGCGCCAAAAACCGCTGCAGGCGCTGCTGGAACGCTTGCGCATCGGCGTCACTGCCCAAATCCAGACTGGGTCCGCCATCGATCTGCACCCGCCAGTTGCCTTCGGTGCCCAACTCCAGCGCGGAAATCTTCCATTTCATCGAGGCGAAATCCTGGGTGAGCGCTGCATACATCTGCGACACCCGCTGCTCACTGCCGGTGGGTCCTGCAAAGCGAGGAAGGTTCATGTCCTGGACCTCGCCAAGATTGGCCTCAAATAGCTCACCGTCCGTGTTCACCAGACCCGCAGTGGCCGTGCCGTCGCTCCAGGAGGCCACGGGCTTCTGCGACTCCAGTGTGACCAGCAGGGAAAGCGGCCATACCCGCTGCACCACAGCCCTGCGCACCCAAGGGACCTGGTCGAAGACTTTCTGGGCTGAAGCCAGGTTCACCGTGAACCAGTTGCCTTGCAAGCGTGGCAGCGCCTCGCCGCGCAGGGCGGTGGCACTGACGTGCTGCAAGCTGCCGTCGACCTGGACGCTGCGTATGGCCCACCATGGCTGCCGCAGGAACCAGTTGCCGGCGACCAGCAACGCACCGAGCAGGAACACCCACACCAATGCGCTACTGGTGAAGTTCATCAACCGGATGTCGCGCGGCAGGTCCTGGCGTGTGCTGGTCACGAGCGTCCCCCAGAAACCGTACCCGCAGGTGTATCCAGGCGTGCCTCGGCCAGAATGCGAAGGCACAGGTCTTCATAGCTCAGTCCGGCCACGCGAGCTGCGATCGGCACCAAGGAGTGGCCGGTCATGCCTGGGCTGGTGTTCATTTCGAGCAGGAACGGCTTGCGATCGGCGGCACGGATCATGATGTCTGCACGACCCCAGCCGCGGCATCCAAGACTGCGATAGCTGGCGAGCACGAGTTGAGCGATCGATTCCTCCTCGCCCGCAGGCAGGCCCGCCGGGCAGATATAGCGCGTCTCATCGCTGTAGTACTTGTGCTCGAAGTCGTAATTGCCGCCTGGGGCAACGATATGAATGAGCGGCAGCGCCACGGCCGCGTCCCCCTCGCCCAGAACCCCACAGGTCACCTCGTCACCGGCGATGAATTGCTCGGCCAGGACAGCGCCGTCAAACCGTGCCGCGTCCCGGTCTGCATCGTCCACCGCGCCCATGTCATCCGCGCGCGCAAGCCCGAGCGTGGACCCTTCGTGCGCTGCCTTGAACATGAGCGGCAGACCCAACTCGCGCGCCGCGGCCCGGGCCTGTTCGACACTCTCGACCATGCGCCACGCCGGAGTGCTCAGGCCCTCGCATTGCCACAGGCGCTTGGTCATGTGCTTGTCGATCGCAAGCGCGGAAGCCAGCACACCGGGTCCGGTGTAGGCAAGCCCGAGAAGCTCCAGCGCGCCCTGCACCGTGCCATCCTCGCCATGGCGCCCATGCAGGGCGATGAATACGCGCGAAACGCCCAGCTCAGGTAGCGCGCAAAGTGGCTTTTCCGCCGGGTCGAAGGCGACCGCATCCACGCCGCGCGATTGAAGCGCGGCCAGCACTCCCTTGCCTGACATCAGCGAGACTTCACGCTCGCTGGAGCTGCCACCCATGAGCACGGCTACGCGGCCGAACGCCTGCGGATTCACGATTGGAGGCTGTAGATGTGTCATGCTGCAATCTCCGCCGCGCGCGCCAACTCCACCACCTTGTGCGGTACCGCACCGATCGAACCCGCACCCATGCACAACACAACGTCACCATCGCGCGCGGCGTCGAGGATCGCCTGCGGCATGGCGCGGATGTCGTCGACAAATACGGGCTCGGCCTTGCCCACCACGCGCAGGGCCCGTGCCAGACTGCGCCCGTCGGCCGCCACCAGCGGGGGCTCGCCCGCCGCATACACCTCGGCCAGCAGCACGGCGTCGGCGTGACCGAGCACGGATACAAAGTCCTCGAAAAGATCACGGGTACGGGTGTAACGGTGCGGCTGAAACGCCAGCACGATGCGCCGCCCGGGATATGCGCCACGCGCCGCCTCCAGCGTGGCGGCCATCTCAACAGGATGATGACCGTAATCATCGATCAGCAGGAAGCTGCCGCCGGCGTTCAGCGTGATGGCCCCATAGGATTGGAAGCGCCGACCTACACCATGAAAATCAGCCAACGCCTTGAGCACCGCAGCGTCGTCCACCCCCAATTCCGCAGCCACCGCGATGGCTGCGAGCGCGTTGCGCACATTGTGCAGACCCGGCAGGTTAAGGGTCACCGCGAGCGGCGGAAGCACCACGCCATTGCGCCGCAGCGCGGTGAAGTGCATGCGCTGGCCATCGGCGTGCACGTCCACAGCGCGCACTTGCGCCTCCTCGCTCAGGCCATAGGGCGTGATGGGCTTGGAGACAAAGGGCAGGATGGCGCGCACGCCTGGGTCGTCCACGCACAGGATGGCAGCGCCATAGAAGGGCAAGCGGCCGATGAACTCCACAAAGGCATGGCGCAGCCGAGCCATGTCATGGCCATAGGTGTCCATGTGGTCGGCGTCGATATTGGTCACCACGGCCATGACCGGCAGCAGGTTGAGAAAGGATGCGTCCGACTCGTCAGCCTCCACCACGATGTAGTCGCCCTGCCCGAGCTTGGCATTGGCCCCGGCGCTTGTCAGCTTGCCACCAATCACGAAGGTTGGATCCAACCCGCCTTCGGCCAGCACGCTGGCGACCAAGCTCGTTGTTGTGGTCTTGCCGTGCGTTCCGGCGATGGCGATGCCACGCTTGAGGCGCATCAATTCAGCCAGCATGACCGCGCGGGGAACGACGGGTATGTGGCGTGCGCGCGCCGCGCGCACCTCCGGGTTCTCGGCCCCAACCGCTGTGGACACCACCACGGCGTCGGCGCCCGCGATATGCGCCGCGTCGTGCCCGATGGCCACACGGGCACCCAACCCGCGCAGGCGCTGCACGGCTGCGCCTTCTGCAAGGTCGCTGCCCGTGATTTCGTAGCCGAGGTTGAGCAACACTTCGGCGATGCCGCTCATCCCGGCACCGCCGATGCCTACGAAGTGAATCTGTCGAATCGCGTGTTTCATAGCGGGTTCTCCAGTGTCTCGCAGGCGGCCACGATGCGCTCAACTGCATCGCGCCGAGCCAGGCGGTACGCCTGGAGTGCCATCGCGAGCAGGCGGGGGCGGTCCAGCGTACGCAGTTGCGCGGCGAGAAACTCAGGTGTGAAGTCAGTTTGTTGGACGAGCAAGGCGGCGCCTGGCTCCGCCAGGAAGCGGGCGTTGGCTGTCTGGTGATCGTCCACCGCGTGCGGGAACGGGACAAACAACGCGGCCACCCCGGCACAGGCGATCTCGCTGACTGTGGAGGCTCCGGCACGGCAGATCACGAGATCGGCCTCTGCGTAGGCCGCCGCCATGTCATCGATGAATTCGCGGCATTCGGCCTGGACGCCAACCTGCGCGTAGCGATGTTGCAAGGTTTGCAGGTGGCCACGACCGCTTTGATGCAGAACCCGTGGACGCTGCTGCGCCGGCAAAAGCGCCAGCGCCTGGGGTAAGCGCTCATTGAGTGCCGCTGCGCCCAGGCTGCCGCCCACCACGAGCACACGCAAGGGGCCGCTGCGCGTGCCATAGCGCTGCGCCGGCGGCGACAGCTCCCGAATGCTCCGGCGCACCGGATTGCCGACCCAGTCGCCAGTGGGCAGCGTGTGGGGGAACGCTGTGAGCACGCGGTCGGCCAACCGCGCCAGCAGACGATTGCTCATGCCAGCAACCGCATTCTGTTCATGCAGCACCAACCGCGCGCCAACCCAGTCGCTCATCAACCCGCCCGGCACCGTGATGTAGCCCCCCATGCCGAGCACCACGCTGGGACGCACGCGGCGCAGGGCGCGCAGCGCCTGCCCGAAGGCACGAAAGAGCCTCACGGGCAATAGCAACTTGGTCATCAACCCTTTGCCACGCACGCCGCCAAAGCTCACCCAAAGCATGGGATAGCCCTGCGCTGGCACGAGCCGCGCTTCCATGCTGCCCGGCGCGCCCATCCAATGCACCGTCCAGCCGGCAGCGCGCAATCCCTCACCCACCGCGAGCCCAGGGAAAATATGCCCTCCGGTTCCGCCGGCCATGATGACTGCAGTCCTCGGCGCGCTCATTGGCATCCACCCGTCGGCTTGATCGGGCCCTGACGGTGCACGCGCTGCACGGCAGGGCGGCGGCTTTGCTTGCATGCGCTCATACGTGACCTCCGCGCATGAGGACACGATTCTCGAAATCCACGCGGAGCAAGATGGCCAGGGATAGCAGCGAGACCAATGTCGCTGAACCCCCGTAGCTCAGTAACGGCAGCGTTAGCCCCTTGGTCGGCAAAAGACCGAGGTTGACGCCAATGTTGATGAACGCCTGCCCACCGACGAGCACTCCCACGCCCTGCGCCACGAGCGAGGAGAACATGCGGTCGGCGGCCAGCGCCTGGCGACCGATGTCAAACGCGCGCTTCGTAAGCCAGGCGAACACCAGGGTGACGGCCAGCACACCCGCAAAACCCAGCTCCTCGCCGATGATGGCGAGAAGAAAATCCGTCTGTGGCTCCGGCAGGTAATGCAGCTTTTCCACGCTCCCGCCCAGGCCCACGCCCAGCCAATGACCCCGCCCCATGGCAATGAGCGCATGCGCCAACTGGTAGGCACTTCCCAGAGCCTGCCCCTCAGCCCAGGGATTGAGGTACGCGAAGATGCGGTCGCGGCGCCATGGCGACAGCACGATCATCAGCACGAACGCGCCGATCATCACCACGGTCAGGGCGGCAAACATCTTGCCATTCACGCCACCGAGGTACACGATGACCATGGCCACCGACGCGATGACGAGGAATGCACCCATGTCGGGCTCTGCCAGGAGAAGCATGCCGATGACGGCAAGCGCGGCCGCCATCGGCACGAAGGCCTTGCCGAACTTCTGCTTCACATCTTGCTTGCGCACGATGAAATCAGCCGCGTACAGAATGGTGGTGAGCTTGACAAGTTCCGAAGGCTGAAAATTGAACACGCCCAGCGGAATCCAGCGCCGCGAGCCGTTGACGCCCTTGCCGAGGAACGGAACGAGAACTGCCACGAGCATGACCAGCGAGGCTACAAACAGGTACGGGGCCCATCGCTCCCAAAATTTCATCGGGAACTGGAATACCACCCACCCGCCACCCAAGCCAAGGGCGATCGCGGCAAGATCGCGCCAGAAGAAATGAAACTGCGTCCAGTGTGCGAAGTGCGGGTCTTCCGGAATGGCCACTGTGGCCGAATACACCATCACCAACCCGAATGCCAGAAGCAGCACGATGACCCAAAGCAAGTTTTGGTCAAAGTCCAGCATGCGGGAGGCAGCCGGGCCAACATAGCCGATGCGAACCGGCATTGGAGCCGGCTTGTCGGTACCGCCCTTGCTGCGCCACATCGGAAAGGGCAGCTTCATGGCGCGCCCTCCAGCACCATGCCATGCTCCAGAGCCCATTCCGCCACGGCTCCTGCAAAAACCTCGGCCCGGTGCGTGTAGTCCCGGAACATGTCCAAGCTGGCACACGCCGGTGACAGGAGCACGATGTCGCCCTCGCGGGCCAAGGCACCTGCGCGGCGCACGGCCTGTTCGAGGCTCGGTGTCTGCTCGATCGGGCACACGCCATTCAATGCCTGCGCCAGACGTGGCGCATCGCGCCCAATCAGCACGGCTGCGCGCAAACGGCCCGTTGAAGCGCGCAGCAGCGGGGAGAAATCCTGGCCTTTGCCATCGCCGCCCGCAATAAGCACAACGCTACGATCCAGACCGGCCAAGGCCGCCACGGTGGCGCCTACGTTGGTGCCCTTGCTGTCTTCGATCCACTCCACGCCGGCGATCACCCCGAGCGACTGCATGCGGTGCGGCTCGCCGGCATAACTACGCAGCGCGTGCAACATAGGGGCAAGAGGCGCGCCCGTGCTCGCCGCCAAACCCAGCGCCGCCAGCGCATTGGCCCAGTTGTGACGGCCGTGGATACGCAGTGCGTCGGCCGGCATCAGCAGCTGCATGCTCGGCGACCCGGAGGGCTCGGCAACGGTGCCCTTGCCGCGTCGCCGCGGGTGATTCTCGCCCTGTTGCGCCTGACCGCGGGCAAGCCAGGACATGCCATGCTCGACCACGACTCCCCAGTCCCCGGCGCGCTGCGGCGCGTCCAGACCGAAGGTCTGCTCCTGCCGGCCGTCGCGCCGCATGGCCAGAACGCGCGCATCGTCGCGGTTTAACAGCATCAGACCTGGCGACTGTGCATCGCCCACCCGGGCGCCTGCAGCAGCCGAGACGGTCTGATGACGCTCCGAAGGCGCGTCAGAGCCGGGGCGCGCAGGCCAAGGCTGTGGACCGAAAATACGTGCCTTGTCCGCACCATACGCCTCCATGCTGCCGTGCCAGTCCAAATGGTCTTGTGTGAGATTAAGAACGGTAGCAGCCGTAGCGGCGAGATCATCCACGCCATGCAACTGAAAGCTCGAGAGCTCCAACACCCAGGCCTGCGGCAGACTTCCTGCGTGCATGCGCTCGCCCAGCGTGTCCAGCAAGGCAGGGCCAATGTTTCCGGCGACCGCCGTGTCGACGCCGGCGCCGCGCAGGAGGTGCGCAGTCAGCGCCGTCACGGTCGTCTTGCCATTGGTTCCCGTGACGGCGAGCACCGCAGGCGCGTAGCCCTGGGTTCGGTGCAACTCGCGCAGGGCAGCCGTGAACAAGCCGAGTTCTGTGGTGACCCTCACGCCCGAGGCACGTGCCTTGTCGAGCAACCCGGCGAATGCTGGGTCCGAGGGCGCGATGCCAGGGCTCACGCAGACACAATCCACACCGTCTGGAAGCCGTTCCCCGACGCTGCCCGTGCGAACCATAACTTGCGGCAATTCGGCGCGCAATGCGGCGAGTTGCGGTGGGTCAGAGCGGCTGTCGGCCACAAACACCGCAGCGCCCTGGCTGGCGCACCACCGCGCCATGGACAAGCCGGAGATGCCCAGTCCCAGGATCAGAACGCTATGGTTGCTTAGGCTCATCGGTGCTTCACCGCAGCTTGAGGCTGGCCAGCCCCGCGAGACACAACATCATGGTGACGATCCAGAAGCGGATCACGACTTGCGACTCCTTGACCCCGAGCTGCTCGAAGTGATGGTGCAGTGGCGCCATCTTGAAAATGCGGCGTCCCTGGCCGTATTTGCGCTTGGAATACTTGAAGTAGCCGACTTGGATCATCACGGACAGGGTCTCAACCACGAACACCCCGCCCATGATGAAAAGCACGATTTCCTGACGCACGATCACGGCGATTGTTCCCAGCGCCGCCCCCAGCGCCAGCGCCCCCACATCGCCCATGAACACTTGAGCGGGGTAGGCGTTGAACCAGAGAAACGCCAGACCGGCACCGACCATGGCGCCGATGAAGATGAGCAACTCGCCGGTGCCAGGAATGTACGGAAAAAGCAGATATTTGGAGAACACCGCATTGCCAGTGACGTAAGCAAAGATGCCCAGCGAAGCGCCGACCATGACCGTGGGCATGATGGCCAGCCCATCGGCTCCGTCAGTCAGATTCACAGCATTGCTGGCGCCGACAATGACAAAATAGGTCAGCACAATGAAGCCCACGATCCCCAAGGGGTAGCTCACCGTCTTGAAGAATGGCACGATCAAGTCCGCCGCCGGCGGCAGCGGCATCGAAAGCCCGCTGCGCAGCCACTCGACAAAAAGGTGCCAGACCTCGGCATTGCCCTTGCCTGATACGGCAAACGCCAGATAGAACGCCGCCAGTATGCCGATCAGTGACTGCCAGAAATACTTCTCGCGCGAACGCATGCCATTGGGGTCACGATGCACGACCTTGCGGTAGTCATCGACCCAGCCGATGGCACCGAATCCAAGGGTGACCAGCAGCACGAGCCAGACAAATCGATTGGAAAGATCCATCCACAACACAGTGGACGATGTGATGGCGATAAGAATCAGCACGCCACCCATCGTGGGCGTGCCAGTCTTGATCAGGTGGGTTTGCGGGCCATCTTGCCGAACTGCTTGGCCGACCTTCATGGCGGTGAGCTTTCGGATGACCCCCGGACCGGCCGCCAGCCCGATGAACAAGGCTGTCAACGTGCTCATCACCGCGCGAAACGTGATGTAGTTGAAGACGCGGAAGAAACGCAGATCAGGCGAGGCTGTCATCAGCCACATGGCCAGGCTATGCAGCATGTGCGTCCTCCCTGAGGGTCTTCGACTGCGGCCCGAATGCACGCAGGGATTGCGCCACCCGCTCCATGCGCATGAATCGCGAACCCTTGACGAGCACGGTGTCAAAGTGCCGGAGATCCTCCTGCGTAGGTGCCAATCCCTCAAGCGTTTGCGCATGGCGTACCGCCACTGCACCTCGGCTGGCCGCTTGGGCTGCATGCAGTGCCAAATCACCCACAGCCCACAGCGCGTCGATACCACGCGCAGCGGCGTGATTGCCTGCCTCCGCATGGAACGCCGGACCTTCAACCCCCACCTCGCCCATATCTCCGAGGATGAGAAGGCGGTGCCCCGGCATGGCCGCGAGCGCGTCGATCGCGGCGCGCACCGAGTCCGGGTTGGCGTTGTAGGAATCATCGATCAGGGTGATGCGATGCCCATCGGGGAAGGTGATCTCGCTGCGCTGCATGCGGCCAGCCACAGGTTCGAATGCCTCGAGTCCGGCGACGACCGCGTCCAGCGTGGCCCCACAAGCCAGCGCTGTCGCGGCCGCAGCCAGTGCGTTGTGCGCGTTGTGCGCGCCCATGACGCGCAGGCGCAGCTGGGCCTCGCCCGCGGGGGTGCGCACGTGCAACCGCATTGCCGATGTGGCTTGCTGCTCGGCTATCCAGCCGACGACCTCGCCCTGAGCCTGCAATTGCCCCGGTTCGACCAACATGAACCGCATGCAGCGTCGCGTGCCCGCAAGGTCGGACCAAATTGCCGTGAAGGGATCGCCGGCCGGGAACACGGCCACGCCGTCGGGCGGCAAGGCTGTCATCACGCTCCCGTTTTCGCGTGCTACGGCGTCGACCGTGTGCATGAATTCCTGATGCTCGCGCTGGGCGTTATTGACCAGCGCAATGGTGGGCTCGGCAATCGCTGCCAGTTGAGCGACCTCGCCGGGATGGTTCATCCCCAGCTCCACGACACCGGCCACATGCTGCGGACGCAACTGCAACAACGTCAACGGCAACCCGACCGCGTTGTTGAAGTTGCCCCGGGTGGCAAGCCGACGATCCTCACCAAGCCAGGCAGCGAGGATGCTCGCGACCATCTGCGTAACGGTCGTCTTCCCGTTGCTGCCGGTGATGGCCGCAAGCGGCATGGCTGGCTGCTGGCGGCGCCAAGCACGCGCAAGCAGTCCGAGCGCCTGCAGGCTATCGTCCACTTCGACTGTGGGCAGGCCACATGCCGCGCTGCCATGCTCGGCCAGCACGGCCGCTGCACCGGCAGCCTTCGCCTGCGGAAGGAAGGCATGGGCGTCAAAGTGCTCGCCGCGGAGCGCAACAAACAGGTCACCCGGGCGCAACTGACGCGTATCCGTGCAGACGCGGGCGATCGGAGTTGCGCCGTCGCCATGCAGTTGACCGCCGACCCATGTTCGCAACTCGCATAGGGAAAACAGGCCGCCTGCCCGCGCGGCGAGCGCCATGCGTGCATGGAAAACATCGGAAAACGGCGTCTTGCGCCCCTCTTGCTCTTGCGTAGGCTCGTGGCCCTTACCCGCGAGCAGCACCACATCTGCTGCACTGGCATGCGCGATGGTCTGCGCAATGGCCTGGGCGCGATCGGCGACCACCAGCACCTGCGCTGGCGCCACGACGCCTCGCAGGAGATCGTCAATGATCGCTTGTGGTGCCTCGCTTCGCGGATTGTCGTTCGTCAACACGACGCAATCAGCCAGGCCTTCGGCAGCGGCAGCCATGGGTGCACGCTTGCCGGGGTCCCGATCGCCGCCAGCACCAAAGACGCACCAGAGCTTGCCGCCACGGCGCTGGGCAATGGGGCGCAACGCCAGCAGGGCCTGCGCAATGGCGTCGGGTGTGTGCGCGTAGTCCACCACGGCAAGCGGCGCCTCGTGTCCGCCCAGGCTCTGCATGCGCCCGGGCGGTGCGCTGATCGCGGCCAGCGCCGAGATCGTGGCGGCAAAATCCAGGCCGCAGGCCTGCAGCAAGCCACAGACCACCAGCACGTTGGACGCGTTAAAGCGTCCAAGCAGCGGGAGATCCACGTCAGCGTGCCGCCCGCCGTGGCCGATCCTCAGATGCATACCGCGGTCGTGGTGCGCGATATCCACTGTGTGCCAGTCCGCTGCGGCTTGGAGCGACACCGTTGTAACCTGCATTTCGCGCTGACGACAGTGCTTTGCCAACTCCACGCCCATTGCGTCGTCCATGTTCAGCACGGCAGCGGTCAATTGCGGCCAATCAAACAGGCGGCGCTTGGCGGCGGCATAGGCCGCCATGCTTGCGTGGTAATCAAGGTGATCCTGAGTCAGATTGGTGAAGGCAGCGCCGTAGATTCGCAAGCCCGCCAGGCGAGACTCCTCAATGCCGATGGATGAGGCCTCGATGACACAGTATTTCAGGCCCTGCGCGCGCATTGCAGCCAGTTCGCGATGCAAGCGCACGGGATCTGGCGTGGTCAGGCCCGTGAGCGTCAACTGCTGCGGCAACCCGACGCCAAGCGTCCCGATCACGCCACAGGGCCGGCCCGCCGCGGCCAAGGCCTGGGCCGTCCACAATGCGCATGACGTCTTCCCGTTGGTCCCGGTGACAGCCAGCACGGTCATGTGGCGCGAGGGGTGGCCATACCAGGCGTCGGCCATAGGGCCTGCCAACGCCTTGAGCCCACGCACGCGCACAACCTGCGCCGGCAACCCGAACGCATCGGCGCCTTCCTCCTCCACCAACGCACATGCGGCACCACGCGAATAGGCGTCAGCAACGAAGCGCCGGCCGTCGGTGGCTGCTCCCGGCCAAGCGACGAACACATCGCCTGAGCGCACATCACGCGAGTCACTGGTCCACGGCGCTGTGGCCGCCACCCCTGCTGCGCCGAGCGCATGCAACACTGCTCCCACGGAATCCAGCGCGGCCTCGGGGCGGGCGTTCAGGGGATCCTGATCAGGATGTCCCTGTGAACTCATGCTCCACCTCCACTTGTGGCTGCGCCCTGTACCTGCGTCATGATGGCAGGGGGCACTTCGGGCTTCACCGGAAGATCGGGTGGCACGCCGAGAATGCGCAACGCCTGCGGCACCACCTCGGCGAACACTGGCGCCGACACGTCGCCGCCGAAATGCTTGCCGCCGCTCGGCTGATCGACCGAGATGGCCATCACGATCTTCGGATGACTGATCGGCGCCAATCCGACGAATTGGGCCCGAAACAGGTGCTTGTCATAGCCTTTGCCCTTCCAGAGATAGGCCGTGCCCGTTTTGCCGCCCGTCGAATAGCCGGGAACGGCGGCCGACGGCGCCGTCCCGCCCTTTTGCGTAACAAGCGCAAGCATGCCCCTCATCTCGCGCGCCACTTGGGGCGACACCACCGGCACGCCATGCACGGTTGCATCTGTCTTGAGCAGGCTGGAAGGGATGATCTCGCCGTGATTGGCAAAGATGAGATACGCGTGGGCGAGTTGGAAGGTCGATGCCGAAATGCCGTAACCAAAACCCTGGGTCACCGCGTCGATAGGGCGCCACTTCGCCCAGGGCCGCAAGATTCCACTTGCGGCGCCGGGGAACGGCACCTGCGGACGCTGACCGAGACCCACAGCGGTGTACATGTCCCACTGCATATGCGGACTCATGCGCATGACAATCTTGCTCGTGGCCACGTTGCTCGAGTACTGGATCACTTGGGGCAGCGCAATGGTGCCGTTATCCGAGTCATCGCAAATGTTGTTGCCATACACGCGCAAGCAACCAGGCGCGGTATGAAACACCGTCTGCGGCGTCACGAGACCGGCCTGCAGCGCCGCGCTGATTGTGATGGGTTTCATCACGGAGCCCGGCTCATAGCTGTCAGTCAGTGCGTAGTTACGCATGTCGGCCTGCGTCATCCCGTGTCGGCTGTTCGGATCGAAGCTCGGATAATTGGCCATGGCTAGGACCTCGCCATTCGTGGCGTCGAGCATGACCGCGCTCCCGTTCTTGGCCTTGTTGTTCACCACGGCACTCTTCAGTGCTTGGTAGGTCAAGTACTGGATCTTGCTGTCGATCGACAGCTGCACGTCCTGGCCATTGACCGGCGGCACTCCACCGTCGACGTCTTCGATCACATTGCCCAAGCGGTCCCGCATCACCTTGCGTGTGCCGGGGTGTCCGGCGAGATCTTTCTGGAAGGTGAGTTCGATGCCGCTCTGACCCAGGTTCTCGATATCCGTGAAACCGACCAACTGCGCAGCGGCGGCACCTTCGGGGTAATACCGCTTGTAGCTCGGCGAAAAGTAGATGCCCTTGATGCCTAGAGCTTGCACTTTGCGCGCAGTATCAATGTCGACCTGACGCATTACGTAGACGAACTGCCTGTCCAAGCTCAGACGATGCTGCAGTTCGGCGGCGTTCAGGCCCAGAATCCTCGCCAGATCTGCAACCTTCTGCGGGTCGGCCTCGAGCGTCTCGGGATCCGCCCAGATCGTCTTGACCGGAATGCTGGACGCCAGAATGTTGCCATGCCGGTCGAGGATGCGCCCGCGCATCGCAGGCAGCTCGATGGTTCGAATGAAGCGCAGGTCGCCCTGCTGCTGGTAGAAGTTGGTGGTGATCACCTGGACCCAAAGCGCCCGCCCGGTCAGCACGACAAAGGCGAGATACAGAAGGCTCCTGACAAGCCAGGCACGCCCGGGCGGCAGGCGCAGGCGCAGGAGATGACCCTCCTTGCGATGCGAAGGCGTATAGGTACCGAACGGACGCGAGGCAAGTTTCATGGCTGCATGCTCATCGCGTGGGAATCGACGCCGGCAGACTCGGCAACTGCGCTGCGCTGATGTAGTCGGTGCGAGCCGGTGTGGCGGCAACAAACCCCAGTGTCTTGCGCGCCAATTCCTCGATGCGACCGGGCACCGACAATGCGCGAACCTCCACCTGCAAGCGGTCATGGTCAAGCTGCAATTGCACCGCGCGCTGTCGCGCCGCATCCAGCGTTGCGAAGGTGCGGCGCGCCTCGTACTGGGCTCGTACCACGCTCATCGCGCTGGCCATTGCGATCACCAGGAGCAGGAGGTTGAGGCGGGTCATGCAGGCGCCCCCTGCGGTAGGCGCTCGGCAGCGCGCAGCACGGCCGAGCGCGACCGCGGGTTGGCCGCGACCTCATCGGCTCCCGCGCGCAACCGGGCCAAGATTTTCAGATCTGGCTGAAACACGGCCGGCTTGACAGGAAGGCGGCGTTGCTCGCGGCTCAACTCAGGCGCGCGAGCGTGGCGCGCCATGAAATGCTTGACGACACGATCTTCGAGGGAATGGAAGCTGATGACCACGAGCCGTCCCCCATCAGCCAGCCTGTCCATCACCTGCGCGAGTGCCGCTTCGAGTTCGGCGAGTTCGGCATTGACGTGAATCCGAAGAGCCTGAAAGGTGCGCGTGGCCGGGTCTTGCCCCGGTTCGCGACTGCGCACCGCTTGCGCCACAAGGGCGGCAAGCTCTGCAGTGCGGGTGACGGGCTCGCCGCGTTCGCGGCGAGCCACAAGCGCCTTTGCAATCGGGAAAGCAGCCCGTTCATCCCCATAGTCCCTCAGCACCTTGGTGATTTCATCGACGCTGGCCTGTGCCAGAAATTGCGCTGCAGTCATGCCGCGCGTGGTGTCCATGCGCATATCCAGCGGGGCATCGCCGCGAAAGCTGAAACCGCGCTGCGCGTCGTCCAACTGCGGTGAGGACACCCCCAGGTCGAACAACATGCCCTGCACCCGACCCACTCCCAAACGGTCCAGCACCGTGCCGTAGTCCGAGAAGGCTGCGTGCACGAGCGAGAGGCGCGCATCGGACTGCGCCAGCTCTTGCCCAGCCGCGATGGCCTGAGGGTCGCGATCCAGCGCCACCACTCGGGCCTGCGGCGCCAGGCGCGAGAGCAGCTCGCGCGTGTGCCCGCCACGACCGAAGGTCGCGTCCAGATAGACACCTGCCGGGTCCGTGACCAGCAGGTTGACGGCTTCGTGCAGCAACACCGTGCGGTGCTGCAGCGGCTCTGCAGCTTTGAATCGGGGAGTCGGCATCGTGGCTCACCTTCACACCACAATTTCGCGCACGGCGTCGGGCATCCCGGCCTCGATCACCGCCGCTTCGCGCGACTGGTGGGTGGCACGGTCCCACACTTCAAAATGCGAACCCATCCCGATGAGATCGATTTCGCGCTCGATCCGCGCCGCCGCACGCAACTCAGGGGAAAGCAGGACTCGACCCGTCGCGTCGATCTCGGTTTCGGTTGCATGCCCCAGATAAATGCGCTTCCAGCCCTGCGCTGCCATGGGCAAAGCAGCAATCTTGGCACGAAATTCCTGCCACTGGGGGTCAGCGAACAGGAGCAGACAACCCTCGGGGCTTTTTGTAATCGTGAGGCGACCCGCCGCCTGCGCAAGCAGCATGTCGCGGTGGCGCGCAGGCACGGTCATACGACCTTTGCCGTCCAGCGTCAACGCCGATATGCCGATGAACACGCGTTTCTCCGATTGCCGTCAGCGCAAGGATGTGTCCCTGCACTTTTACCCACTTTTTTGCACTTGGCTGCACTGTATGGGGCAAAAAGGGCAGCGTCAATAGGAAAAAGTGAAAAATTCGCTTTTCAAACAAGCACTTAGCGGCAGCACGGAAACTGTTTTTGTTTACAGCAAATCAGAAAAAAAACGCCATAAATGAACCACTTGAAGCATCACTTGAAAGTGTTGGTTTGAGATCTGAGGCGCTCCGGCATGCAACTGCTTGAAGCCCGCGCGCCCGCGTGGAGGCTCAATATGCCCGCGGTTACGACAGTTCGCGCGAAAGGCAGCGCCAGGGCATGCGCGGAGCTGGCTGAGCCGCAACGCTCACGCGCCTTGACGCCGCGCGGGCGCGACAGCCCGCGCCAACGACATCTTCGCCACGATGAGCATGGAATGCGCGCAAGTGGTTATCACTCGCGACGGTCTGCGGAAATCCTGCCAGCTGTATTTTCGCCTGCCTCAAGCCGGCGTTCGGATTGCGCCTTGCCTGCACCAATGCAATGAGCACGCGGCTGCTGGCCGCTCGCGTTTGGTGCGCCTGCAAAGGGCCGCTGGGTACCGTCGACCGGCCCATTCCTGTCCCCTTGTTAGACTTTTCGTATTCAACCGCGTACCGCACGGCATGTCCTGCATTCCAATCGACTGCAGAGGCTGCACGACGCGGGGAATCGTGGCGGCGGTTTGCCGCGGCTGATCGCTGTTGCTGAAGGGTCTTGGGGCAACAGCCGGTTCTTCCGCCTGGACGATGCCGCGCGATCCAGAAATCCATTGGAGCGCCTGCACAAAAAACGCACCATGCAACGCCGTCGTCGGAACCCCGCAATGCCTGCGGGGAACAAGCCCATCTCTGAACCGAACTTGCCATGACCCTTTTCTACGTTGCCGTGTTTGCGATTTTCGGGGCTTTTGCCCGATACGGCCAGTCCATCGCCGTGCAGAGCTTGCTCGGGCGGTCATTTCCCTTCGCCACCTTGTCAATCAACGTGATCGGCTCGTTTCTCATGGGGTTTTTGTTTTTCGCGACCCTGGAGCGTGTAAACATCAGCCCCGAACTGCGCACCGGCATCCTGTCCGGGGGATTGGGGGCCTATACGACCTTTTCCACCTTCTCGCTTGAGTGCCTCACTCTGATCGAAGGCGGTGAACTCCTCAAGGCCGGACTGTACGTCGCAGCCTCAGTAACCCTTTCCATCGCGGCGGCGATTTTGGGTGCCTACTTGGCTCGTAACCTCGGAGTCTCGACATGAAGACCATCACCATGGTGCGCATCTACATCCGCGAGGGCGACAAGGTCGAAAGGCAGGATCTGATGCGCGCCCTCTTCAAGCATTTGCATGATCAGCACAAGGTGCGCGGGTTGACCGTGTTCCGGGGCGTCGCCGGATTTGGCAGCAAGGGCGAAGTGCACGCGGACGACCTGCTGCGTCTGACGGTCCATCTGCCGCTTGTGCTGGAGTTCTTTGACGCCCCAGAAGTCATTGATGCAGTGTTGCCGCAGGTGCAATTGATGGTGCCAGCCGAGCACATCGTGTGCTGGCAAGCGCAGTGCGGGTTTGACTGACAAGGCTGTCGGCGCATTAGTATTTTTGGCGCGCTGGAATGACCCCGCGCACGCCGCCCAGCGGATCGTTCATATCACCGCGGTAGCGCGGAATGAGATGCATGTGAACGTGGAAAATGCTTTGCCCTGCCACTTCCCCGCAGTTCACACCGAAGTTGAAGCCGTCGGGCCGGCGCTCACGTCGCAAAAGAATGCGTGACTGCTCAAGCAACGCGAGCATGGCGCTCTTTTCCTGGGGCGTTGTGTCGAACCAGTCAGCCACATGGCGACGCGGAATGATGAGCATGTGGCCTGGCGTCACGGGCGCACGGTCATAGATCGCAAACGCAAGGTCATTGCGAAGGACTTCCTCGCTGGCCTTGCAAAACGGACAATTTGCCGTGGTGGACATCTTCGCCTCCTTGCCGCGCCAAGCGAGCGCACCGGAGTGGTTGGCGCCCGCGCATCGCCCCCAAGCCAAGAATTAGTGCGAAGTGGGCCTGTAGGCCGGATTCTGTGCGTCGGTTGCCCGACGTGGCAGCCATTCCTCTGGGCCGCGCGTTACCGCATCGGCTCGGTGCCACCTACCCGCAGACTCGCGCGAGCCGCGCTTTCACAAGGCCCGAAAGCCCCGCATCGTCTGCCTATTTGGTGTTGCTCCGGGTGGAGGTTGCCGCGTTTCACGTCCGCGCAGCTTGCGCTGCGCATACTCGTCTCTGTGGTCCTGTTCGTCGCGTCACCGCGCACGGCCGTTAGCCGTCACCCTGCCCTCTGGAGTCCGGACCTTCCTCACCGCGTGAGTTGCCCCACGCCAGCGCGGCTGCCCAGCCCACTTCGCAAGGTCCATTATGCGCTTTCAGCGGCGATCCCGGACCTGCAGCGCGCACGCACGGCCGCGGCAGGCCCGTCGTCACGCGCGACGTCCTTCGCATGCCCGGCACTGCGAAGCCTCTGCTCGCGCTCAGGCGCTGAGCGCAGCGGTCAACTGGGAAGCGAGCCCGCCGGCGCAAGCCGCCAGTCCAGCGTTCGTCCCGCATCCAGGGGCACGATGTCGCCATCGACATAAGGCATCCGCTCGGGCACCGTACACCCCCCTCGCAGCAACGTCACGCGTGAATCGTTGCGCTTCAATCCATAGAAATCCGCACCGTAAATGCTCGCAAAGCCTTCCAATCTGTGCAATGCACCGCACGCCTCGAAGGCGTGCGCATAAAGCTCCAGTGCGTGTGGAGCGGTGAGGCAACCAGCGCAGCCGCAAGCGGCCTCCTTCAACACCCGCGCATGCGGAGCCGAGTCGGTGCCGAGGAAAAAGCGCGCGTCGCCGCTGGTGGCTGCCGCAAGGAGCGCCTGCCGGTGCTGCTCGCGCTTGAGGATGGGCAGGCAGTAATAGTGAGGTCGCATGCCGCCGGCAAACATGGCGTTGCGGTTGTAGAGCAAATGGTGCGCGGTGATCGTGGCCGCCAGCAGCGGAGTCCCACGCGCATCCAGTTCCGTCTGATCCCGCACATAACGCACCGCCTGCGCAGTGGTCACGTGCTCCAGGACGATCTTGAGCACGGGGAAATCGCGCCTGATGCGCACCAAGTGGCGCTCGATAAACACGGCCTCGCGGTCGAACACGTCCACCTGCGGGTCCGTGACTTCGCCGTGGATCAAAAGCGGCATGCCTTCGGCCTGCATGACCTCGAAGACTGGATAGACCCGTTCCAGGTCGGTCACACCGCTGTCGGCGTTCGTTGTCGCGCCAGCCGGATAGAGCTTGACCGCATGCACCGCGCCACTGGCCCGGGCTCGGACGATTTCCGCCGGCGGCGTGGAGTCCGTCAGGTATAAGGTCATGAGCGGCTCAAACACCGAGCCGTGCGGCCGCGCAGAGAGAATGCGCATGCGGTAATCGAGCGCCTGGGCAGTGCTGACCACTGCGGGCCTGAGATTGGGCATCACAATGGCACGTGCGAACTGTGCGGCGGTCCACGGTACCGTGTAGGCCAGCGCTGCGTCGTCACGCAAGTGCAGATGCCAATCGTCGGGGCGGATGATCGTGAGGGTTTGCGGCTGGGTCATGGATCGGTGCGGGAGGATCAGCAATGATGGTACGGCCACTGCCGGACACGCTGGCGGCCCGCGCCGTGAGCGGGCGCGGATCGTGTGGAGCGCCTGATGGACGCCCGGACGCTGGTGCGGCCGCAGAGTTCGCGCATCGCCAGGTCTTCGCGCATCGCCAGGTCTTCGCGCATCGCCAGGTCTTCGCGCATCGCTTGCGTCCGCGTCGCCTCAAGCCGCCTGCAGGATTCCAGCCGATTGCGGGAAATTCGCCTGCTCCTGCTGCAAGGCCCACATTCGTGCATAGACGCCCCCGAGCTCCAGCAACTGCGCATGGGTACCCCGCTCCTTGATGCGCCCGTCGTCGAGGACCAAGATCTGGTGGGCGTCCACAACTGTGGACAAGCGGTGCGCGATGATCAAAGTCGTGCGATTGCGGGCTGCCAGGCGAATCTCACCCTGAATCGCCTTTTCATTGGCCGAGTCGAGCTGGGACGTGGCTTCATCGAAGATCAGCACGGGCGGGTTCTTCAGCAAGGCGCGCGCAATGGCCACCCGCTGCTTCTCACCCCCCGACAGCTTCAGCCCGCGTTCGCCAACCTGGGTCTCATAGCCCAGGGGCTGGCGAACAATGAAATCGTGAATCTGTGCGGCCTGCGCCACCGCCTCCACCTCCGCTTGGCTGGCGCCCGGCCTCCCGTACGCGATGTTGTAGCCAATCGTGTCATTGAACAACACCGTGTCCTGAGGCACGAGGCCCAGGGCCGCACGCAAGCTGGCCTGGCTGACCTTTGCGATGTCCTGCCCGTCGATGGTGATGCGCCCGGCATCCACGTCATAAAAGCGAAACAGCAGGCGTGACAAGGTGGATTTACCAGCCCCCGAGGGGCCGACTATGGCCAGGGTCTCCCCCCCAGCCACCTCGAAACTCAGGCCTCGCAGTACCTGCCGACCCGGTGCGTAGCCGAAATGCACATTCTCGAAGCGCAGGGTGCCGCTGGAAACGACAAGGGATTTCGCGTCGGGCACGTCGGCGATGTCACGGTTCTGCTCCAGGATGATGAACATGCGCTCGATATCCGTGAGCGACTGGCGGATCTCACGGTAAATCACGCCGAGAAAGTTCAGTGGCGCGTAGAGCTGGATCATGAAGGCATTGACGAGCACCAGGTCGCCGAGATTCATCGTGCCGCTGACCACGCCTGCGGTGGCGCGCCACACGAGCAGCGTCACGGCCACGGCAATAATGAAACTCTGCCCCAAATTGAGCAGCGACAGCGAATTTTGCGACTTCACGGCAGCGGTCATCCACCGATGCAGGTTCTCGTCGTAACGCCGCGCCTCGTGCGCTTCGTTGCCGAAGATCTTCACCGTCTCATAGTTCAACAAGGCATCCACGGCGCGCTGGTTGGCGCGCGAGTCTTGTTCATTCATCGTGCGGCGAAGATTCGTGCGCCATTCGGTGACCACCACCGTAAATCCGATGTACAACGTGAGCGCGGCCAGTGCAATGCCGGCGAACCACCAGTCGTACTTCACCATCAGGATCCCGATCACCAGCGTCATCTCCACCAACGTGGGCAGGATGCTGTATAGCGTGTAGGACACCAAGCTCGAAATCCCGCGCGTGCCACGCTCGATGTCGCGCGACATGCCCCCCGTCTGCCGCTCCAGGTGATAGCGCAACGGCAACGAGAACAGGTGATCGAACACCTCGAGCGCGATCTTGCGTACAGCGCCTTGCGTGACTCGCGAGAAGACGATTTCACGCAACTCGGTGAAGAGCGACACGGAAAGGCGCAGCGCCCCGTAGGCCACGAGCAGCGTCACCGGCACCACGAGCACGGCGCGCGCATCCCCGGGCTTGACGTCGAGGGCATTCACGATATCCTTCAGCACCACTGGAACGCCGACGTTGGCGACCTTCGCTGCAACCAGCATGAGCAGCGCGATCAGGACGCGCGCACGGTATTGCCAGAGATAGGGAGCGAGATTGCGCAAGGCCGCCCGGCGCGAATGGCCCTGCGTGCTGGAAGTCGGAGGTGGGAGCTCGGTAGAACCGTGGTGTCGCATAGCGTGCAATGAGAATCAGCTGGATCTGTCCCGCAGGCCACCAATCCCCGGCGGCGGAACAGCAAAGCAGAGCGGCAGACGCTTCGCGTGCCGCCCACCTGCAAAATCATGCATTATTCAGGGGAAACCCCAACCATTGCAGAAAGAGAGAAATTCCGTGAACCAACTTGATCGCCTCCCGGCGCACCGGGAACCTGTGCTGCGCATCCAACCCAAGCCTGCCGATGTGAATATGCACGGCGATATTTTTGGCGGCTGGATCATGGCCCAGGTCGACATGGCCGCGGGCATTGTTGCGGCACGCCGGGCCAAGGGGCGAGTCGCGACTGTGGCGGTCAACCAATTCGTCTTCAAGCACCCGGTGTTCGTCGGTGATCTTCTGTCACTGTATGCCGATGTCATCCGGGTGGGACGCACCTCGATCACGATCGAAGTCGAGGTCTTCGCCGAGCGTGGCATACCCGACACGCAGGTATTTCGCGTGACCGAGGCCACACTCACCTTCGTTGCCGTCGGCGAAGACCGGCGCCCGAGGCCCGTCCCCGAACTTTGACGCACGTGCGCCCTAAAGCGAAGCCGCGCACACGTTCGAGCACAAGCAAAACGCCACCCATCGACGGGTGGCGTTTTGCTGTACAACGTCCGAACGAGGCCGCCTAAAGCGGGAGTCCAGACGCTCCGGCGCCAAGGCCTTTGATTACTTTTTCTCGGCTTCCGGTGCCGCTGCGGCTTCCGCCGACGCTTCAGCGGAAGCTTCTGCTGCCTGCGTGAGCACAGTGGCGATGACCGGATTGTCGGTACCGTGAGTGACCACGGTGACCGAGCCCGGAAGCTTCAGATCGTTGGCGTGCAACGAATGGCCCTTGTGCATGCCACTGAGGTCAACCTCGATGAACTCGGGCAAATCACCCGGCAGGCAGCTGATTTCAAGCTCGCTCAGCACGTGGCTGATCATGCCTCCCTCAACCTTCACCGCAGGGGATTCCTCGGCGCCCACAAAGTGCAGGGGCACCTTCATCGTGATCTTGCGATCGGCCGCCACGCGCATGAAATCCACGTGCAGGACAATCGGCTTGAAGGGATGGACCTGGTAATCCTTGAGCAATACCTTGGTCTGTGCTTCACCCACCGTCAAGTCAAGGATGGACGAATGGAACTGTTCCTTCTTCAGCGCGTGATACAGCGCGTTGTGATCGAGCTCGATCATCTGCGCCTTTTGTTCACCACCGTAGATGATGCCGGGAACCTTGCCAGCACGGCGCATGCGGCGGCTCGCACCAGTACCTTGCGCCTGACGTTCAAATGCGACGACTTTCATGTCGACTCCTCAAAGGGGGCCATAGGCCCCAGATTACAAATCGGGATGCTCGCGACCAGCACCCCGCAGGGTTCGCGTCACCCCCACGGGCTCACGCGAATGCGGAAGGCGCGGGGCATCGTGCCACCGCGCCGGATGATCAGAACAGGGTTTCCTGCTCGTTGAACAACTGCAGCACCGACCCACCCTGCGCAATCCGCAGCATGGTCTGCGCAATGAGCTGGGCAGCTGAGAGCTGACGGATCTTGCTGCACTTCAGCGCGTTCTCGCGCAGCGGAATGGTATTGGTAACGACCACTTCATCCAAGTCGCTGGCGTTGATGCGCTCAATGGCCGGCCCTGAAAACACGGGGTGGGTACAGTAAGCCACAACCCGTTTTGCACCGCGATCCTTCAACACCTCGGCGGCCTTGGTCAAGGTGCCGGCCGTGTCCACCATGTCGTCCATGATGATGCAATTGCGGCCATCAATCTCGCCGATCACGTTCATCACCTCCGACACGTTGGGCTTGGGACGGCGCTTGTCGATGATGGCAAGATCGCAATCCATCAGCTTGGCCAGCGCACGCGCTCGCACCACACCGCCGATGTCGGGCGACACAACGATCAAATTGGCATAATTCTTGGCGCGCAGATCACCCAGCAGGATCGGCGAAGCGTAGATGTTGTCAACCGGGATGTCGAAAAAACCCTGGATCTGGTCAGCGTGCAGATCCATGGTGACCACGCGGGCGATGCCCACCGCCTGCAGCATATTGGCCACGACCTTGGCGGTGATGGGAACGCGGGACGAACGCGGGCGGCGATCCTGACGCGAATAGCCGAAATACGGAATCACGGCCGTGATGCGCTCGGCGGACGCGCGCTTGAGGGCGTCCGCCATCACAAGAAGCTCCATCAGGCTGTCATTCGTCGGAGCACAGGTCGACTGGATGATGAACACTTCGCGTGCGCGGACGTTTTGCTGAATCTCAACCGTCACTTCGCCGTCGGAGAACCGCCCGACGAAAGCATGCCCCAGACCAATGCCCAGTTGCTCAACCACCTGCTGCGCCAGCGCCGGATTGGCATTACCGGTGAAAACGACAAAGTCAGCCGCGTTCTGATTCATGGTTTGGATGGGGAACTGCAGTGGGCAGCCGTTGATGAGGGTTGTGGCACGCCACTGGAGGGCAATCAGACGGGTTTCCGCGCAACCTCAAGGTTTGCCAAGGGAGCCCGAGTCGCGCAAACTTCCGCACGAGCACAGCCCACAACACGCGCCGACCTGAGGTGGCTGGGGAGGAAGGATTCGAACCCTCGAATGCCGGAATCAAAATCCGGTGCCTTAACCAACTTGGCGACTCCCCAACGGCACAACGCTGACCACCTTGCACGACGCACGTCAAACCTTCTCGCAAGGCGGTCGAAAATTGAACTTCAAGACCGCTTCAAAATGGACACTGCAAAACAGAATCCGAAATTGTACGAAATTTCCAAGCCGCATCCACGATGCGACCCACAAACAAACTCCAACTGCCCGCGCTGGCTCACTCCTGCTGCCAATCGCTTGCCCAGCCAAGCAAGGGGTGACCCCGCAAGGCACGGCACTTGCGCACCTTCCACGAGGGCGCCATCGCAACGTGTCCAAACTCGACACCGGGGTTGCATGGCGCAAACATCGCCGAACCGGACCCGCTCATGGCCACCAAGCGACTGCCCGTACGCGCCTTGAGCCAGTCCGCGAGCGCGCCCATTTCAGGCAACGCCGCCATGGCCACAGGCTGCAGATCGTTATGACCAAATTCAAGCCCCAGCGTACGCGCCAAACCTGCATCACCGCACGCAGCCGGCCCAACCGCACCGGCTCGAGCATGCTGCGCCCGGTTGAGGAATTCAGCAAAGCCAGAAATTGTCTCGGCAGGCGTGTTTCTTGTCAAGAGATCGGAGCCAAACATCGCCGCCGTGGACAGCCCCGTACCTGGCCAGCCGACGAGCAAACTCCAAGCGGGCAGTTCAACGGCTGCAAGCCGTTCTCCCACGCCCTGGGCAAAGGCATTGCGGCCGAACACGAATACCGGCACGTCGGCGCCGAGCTCCAAGGCCAAATCCATCAGCTGTGCACGCCGCAGGCCCAGGCCCCACATCAAGTTCAGGGCCAGCAAGGTACTGGCCGCATCCGAGCTGCCTCCACCCAGGCCGGCCTGAGCGGGTATGGCCTTGCGTAGCCGGATGTGCACCCCGAGGCGGCATCCACTATGTGCTTGCAACAGGCGTGCCGCCTTAACGCTGAGGTCTTCGGCAGGCAGGCCGTCGCCAACTTCACGCGATATGACTCCATCGTCACGGCGCTCAAAATCCAGCCAGTCGCACCAGTCGATGAATTGGAAGACGGTTTGCAGGTCGTGATAGCCATCGGCCCGGCGGCCGAGCACATGCACGAACCAATTCACCTTGGCCGGGGCTGGAATGTTGTAGAGCGCAGCGAAGCCAGCAGCCGACGCCATGCAGGAGCCACCTGTTCGGCTCATGGGGCTGAAGCCGCGGAGGCCGTGACTGCTGCGGGAGCGGAAGCCGCAGGCGCGGAAGCGGCGGCGTCGGGCCCAGCACGGTCCACCACCAAACTCAGTTCGGCGGGCGGACCCTGCATGCGGCTGGCGCGCAACAGGTAAAGCTGTCCATCGCGAAGGCGGGGCTGCACACGCCAGCCCACCTGCTCAAAAGCCCCATTGCCCAGTGTCTCGAATGGCAGGTCTGCCGCGGGCATGCCTCGCACCCAGTCCTGCAGTGCTGCGCGCGGCAAGGCAAGCCCGAGGGCCGCAAGAGTCATCTCTTCGAAGGACGTAAACCTCCGTGTTTGCCTCCCATCGTCAAGCGTGGCCGACCGTGTGGACCATTGGGCTTGCGCCAGCATTTGGCCCAGTGGCGAGTACACGTCAAACTCCCCATCCCCGCCGGAAAAGAGCTCAAGCCGGAAACCCCCGTAGACGTTGTGCTGGTCTGGCGGGGTCCCCGTGACCACGGAAATGCGCCCGCGAATGTCTTGCACTGCCAGCACGGCCTGTGTGGCCCGATCTCGCGCAGGCGTGGCGCACCCCGCGAGCGTGAGCACCACCGCCAGCACGAAGGCCCACATGGCGCTTCCACGACTCGGGCCAGGAATGGGCGTCCAGGGGTCCCCAGTGCCCAGCAGCGTGTCCGGGTTGACAGGCCGCGCCCTCAAAACCGTACACCCATGCGCTGCATCGCCGCCTGGACGCCCCCGTCCTGCGGCGCACGGTCGTAGGCCTGCCGCAGAATGGCACGTGCCCGAGCCTTGTCCCCGCGCTGCCATAGCACCTCGGCCAGATGCGCGGCGATCTCGGGATCGGGTCGCGCCGCAAAAGCCGCCTCCAGGGTCGCCGCGGCCTGCTTCAGATCTCCCGTGCGGAACTGCGCCCAGCCCAGGCTATCGAGCACGAAGGGGTTACCAGGGGACAGTTTCAAAGCCCGTGCGATGAGCTTCATTGCCTCGGGAAGTTGTCGGCCCTCATCGGCCAGCGTATAGCCCAGCGCGTTGTACGCCGGCTGGTATTGGGGGTGGTCGGCGATCAACTTGCGCAGCATCCTTTGCATTTCGTGCGGATGCCCGCTTTTCTCGGCCATCATCGCCGTTTCGTACGCATAGTCGGCGTCCGTTGCGAATTGCGGCATCCCTGATGCGAGAACAGCATAGGCTTTGCCGTATTGCTTGGCCGTACGGTAGAGCTGGGCGCGGGCCAGAAGCTGCTCACGCTGCTGCTGCGCCGTCGCCGCGGGCAACTTGTCCAGCAGGCCCAAGCCGGACTCGAGCTTGCCCTGCCGCACGAGGATGGTGGCCTGTTGCAAGACAGTAATGATCGTTCGTTGACCGCTCGGAATGTCTTCCAGCCAACGCTCGGCCTGCTGATAGTCATGCTGTTGCAGCGCCGCGTCCGACAAGCCCACGTAGGCGCGCTCCAGTTCGGGCGGTGGTGCAGCACGCTTGGATTCGCCGATCAGGCTCAGGTACCGCAGGAGCGCGCTTTGGGCCTGCACAGCCTGATCCTGCCTGAGTTGCAGTGATCCAAGAACCAACCAGACGTCTGGGACGTCTGGTTTGACCTTGGCTAGCGCCTCGGTCTGCTCAAGGGCAATGCCGTCCCGCTGCTGACCAAGTGCCGCCTGGATCCACGCCATACGCAAATCGGCGTCTTGCGGCTTCGCAGCGACATACTGTGCAAGCAACTGGTCGGCCCGCCCGGGGTCTGCCGTATAGGTTTGCAGCACCAGCGCGGCTGCCTCGCGCATCCCCGGCTCCGCAACCAGTGCTTTCGAAGCACGGGCGAACGCAGCGCTGGCGCTTCCCGCTCGCGCATACAACTCCCCGATCACGACGCTCGACTGGGGAATGCCATCATAGGGTGCCAAGGCCCTTTTGGCCAAATCCACTGCGACTTGCCCGTCACCCGCGCGCGCAAAAAGCCCGGCCAGCGACAGGATGGTCTTGGGACGCTGCGGCTGGGGCGTCAGCGCAATCAGCCGCGAAATGGCCCCGACAGCTTCGGCATTGCGACCGAGGGCCACGAGGAGCTGAGCCGTCCAACCCTGCGCTTTCAGGGAATCGGGTTGGTCGGCGCGCCAGGCGTTTACAGCGTCCAACGCCTGCTGCGGAGCCCCGGCAGTCAGCGCGATTTCAGCGGCACGCTGGAACAGCGTTTCGGAGTGCAAGTCGCGCGCCGCCTTGAGCAATTCGGCATAGGCCGTGCCCGGATGGCCCGTGTGAGCTGCGATTTCTCCAGCCAACACCGCATAGAACCAACGGGCCAGATCCTGCGCGTCCGGCCGTTCGTCATTGACAGATGCGGAGGCCCGTTCGGCGATCTGACCGGGTTTGGCTGTGGCGCCTGGCGCTTCGGCATGGGCCTGGGACGCCCAGGCTGTGAAAACGAACGCGGCGGCAAATACGGCTAGGCGCATGGGCGAATCCTGGTTATCAACGCGATTTTAGGTGCGCACCAGGCGCATCCATGACGTGGGGGCACGGTGCGCCAGACGACACGACCTGCAACGTGCAATCCGCGACGGCTCCCGCGGCTCAAGCACAATGCTGGCATGCCAGAACTTCCCGAAGTTGAGGTCACCCGTCTGGGTCTGCAAGTCGCGCTCATCGGCAGCGAGATCACGGGATTGAACATGGGCAAGCCCCTGCGCTGGCCGCTTGGCTGCGACCCGCAAACGCTGGTCGGGCAGCGCATTGAGCGTCTGGCGCGGCGTGGCAAATACCTGCTGCTGCAATTGCAACGCGGCCAACTCATCATCCATCTGGGCATGTCGGGCTCGCTGCGCTGGGTGGCGGCGGGATGCCAGGATGTCCTGCCGCGGACGCACGAGCATTGCACCGTGCACACCGATCGCGGCCAGTTGCGCCTGCGTGACCCGCGCCGCTTCGGCGCCGTCATGTGGCACGCCTCAGGCGCAGCTCCGCACCCCTTGCTCGCGCGGCTGGGCCCGGAACCGCTGGGTGACGATTTTGACGGCCCTGCCCTGCACCGGCAACTGAAGGGCCGCGCGGCCGCAATCAAGCCCCTTCTGCTCGATCAATCCATCGTTGCAGGCGTGGGCAACATCTACGCCAGCGAGGCCCTGTTTCGCGCAGGGATCAACCCACAGGCCCCTGGCGGAAAGCTCTCACAGCCCCGCTGTGCACGCCTGGCAGCCGAAATCCGCGCGACCCTGCGCGAGGCGGTGGCTTCCGGCGGCACGTCCCTGCGCGACTTCGCCCATGCGAACGGCCAGCTCGGCTATTTTCAGCACGCCACGCGCGTCTACGGCCGGACGGGTGAGCCGTGCCTCGTATGCGGCGCTCCCATTGCGCACATCACCCAAGGGCAACGCAGCACGTATTTCTGCAGGCATTGCCAGAAGCGCTGAAGGGCATCGGCCCGATTGACCGGTGGCACGGCTGGCAAGATACGCTATAGGTTCGCACATCCAACCGCGCCGCCTCGCTCGCATCCTATGAATGACCAGGCCTTACCCGTCGAACTGCAAGCCGAATGGACACGCTTCGGCCCATGGCGCGAACAACGCCTGGCGCGCCTGGCCCTGTTGTCGAATTGGCTGCGCCAGTCAGGATTTGACCCGTCGCTTTGGCAAGACCCACTCAGTGGGCTGGAACAGCGCTTGCGACAAGATCTGGTGCAGTTGGCCTTTGTCGCCGAATTCTCACGCGGCAAGTCCGAGCTCATTAACGCCATCTTCTTTTCGGGTCACGGACAGCGCATCCTGCCTGCGGGCGCCGGGCGCACGACCATGTGTCCGATGGAGCTCGCGAGCGACCCGCGCCTTCCAACCGGACTGCGCCTGCTGCCCATTGAAACCCGGCTCGACCCAGCAACGCTGGCACAGTGGAAGGCGCGCCACGACGCCTGGCAAGACCATCCCTTTGCCGCAAACGACGCCGCGGATATGAGCGCATCCCTGGCAAGACTATCGGACACGCTGGCCGTGCCGATTCAACGCGCACAGGAACTGGGTTTTTACCTGGACGATGCCGCGCGTGCCACGATCTTGCGCACCGAAGACGGTTTGGTCGAAATTCCACGCTGGCGCCATGCCCTGCTCAATGTGGATCACCCTCTGCTCTCACAGGGTCTCACCATTCTGGACACACCAGGTCTGAATGCACTGGGAGCCGAGCCGGAACTCACGCTGTCGCTGATTCCCGCCGCGCAAGCCGTTGTGTTTCTGCTCGGCGCCGATACGGGTGTGACACGCAGCGATCTTGAGCTTTGGACCCAGCATGTGGGGGAGGCCGGAAGGTTGCGCAGCTTCGTTGTGCTCAACAAGGTCGACACGCTATGGGACCCACTGCTGAGCGCGGCGCAAATTCAGGCGCAGATCGAGCGCCAGCGCGAGTCGGTCGCATCCATTTTGCAGGTTCCCCTTCATCGGGTCTTTGCCCTCAGCGCGCGCAAGGCATTGCTTGCGCGCATCCAGCACGATCCCGAGTTGCTCGAGATCTCGGGTGTGCCGGCGCTGGAGGCCGCTCTGAGCAAGGTGGCCGATCAGGAGCGGCGCGACCTCATCGACAGCGGCTGGCGCGCCACCTTGCTCGACACCCTGATGCTCCTGGAGCGGCAGTTCCAGCAGCAGATCCAGCAAGCCGACGAGCAGCGCCTTGAACTCGCAGCGCTGGAAGGCAAGAACAAGCACGTGGTGCGCAATCTGGTCATGCGCATTGCCATGGAACGCAAGGAGTTCGACGCCGGCCTTGCCAAGGTAAGGGCACTGCATGCCGTCAACGCCAGGCAGCTCGAAGACATCGCCCAACTGCTCGACGCCCAGGTGGCGCTCGCTCCATTGGTCGAATTGCGTCAGCGCGTCAAGACTTCGGTACTCAAGACCGGCGTGCGTGCCGCCTTGGAGGCGACGTTCAGCGAAGTGCGCGGACGCATCGAGGCGGCCGAGCGGCAGCTCGAGGAAAACCGCGCCATGCTGACCGGAGCTTGCGAGCAACTCAACATGGAGTTCGCCTTCTCCGTGCCGAGCCCGAAGGCCCTCAAACTGGAGGGCATACGGTTGGAGCTCGACAGCATGCAACAGGACTATCTGCGCTACCTGACCCCGGCGCGCTGGCTCAGGCTGCAAAACACCGCACACGCCGAGCGTCTGCTTCTGTCCGCGCTGGCGCGACTGCGCAGCGTGCTCGAGCGCGGCGTACGTGACACCCAGCATTGGAACCGCGCAGCGCTTGCGCAGCTCGACGTGCAGGTTCGCGAGCGCAAGCGCAACATGAACCGGCGCATGCAAAGCCTGGAGCTGGTGGAGCACGCCGAAGGCGAACTGGGTCAGCGTATTGCGCAACTGCGCAAACAAGCCAGCGAGCTTCGCAACCAACGCACCCAGTTGCGCGTGCACTTCGAGGGCGCGATGCGGTGAGCAGCGCACAGGCTGCGGCGAGTACCGTTCCCGGGCCACCGCGCTTCGCGCAGCGGCTCATCGCCTGGCAGCGTGCCTATGGCCGCCATGACCTGCCCTGGCAGGCAAGCGGCGAGCCATACCGTGTGTGGCTGTCGGAGATCATGCTGCAACAAACGCAGGTGCGCGTCGTGCAGGCGTATTACGACCGTTTTCTGCAACGCTTCCCCACGGTGGCTGATCTGGCGGCCGCCAGCATCGACGATGTCCTCGCCCAATGGAGCGGCTTGGGCTATTACCGGCGCGCGCGCCACTTGCATCTGTGCGCCCAGCAGGTGTGTACCCGACACGCTGGAGAGTTTCCCCGCACCCAACGCGAGCTGCAGCTCCTCGCCGGCATTGGCCGATCAACGGCCGCCGCCATCGCGGCGTTCTGTTTCGGCGAGCGCTCAGCCATCCTTGACGGCAATGTCAAACGGGTGCTCGGCCGCGCCTTCGCCCTGCCTGCCAGAGCCACGCAGGCGGCCGAACACAGGGCCCTCTGGGAGCTTGCTGAGGCCCTGCTACCCGAAGAACACCTCGCCACCTACACGCAGGGCCTGATGGACCTGGGCTCGACGGTGTGCAAGCCGCGCAATCCGCAATGCGCCGCCTGCCCATTTGCGACCGACTGTCAGGCCCGCCTGACACAGCTCCGGACCGCAGCACCTTCGGACACGGGCGCATCCATCAAGCCCCGCTCGCGCCCGGCAGGCGCACCCGCCCGCAAAGCCCAACACTGGGTGCTGTTGTGGGCCGAAGATGCGCAGGCCCCAGAGCCCCAGGTCTGGCTTGAGCGCCGCGATACTCAGGGCATCTGGCCAGGGCTATGGTGCCTGCCTCAGTTCCATTCCGTCACCGAAGCCCTGCGCCGGGCTGCGCTGCTCGGCGCGGTCAAGGAACAAAGCGAGCTTGCCTGCGCCACCCACGCGCTGACACACCTGGATCTGCAGCTGCAGCCCTTGCTCGTTCGCCTCGACCGAGTCTCAAGTGCGCAGGAACATGCCGGCCAGTGGTACACGCTTGACGCGGCGCTCGCTCTCGGGCTGCCGGCACCGGTCCGCCGACTTCTTCAAAGCCGCGCCTACAGCCAAGCGCCGGTGCAGCACGCCGGCCCGCTCTGAGAGCCGGCGCGCACGCCGACATCACCGGAGCGCTGCAAGCCGCGCGCAACCTCCGCGCTTATTGCAGCGCATGAGCACCGTCCAGTATCCCGTGCTGGCGGAGATAGCGCTCCACCACGTCCAGGCGCTGGGTTCCATCCGAGAGCTCCATCAGACGCTGCCGCGCCAGTTGACCAATCGGCAGGACCTCGGCCCAGCGATTTGCCACCCAGCCCGGAAGGTCCAACCGATACGGCGGCAAAAAAGGCTTCTGACCTTGGGCGTCGAGCGCCGCGATCGCGCGCCCCAAGGCCATCGCGGCGGCGGCATGGCGCGCGTCGAGTACCGCCGGCAGGTCATCGACCATCGTCTGTATCCGCCCGGTCTGCAGGCCCAGCGCTCCTTGTGCGTGGCTGTGCAGCATGAAGCGGCCACCGCCCTTGCATCGCACCTGCAGGAGGCCCGGCTGCTGCAGGTCGACGTCCAGGACACGTGCGCGGCAACCCACGGCTGCCAGCCGCAGCGTCGCGCCAGGCTCGTGTACCTCGTTGCCGTCGAGGATGAGCACGACGCCAAATTCTTCGCCAGTCTTCAAACAGCGGGTGACGAGCTCCATATAGCGCGCCTCGAACACGCGCAGCGCAAGCAGGCCCCCGGGGAACAACACCGTGCGCAAAGGAAACAGGGGGAGCTCGTGCACATCCTCGATCATGCGAACCTCCGGCACCTCCGGCACCCGCGCCTGTCGCAGTGTCCCCGCCCCGGTCGCGCCGCGCCGCCGTGGGACGCGCTCATATTGCCCCGCCCGGCAGCTGGATTGTGCCGATGGTGGCACCGGCATCGAGTTCACGGTGCCGCACCAGAACGCTGTAGCGACGGCCGAAGTAACGGCCGAGTTCTTCCGTCAGGAACACCGAGCGATGCTGGCCTCCGGTGCAGCCAATGGCCACGACCACATAGCTGCGCTGGTCTTCAGCCAGCGCCGGGAGCCATGTGTCGAGGAAGGTCGATATGTCGCCGAGCATCCGCATGACTGATGGCTGCGTGCGCAAAAAGGCGGCCACCGGCTCGTCGCGCCCGGTCATGCCACGCAGCAACGGGTCGTAGTGGGGGTTGGGGAGCATGCGTACATCGAACACAAAGTCCGCGTCCAGCGCGACCCCGCGCTTGAAGGCAAAGGACTCAAACAGGAGCGTCAGTTGCGCAGCCCCCACGCCCACAGCCTGCCGGACCCAGGCACGCAGCTGGGCCGGGCGAAGGCCGCTGGTGTCGATGTGCAGCCCCAGACGCGCCACGGGCGCGAGCAACTCGCGCTCAAGCTCGATCGCCTCGATCAAGGCCGGCGCCGAGACCGGGAGAGGCTGATCAGGAGCGAGTGACTTCACGCCGCGAGCCGTCAGGGGATGGGCGCGGCGGGTTTCGGAGAAACGCTGCACCAGCGTGTCGGTACCACAATCAAGGTAAATGAAATGCAGGTCGCAGCGGCTGCGCAAGCGCTGCGCCAGTTCGGGCAGAAGGCCCAGACTCTCGACGCTGCGCACATCCATCGCAATGGCCACACGCGTGTGGCCCGCCTGCGTGGCAGCCGTGAGCAATTCGTCAACGAGCTGCGGCGGCAAGTTGTCGACGCAGTAGTAACCCGCGTCTTCCAAAGCATTGAGCGCGATGGATTTGCCGGACCCCGAGACCCCGGACAGGAGGACGACACGCAGATGCGCGGGCCAGTCAGGCGCGGGTGGCCGGTTCACCCCTGCACCTGCACGGTATCGCCGCGGCCAACACGGCTGGAATGCAGAAGCTCGCGTGCGTGCGCCTTTGCCACCGTTGATTCGGCATCGCCACCGAGCATGCGTGCAATCTCGGCCACGCGCTGCTCAGGGCCCAGTGGTTCGATCTGGCTTTGCGTGCCGGTGCCGGTGCTGCATTTGCTGACCTGAAGGTGACTGGCCGCGCATGCCGCGACCTGAGCCAGATGCGTCACGGCCAGCACCTGCCCGCTTTGGCCCAGGCTCGCCAGCAGACGGCCTACAGTATGCGCAACGCTGCCACCAATGCCGGCATCCACTTCGTCAAAAATCAGCGTACCGACCGGTTGCTGCGCGGCCGTGGTGGCAGCAACGGCCAGGGCAATGCGTGAAAGCTCTCCACCGGAAGCCACGCGCGCGAGCGGGCGCAGCGCAGCACCGGGATGACCAGCCACCAAGAGCTCGACGCCTTCGGCTCCCGAGACCTGGATGTCGCCAAGTGGCTGCAACGCCACATCGAATCGTCCGCCCTTCATGCCGAGTTGCTGCATCAATGCCTGCACGCCTTGGGTCAGCGCGGGAGCCGCCGCGGCGCGCAGTGCGCTCAGGCGCGCAGCCGCTTTGCCCAAGGCCTCCTGCGCAGCCTGAACCTGATTTTCAAGGGCAGGCAGGTCCGTCCCCAGCTCCAGCTCCGCCCACCGGGACTGCAAGCCTTGCCAAAGCGCAGGCAGTTCAGAGGGCGACACACGATGACGCCGCGCCATACCCATCCATGCCGAAAGGCGTGCGTCGACCTCAGCCATCCGGTCAGGGTCAACGTCGGCTTGACGCAGTTTGGCGCCAAGCTCATGCACCAGATCACGCGTGATGGATTGAGCCGATTCCAGTTGATCCGCCAACGCGACCAGTTGCGGATCGATCTGCGCCGCAGTCTGCAGCAACTGATGCGCGCGCGCCAATTGACGGTTGGCGCCGGCTTCCTCATCATCCAACAATTGATCCACCGCCTGCAGCTGTTCGATCAGCTCGGCGGCATGCGCCAATCTGTGGTGCTCCGCATTCAGCGGCTCCCACTCCTGGGCAAGCGGGGCCAGCCTGCCAAGTTCAGCGATTTGCGCTGAAAGCTGCTCGCGCTCCTCAACCAGGCGCCCGGCATTCACCCGCGCAGCGTGCAGCCGCTCGCTGAGCAGCTTCCAGTGATGCCAGGCACTGGCGCAGGCTTGCCGCGCATCCTTGGCCTGAGCGTACGCATCGAGCAGGTCGCGCGCGGCGTCGCTGCGCGCCAAGCTCTGCCAGGCGTGCTGACCATGAATATCCACAAGCATGGCACCTGCCGCCCGCAGCTGCGTGAGGGTGGCAGGGCTGCCATTGACGAAACCCCGCGAGCGGCCCTGAGCGTCAATGACGCGCCGCAGCAAGATGGTGTCTTGTGCCTCAAAGCCCTGCTCATCGACCCATTCGGCCAGCGCGAGCGGCATGTCAAATTCGGCGCTGATCTCGGCACGCACGCTTCCCGGGCGCAGCACCGAGGCGTCCCCACGTTCGCCCAAGGCAAGTTTGAGCGCGTCGATGAGGATTGATTTGCCGGCTCCTGTCTCACCCGTGAGCACGGTGAAGCCCTCGCCGAGCTCGAGCTCCAGCGCATCGACCAGGACGAAGTCGCGGATATGCAGGCGGCGCAGCATGGCGCGTTAGTCCTCCGCACCTAGAATCTCGTGCCAGTGCAGCTTCTTGCGCAAGGTGGCGTAATAGCTCCAGCCAGGCGGGTGAAGAAAAACGGCACGATGGGGAGACACATGCAGGGTGATGCGATCGCCACCAAGCAGGTCAGCAAAATGCTGCATATCAAAATTCACGCCCACGTCCTTTGGCGAAACCACCTCAATGTCGATGCGCACATGCTCGGGAAGCACGATGGGCCGGTTGGAGAGCGTGTGCGCCGCGATCGGCACCAACACGAGGCCGGGCACGCTGGGATGCACGATGGGGCCGCCAGCGGACATGGCATACGCTGTGGAGCCCGTCGGCGTGGCCACGATCAGGCCGTCGGCTCGCTGCACGTACATGAAGCGCTCGTCAACATCCACGCGAAGCTCGACCAGCCCATAGGCACCGCTGCGGTTGACGACCACGTCGTTGACGGCGATCCCCTCAAAAATGCGTTGACCGTTGCGCACGACCTCACCGGCCAACACCGCCCGCTGCTCGCGCTCAAAACGCCCGGCCAGCATCGCGCCAAGAGCCAAGCGCCAGTCAGCCTCGGTGATGTCGGTGATGAAGCCCAAGCGCCCGGCGTTAATGCCCACCAGCGGGATCCCGAACGGCGCGAGTTGGCGCGACGCCCCGAGCATCGTGCCATCGCCTCCGACCACCACCGCCACCCAGCCGCCAGTGGCGGCACGCTGGCCGACCTCGGCTAAGCTGAGATCGGCATGGCCCGGAAGGTCACAATGGTGGGCGGTCTGACGCTCCACAAAGACCTCCACCCCGTTTTCCGACAACCAGCCCCCAATCTCGGCCAAGGTGCGGCTTACGCCCGCAGCTTGGTACTTGCCGATGAGAATCGCCTGCTGAAACACGGGGGTTGGCATGGGACTGGGCTGGGTGGCGTAGGGCCGTTGCGTTCGGTTCTTTCCGGGCGTGGTGCGGGGCGCCTGCCATGGATTACATCACAGCGCCGCTGTCCCTGGGATCTCCGGCGAATCGCCCAGCATCCTGCTTGAGCATGGTGGGCGGATCACAGCATCAGGGGCATGGCGCTCGAGCGCGCGGCCACCCATGCATCCGCATAGAGCCCCAAGTTCGACAGACACCTAAAATTAGGCAATGGACGAACGTGCGCGCGTACTGCTCAAGACACTGATCGAACGGTATATCGCCGATGGTCAGCCCATCGGGTCGCGCACGTTGTCGCGTGCTTCGGGCCTTGAGCTTTCTGCGGCGACCATCCGCAACGTCATGGCCGACCTCGAAGACCTGGGTCTGATCACGAGCCCACACACCTCGGCAGGGAGGGTGCCCACCCCGAGAGGTTATCGACTGTTCGTCGACACCATGCTCACTGTGCATCCTGTAACTGGCACAGATGACGTCGGGGAGAATTTCAGGTCGCAGCTTGCCACCGTCGAGCCACAAAAAGTCATCGTGCAGGCAGCGCAGCTGCTGTCGAATCTGTCGCATTTCGTCGGCGTGGTGATGAGCCCACGGCGCAATGCGGCGTTCCGGCACATTGAATTCCTGCGCCTTTCCGAGCAGCGCATTCTGGTCATCCTTGTCGATGCAGGTGGCGATGTCCAAAACCGCATCATTCTGGCGGACCAGCCCTACACCCAGAGTCAGTTGGCAGAGGCAGCGAATTACCTCAATGCCAACTACAGCGGCCTGAGTTTCGAACAAGTCGCGGGACATCTACGTGGCGAGGTGGAACATTTGCGCAGCGAAATCGTCACGCTGATGCAAGCAGCCGTTGCCGTAGGCAGCCAAGCGCTGGCCGAACAACAGGAGCAGGTTGTCATCTCCGGGCAGCAGCAGTTGCTCAACGTGGAGGATCTTTCCAGTAACCTCGCCAGTCTGCGCCGCCTGTTCGACCTGTTCGAGCAGAAGTCGCACCTGCTCAAATTGCTTGACGTCTCGGCGCGTGCCGAGGGGGTACGCATCTATATTGGTGGCGAAAACGATGTCGTGCCGTTCGAGGAACTCTCGGTGATCACAGCACCCTACGAGGTCGACGGCAAGGTGGTGGGCACACTCGGCGTCATTGGCCCAACCCGCATGGCCTACGACCGAATGATCCAGATCGTCGACATTACCGCCAAGCTTGTGAGCAACGCGCTAAGTCAGCGTTGAGCCTGGCGCCCCACCAGGCCCGGGCACATTGCGAAAGAACGGAGATTTCTGCGACGATTGACCCAACCCCGATTCGGGCCATGTGCAATCCGCAGGTCCTGGCACCAGGCGCCGACCCGATGCCCCGGATGGCTCAGCGCACGATCAGCACCGGTACGCGGCATGAAGCCAACACCTTGGTGGCGACCGAACCGAGCGCCACACTGCCGAGAGCCGTGTGACCGTGTGAGCCCATGACAATCAGGTCGGCTTCATGCTCAAGCGCGAACTGGGTGATGCGTCCCGCCGCATCGCCCACCAGATGGTGGGGCCGAACCTGCAGGCCAGAAGCAGCCAAGGCGGATTGCGCCGGCGCCAGAACGGCCTCACTTTGCTCGGCGTAATAGGCATCGAGCACCTCGCGCGAAAGATAGGAGCGTGCCAGCGCCGTTCCCACAGGCGGCTCGACGTGGAGCAAATCCACCTGCGGCAACTCCCGCCACCACGCGAGCCGCTGCAGGAGAAAATCCACGGCGCGTTGCGTGAACGGCGATCCATCTATCGGGAGAAGGCAGCGAATTGTCGGGCTCATAATTCAATTATGTCAAAGCGACGGCCTCCATACAATGCAAACCGCACTGTCGCCCTCTCCTGCCTGCTACCACTCGCTTAGAATCGGCGCCTCGCTTACAGACACCTTGAGGGCCGTTAGCTCAGCTGGTTAGAGCAGAGGACTCATAATCCTTTGGTCGTTGGTTCAAGTCCAACACGGCCTACCATCAAACCAAAAAATGATGGGATATTGGGGTCTCGCGATCCATCAGAAGTCGACCTTCTCGCAGGCCATCGGTGGCCGTTTCTAGCGAGCTGTGAGGATGAAGCGGGGGGATTCGCGGGACATGCGATTTCGGCTAATCGAGATTGGAACGCATACGAAAGGCTCGCACTCGAAGGGCCACGTTATCAGGCAGGTTAGGGGTCGGAGCGGCAGTTGCGGCCCCGTTCGCTCACATTTTTCTGGATGTTGCTCACGCGAGCGCGCGTCGCGCGCTCGCCTTTGGTCCAGGCCAGAAACACAGCGTTCGCTACGCGGTGGATGACCGTGTGGCAGCGAGCGCCGAGGACCGAGTGGGCTTAGAGCAAGATCACTGCGCATTTCCCGACTACTGCGCCACAAAGCGCCTAGTCGAAGGTGCATTCACATCGAAAATCAGCCAATCAAAGCGACGTCTTTGGCGCCATCGTTGCGTTGCACGTGGCGCGGCGCCGGCACAGTTCAGGCAACGTCACCCTCGCTACGAGAATCCTTGCTCGGCACAACCCAGTCAAGCCAAGAACCGAAAGTATGCGCGCCTGAGGGACCCATCGAAGAAGCCTACTCACCAGCGGCTTCCGCTGCGATCGCGTGCAATGCCTTGGTCATGAGCAGAATGGGCTCGGCCGAGGGACTGATGTCGTAGCGCCGCGCGAACACCGCGGGGTCCGTATACCCCAACCAGACCCGATGCTCAGCGTCCTCCCAGACCAGCATCTTCAAAGGCAGCCCAAGTCCTGCCTGTTGGTTCATCTGCATCAACTTCGTGCCCAACGCCGGATTACCGAAGATCACCAGCTTGGTCGGCGGAAGATCCAGCCCCACCTTGTGCGCTGCGCCGCTGTGATCCACCATGGCCACGATGTGCAGATGACGCCGATGGATCGCATGCTCCAAGTGCCACAAGGTTTGCACAACCGTGTGCGTGCTGCGCACCTCAATCACCTGCGGGACTTCTGCCCAGGCACCCTGGGCCAGAAGAAATGCGTAAGTCAAGGCCAGCAGGAATTTGGACATCTCACTCTCCTCGTGGTTCGGCTTCAAATTACAGATCGATTGAATTAACGCGTCACGACCCAACGATTGCTGGCGATGCCTGGCAGGCGCTGGAGTACGTGGCCGGTGCGCAGATCGACCACCACCGATTCGTGGCGATTTTCGATGGTGGTGATGCCTTCGGCGCCATGGGGCAGCACCGCGAGGCCGCTGAGCTTGTTGGGTCCCTCGTTGCCAACAGCAACCTTGACCTCACCCAGATAGCGTGGACGCATCGCCGAGAATCGCAAAATGTGGCCGGAAAACCCCGCTGCATACACAATGTGCTGACGAGGGCCCACGGCCAATTGCATGAATCCGGCTGTGGCAGCAGGAATTTTGTTGTACGCAAAGTCTGGATCAACCTCGCCTGTCGGAATGCTGGAAATCTCGTTGGTCACGGGATTAAATGTGCTCATCACGCCGCTCTGGATGTCCGCAGAGAACAATTGCCCGCGCGCCCAGGCCAGATCCCCTGAGTGGCCAATGGGAATTCGCCGCAGGATCTGACCGGTGGAAGGTTCGATATCGGCAATGGCCAGATCCATGTTCCCACCCACATACAAGTGACTGGCGTCCGCGTTGAATGCCAGCGCATTACCACCAACCGGTATTTCGTAGCGCAATGCGTCATCGCGGGTCGAGTACGCCGCCAGGGCCTTGCCCGAGAGCACGAACACCAGGTTTCCGTCGGGCGAGACAATTGCCAGGCGCCCACCCGGGATGCTCTTGAACTGCCGTACCAGTTTGTCTGTTCGCAGATTGACCACATCTGTGGTTCCGGCGAAACTCGGGATGAAAACCTGGTCGTCCCGCGCATTCACGCCGACATAGAAGCTATTCCCGCCGGGTGTGTCGGCGTGGCCAAAAGGCACAACATGCGCTGCGCCTTTGGGCCAGCGCACCACCGCCAGCTTGCCTGGGCCACTCCCCACGGGTGGGGCTGGGAGGGCACCCACCAAAAGCGCGGCGGTGCCTGTCGGGGAGGCATAAACGGGAGCAACGGATGCCGCCACTGCCGTTAGTGCGACCAGGGCGATGCTGGACAGACGCAAACGGTGTTTCATCGGGATAGCTCCTTAAGCGATTGACTGACTGGGGTAAAGGGCGTCTGCATGGGCCCAACTCGCCTGGAGCAAGCTCATGTCAGCCGATGTGAGGAGGCACATACACCCCAATGGCGTTTGTCGGACGAAGCTCAAGTTCCTGACACCCGATTGGCATTGAGATGTATCAGCGCGCTTCCGTCGCTTCGTGCAAGGGCGTTGCGATCACGTCACACACGCGTGGCGTTGTAGGAGACAAAGATCTTCCCGCTCAAGCGGCTGAGCCGCGCTAACGGCAAGAAGGTGGTCAACGCCGATGCGCTGCACGCCGATCCAGTGGAAGAACCGGCCGACACCTCGACGGCAACATCCCCAACGCATTTGCTGGGCAACGCCCGCCAAGATCCTGCAGCAGATCAAGGGCTGGCTCTGTGTGGCTTGCCCTCGCACGCGGCTGAATCGACACCCTGGGCAGGCACATCACTCCTTCAGCATTCTGGGACCGGTGCAGGGCGCTTTCGCCGTTGCCAGATGCTGCCCCCAAACTAAGTGTGCGGCCAGGGACAGTGTCAGGAATGCGAGGTGCCTTCGACCAAATACGCATGGGATGGACTGTGCGCATGGCGCGCTCAGGCGACCTCCCCATTCACCCCAAGGAGTTTGTCATGCAATTACGCAAGCGTCGTTCCCTGTCCCAAGCCTTGCCCTCTCTCGCCATTGCAGCGGCAATGGCCAGCCCGATGCCGGCGGCACTGTCCTTCCTCGCACCCATTCAGGCCGCCCAGGCTTCTAGCAACCCCTGCGCCCCTACAAGCCCTTGCGCACCGAATGGGAAAACGTCCACCAAGATGGAGCGCAAGGCCGCCAACCCGTGTGCGCCGTCTGGCAAGAAGGCCATGAATCCGTGTGCTCCATCAAAGTAGCCCTTGCCGGCTCGATGTCGGCGCTGTAAGCCCACAACGGTCGAAGAGCACAAGAGGAACCCGCGATGCATGCGAAAGCCAGAACCTCTCCAGCTCGATCCACCCGGATCGATGGCGGAAGCGTTGCACGGTCCACGCTGCCTGGCCAAGTGGTTCTGGTGCTGCAAGGCGGCGGTGCGCTTGGCGCATATCAGGCGGGCGTCTACCAGGCCTTGTCCGAGTCGGGCATCGAGCCCGAATGGGTGATTGGCACCTCCATTGGCGCTGTGAATGGAGCGCTCATCGCGGGCAACGTCGCGTCGGAGCGGCTCCGGCGGCTGAAGGCTTTTTGGCACGCGGTATCGCATGAAAGCTGGCCTCGGCTCAGCAGCACCTGGTCCCGCCTGGAACATGTCTTGCAGGGGGTTCCAGGATTTTTTCGCCCAAACCCTGCGGCATGGCTCTACCCCGACTACGAACTCGGAGAAGATGCGGCAGGGTATTACCGTACCGACGCGCTTCGCAAGACCCTGAGTGGCCTGGTCGACACGGCGCAATTGAGCACTGGCAAGATGCGGCTTACGCTCGGCCCGGTGAACGTGCGGAGCGGGCAATTGCGCTACTTCGATTCGCGCGATGAGCCCGTCACCCTTGACCATGTTTTGGCTTCAGGTGCCCTGCCACCAGCCTTTGCGCCCGTCCGCATTGGCGAGGATCTGTACTGGGATGGCGGCATCGCGTCAAACACCCCGATCGAAGCTGTGTTCGACGACTATCAGCGGCATGACGCGTTGATCTTCGCCGTGCAGGTCTGGAATCCACATGGCGAAGCACCGACGACCATGCGCCAGGTCTTTGCGCGCCACAAGGACATTCAATTCGCCAGCCGTGCAGACAGCCATGTCGTGCGGCAGAAGCAGCTGCACAGGATGCGCCACGTCATCCGCCAGCTCGCCCAATGCCTGCCCCCCGCACAACGCGCCCGCAAAGATGTGGCAGACATGCTGGAGTACGGATGCGGCACCACCATGCACATCGTCAAACTGCTCTCGCCTGCGCTGGCGCGCGATGATCACACCAAGGATCTGGACTTCACCCCCGATGGCATCGAGGCCCGTTGGCAGGCGGGCTACGCCGACGCGGAGCGCGCACTGTTGATGGAGCCCTGGCGCAAGCCTGTCGATTCGATCGAAGGCGTTGCCGAATACGACGTCTCTCTGCTGAAGCCGCAAACCGCGGCGGCTTGACGCCGCCCCCCAAGGAGTCATGATGAAGCGCGTCCTCTTCCTTGTAATGGTCCTGGCCAGTCTGGCCTGGGTGCAGTCCCGGGCCTGGGCAGCGCCCAGTTCCGAGCAACTGGCTGCCAGCATGCTGGCCCACATTCATGAGGCCACGGCCATACCCGAAGGCCGAGGTCGGCGTGTGGTCGATATTTTCTTTGATCCCAACTGCCCTTACTGCCACAAGCTCTACGACGATCTGCGCCCTTGGGTGGGCAAGGACAACCTGCAACTGCGCTGGATTCCGGTCGCCATCCTTACTCCAAGTAGCGTGACCAAGGCTGCGGCCATCCTGCAGGCGTCAAACCGGCTGAAGGCCTTTGACGAAAACGAAAGAAACTACGATTTCAACGCCAATGGATCGCCGGGCGGCGGCATAGATCCGGCCCATCTCGTCGAGCCCCAGACACGCAAATGGATTGACGCAAACGACGCGGTGCTCAAGCGCGCCGGAATCTATTACGCCATCCCGTTGGTGGTCTTCACTGATAAGGCTGGCAAGGCTCAATTGTTGATCGGCGCACCGCAGTCCGCCGATCAACTGAGGGCCATGCTCGCATCCGTGCGGTAGATGCTTGCAGACTCCAGAAGCAAGCGCGGCGAGGAGGATGAACATGAATCGCCTCCTATCGGCGACCGGCTCTGCTTTGGCGCGCTATTTGTCTGCACCCAGCCATTGCGCTCCGGTGCGCCCGCCCAGCAATCTGCAACAGCTCAAAGCCGGGATCCGCCCGGGGGACGTCTTGCTTGTCGAAGGCCGAAGCCGTTTCAGCAGCGCGATCAAATACCTCACCCACTCGGTGTGGTCGCACGCAGCCCTCTATGTCGGACCGCTTGAGGGGTCGGTGCCACAGGACGAGGACAGCCCATGCTTTGTCGAAGCTGATGTCATGGAAGGTGTCCGTGCTGTGGGCTTCGCCGAATTCGCTGGCTACAACGTGCGGCTATGTCGCCCCATCGCGCTGCGCACGGATGATATTCCGCATGTGGTAGCCGAAGCGCGGGGTCGAATCGGCCATCGCTACGACTTGCGCAACATCATCGATCTTCTGCGCTATCTGCTGCCCACGCCCCCGGTGCCGGGCCGCTGGCGCCGGCGCATGCTCGCCCTGGGCAGTGGCGACCCGACGCGAGCCATCTGTTCCAGCCTGATCGCCCATTCCTTTCAGGCCGTGCACTATCCCATCCTGCCTCGGATCGAGGCAAGTCGGTTCGACGATGCAAACTGCACGGCGTGTCAGCGCGAGCAATGGCATATTCGTCACAGCAGCCTGTTCGTGCCGGCCGACTTTGATCTCTCACCCTATTTCGCGATCGTCAAGCCTGAAGCTGACGCAGCGCTCGACTACCGCGCCCTGCCGTGGGCCTCGGTGCAAGGCACCGAGCACGCAATGGCAAGGCAAGACGGCGTCTCCGCAAGATTGGACATTCGGGGATGAGACGGGCGCACGGATGTGGGTGACACACCGCCAACACGGCAAACCCTGACTGCAGGGGCCTGCGATGAAGACGTACCTTGCGGGCATTACCCCCTCCACCGCAGCGACCGCCTCATGGGAATCGCTCCCGGAAGCCGCGCGTCGGCGACGATAGGCCACGGAAGTAGCCATCTGGAAGAAGTGGGCAAGGGAGAACGCAGCTTCGATCCTTGAGACGGGCTGCCCAATCAGCCGCGCCAATCTGTTCGCCAAAGGCGACGTCAAGAACATCCGCAACGATTTGGGTGCCCTCACCATCGCTAAAGCCGGATTGCAAGACGCAGTTGCACGGCTGTTCATCAATCCTCAGCACTTCACGACTTTCGCTGGCGAAGGTGGTCGAGGTGATGGACGTCCTACCGGTCCCGTCCGTTTGAGTATGGATGTGGCATCGACCCTGCATCGGGCAACGTCCACTGCTGCCCGACAACTCTTTGGTTGTCCCGAATTCTGTTCGGTCGCTTGCTATCTGATGGCATTTGGCAATTAATCGGCTCGACCCGAAATCAATCATCCAATGAA
>JAGWOZ010000343.1 GCA_028870715.1 Betaproteobacteria bacterium | reverse complement strand
ATCTCTTGGAATATGTGGCGCAGGCTCGAGCCCACGAGCACATTGGTGCCATCTTGCACGGATGCCTGGCGCTCGGTGCCATGGGCCAGAGTGAGACAGGGAACGCCAATCGCCGTAGCGTGATCTTGCATCCAACCGCTGTCGGTCAGCACGCAGACGGCCTCCCGCAGCAGGCCGAGAAGTTCCAGATAACTAAGTTCGGGCAAAACCACCATGGCTGGCTCCCCGCGGGAGCGATGCCGTGGCAGCGTGGCTCCTCGGATATGGCGCATAGGCCAGACGAGGGTGACAGTGCTGCTGAGGCGATGCAGGGCCGAGTTGCGCTCAGCCAGTGTGGGGTCATCCTGCTCCTGCGCCGCCTGTTCAATCCAGACTAGGGCGTAGCCTTTTGGCTGCGCCAACACGTCTGGCGGGGTACCGAATTTTCTCAGGGTTTGGGCCGGATCGACAGAACGTGCGAGGCATTGGAGCATCGAGTCGATGGAGGGATTTCCGGTAAGGTGCATAAGACTGTCCGGAATGCCCTCGGATTGAAGGTTGGTCAGCGCCGGACGCTCGCTGACGCACAACAGGCTCGCGATGTTGTCGAGCAAAACCCGGTTGATTTCATGGAGATCGCTGCGTTCGCCATGACGGAGGCCGGCGTCGATGCGCACCACCGGGACGCGGCATTGGTTTGCGGTCAGGGCGCAGACGACGCTGACGCCGACTTCGTCGCATACCACCACGGCACTGGGGGCATGCGCGTTCAGCAGGCCGGCGAAGGTGGCCATGACCTCAGCCAATCGCCCAGCACGGCTGGTGGCTTGGAGGTCGAGAATAAATCCGGTGTCCGGAAGGCCGAGATCAGCGGCGTCGCGCGCTACGATCTCCGCGTCTGTCAGTGCATCAGGCCCTTGGATCTGCACCAGTTTGACCGACGGCAGGTCTTCGCGCGCGCGGAAAGCTCGTATCAACGCGCTTATCGCGATTAGAGCGGCGCGCGATGCAGCCACGCACAGCAAGGGTCCTGCGTTGGGTGGGTTTGGCGTGAGAGGTAAATCGCCCGCAAGCTGCAGATCGAGATAGGCGGCATGCGAAACGTGTTCAGGTGGCGATGCATTCAATGTTTCATGGAATGGCGCCTCGGCAGAGGATTGTTCCGGTTTGCGACTGACTGATTCGCGCTTGAGCCTCGGGTTGGGCGGTGTGGCAGGATCAGTGATCGTGGCGTGCGTGGTCGCGTTTGGAGGCGCATTGGAGCCACCTGGTGTTGACGGCTGCGCTGTGCCCGCGAGTTCGTCGCGGATTTCGGCTGCAACACGTTCGACGCGCTCGGCATCGATGAACTCGCTGTTTTCAAGGAACGCAGCAAGCAACAGGCGGCTGCAGAGCATGTTAATGCGCCGCGGCACACCTGCTGACCAGTGGTGCACGGACTCGAAGGCCTCGTCGTTGAATGCGGGGCGATTCGCCCAGCCGACGTGGCGCAGACGGTGTTCGATATATGCGCGAGTTTCAGCGGCATCCATGGGGCCGAGGTGACAACTTGCGATCACGCGCTGGCGCAACTGCTCCATTTGGGGTAAGCGCAGGATATCTCGCAACTCAGGTTGGCCAACCAAGAAGCTCTGCAGCAGCGCGCGGCTCCCGAACTGAAAGTTCGAGAGCATGCGCAATTCCTCGATCGCCGCCGGCCCCAGATTCTGTGCCTCGTCGATAATGAGCAGGGCGCGGCGGTGGGTTGCCGCTAGGGATGCCAGAAAGGCCTCAAGCGTGACCAGAAGCTTAGCCTTGCTCATTCCGTCGCACGGGATGCCAAAAGCCAGGGCCACGGCGGATAGCAGTTCCCCGGCCTCAAGCTGTGTGCTGACGATCTGCGCTGCCACCACTTTGGCTGGGTCAAGCTCCGCTAGAAGCGCGCGCAACAATGTGGTTTTGCCAGCCCCGATGTCCCCAGTGAGAACGATGAAACCCTCGCCCTGGAACGCGCCAAAGCGAAGGTACTGGTGCGCGCTGCCGTGGCCTTTACTCTCGAAATAAAAGCTTGGGTCGGGGTTAATTTGGAATGGGGGCGCAGAGAGGCCAAAGAACTGCTCGTACATGGCTGTACTGCATCTAAAATCGGTGGATCGCGCCGATGTAAATGGCGGATTCGTTGGTGTTGGGGACGGCGGTGGACACGAGAAATTGGCGACGAAGGCCGAT
>JAGWOZ010000091.1 GCA_028870715.1 Betaproteobacteria bacterium | reverse complement strand
CGCGCCCGCACGACCTGCTCTGCGCCCCAACGGGCCGCCCAGGGACCTGTGCAAGCGATGAAGACGCTCGCGTCGTGCCGGGCCCACGCAAAGACCGGGCAGCACACCTCCACCGTCGCATCTCGGGCTCAAGTCCGACGGTCTCCTAGGCAATGGCTTTATTTCGACCGGCGCTTCAACGAGATGGTGTACCAGATGCCGCGGATTTTTCCGGATGCGTCGGCGGAGAATGTCGCCATATGTGCGCTGGGAGCAGGTAGCAAAAAAGGATTTTCGGCGTTAATCACCGACACACTTCCCAATTACGACAACCTTGAAAAAGGTCAATGCTTTCCGCTGTATCTCTACGACACCGCAGGGGAAGATGAGGCTGAAGACGCGCCCGAAATGCCAAAGCAAGACCTGCTCTTTGCCAGCGAGAACAAGCCCACCAGCAGCCAGCGCACCCGCCGTGATGCGATCACGGACGCCGGGCTGGCACACTTTTGCGCAGCCTATCCGAATGAGGCGATCACCAAAGAGGATTTGTTCTACTACGTCTACGGCCTGCTGCATTCGCCCGGCTATCGCGAGCGCTACGCCGACAACCTTGCCAAGGAACTGCCGCGCATTCCGCGCGTGAAAACCCCTGCGGATTTCTGGGCGTTCTCCCAAGCCGGGCGCGACCTCGCTGCCCTGCACCTGAATTACGAAACCGTCGAGCCCTACCCCCTGCGCATCGAAAGCGGCGGCCAGCCGCTGACCGATGCCGATTACCGCGTCGAGAAGATGCGCTATGGCAAGGCCGACAAGGACAAAGACCTCACCACCCTGCACTACAACGACAAGATCACGCTCACCGGCATTCCGCTTGAAGCGTATGCGTATGTGGTCAACGGCAAGCCCGCGCTGGACTGGGTGGTCGAGCGTCAGGGTGTGAAAACCGACAAGGCCAGCGGCATCGTCAACGACGCCAACGCCTGGGCGATTGAAACCATGCACAACCCACGCTACCCGCTGGAGCTTTTCATGCGTGTGGTGACGGTGAGTCTGGAGACGATGAAGATCGTGCGTGGCTTGCCGGGCCTCGATGTGATAACCTCAAACTGACCCGGATCATTCCATGATCACGATTGGCATCGAGGGGGTCAACGGTCATGTTTGTCTGCATGGGGCGGGGAGTTCTTGATGATCCGCGCTCAGTCATTCCTCGCAAGCACTTTGGGGCGCACTTTGCCGGGCATGCGTAGTCTGATCGAACCCGCCGCCGTTTCCACTTCAAACCCGCCAGTCGCTCTGATCCAAAGCCACTACCGGCGTCGGCGTATCGCTTGGCTTGGCCTACGCTGCGCCTTGAGTTAGGCCGATCCGCTCCCCGGGAGACTGGTCGTCGGCCAGTGCTGACATTGGGGCGGCTCGTGGCAACGGCAGCAATGCCCCACGTTGCTGACGTCGGTGGCGGCGGGCAGGTCAGCGTCTGGTTCCGGCGATGACGAAATTGCGCAATCGACCCCTACCCGTCGTTCGTATCGCCGGTGTTCCAATGACTGGTTCCGGGGTCGAGCAGCCATACAGCATGTCTATCCGCCGACAGCGTATCGGCCTGATCTGGCATTGGGGCACGCTCGCGCCATGTCAGCACTGACCGGCTTACAAAGCTATCGGCCTTTTTTCCACCTCAATCGTCAAATGCGACAAATCCCGAAAGCCTTGCAGCTTGTGCCGGTAGTACAACGCATCCCGGGTGGGATCTTTGCATTTCACCGCCACGATCGCTCCGAGGTGCCCAGGTCCGAGGCGCCACAGATGCAAGTCGGCCAATTCATCGCCCGCTTCCTGCACGACCTTGCGGATGGACTGGCTCAGCGCGGCATCCGGATTGACGTCCAACAGAATGGCGCCGGTATCCCGGATCAAACCGAAGGACCAGTTCGCAATCACCACCGCGCCGACGATACCCATCACGGGATCCATAAAGTTCAAGCCGAAGAACTTGCCCGCTGCCAGCCCCACAATGGCCAGCACGGAAACTGCGGCGTCCGCAGCCACATGCACGAAAGCGGCGCGCATATTGTGATCCCGGTGATGGTCTGCATGACCATGGTCATGGCCCTCAGACTCTGCAAAGTGCAGGGTTCGAGATACCACCGTTGCCCCGATGTTCAGATGCAACCGTGCTTCGAAGGCATGCGGCTCCGGAATGGTATCGACCGATTCCCAGTACCCGCCCTGGTCTTGAAACTGAAACGTTTGGTGTTGCCCGGAAGGACGAATCGTCTCCATCCACATGTGCGACGCCAGCAGGCTTGTGGGTGGGCCTGATTGATCTTGCCAACGCAAGCGAAACCTCGGCGGGACGCGATCCTCATGAATCTCGACCCGCACGCGACCTGTGGCAGTGTCCACGAACTGGGCATCGTCCGCGGTTGCCGCGCCATGGACATGACCATGCGCATGTCCATAACTGTGCTCATTGCCACTGAGCAGCCAGGCACTGAGGATGTTGACGAACAGGCCGAGAAAGGCAATGGCGATGGCAGCATTGAAATCGATGGCCACCGGATGGATGAAGCGCGCAATCGCCTCATAGCCGATCAATAAAGCGATCATGGCCAAGATGATGGCGCTGGAGAAACCCGCCAGATCCCCCACCTTGCCGGTGCCGAAGCTGAAGCGAGCGTCATGGGCATGTTGGCGCGCGTAGTGGTAGGCCATGGCGGCGATCAGCATGGCTGCAGCATGAGTGCTCATGTGCAGGCCATCGGCGACCAACGCCAGCGAGCCAAAGTGAACCCCATCAGCGATCTCGATGACCATCACCCCGGTACACAGGGCGATGACGGCCCGGGTCTTGCGGGCATTGCGGTCATGGTCCTGACCGAGAAACACATGCTCATGCTCATGGGTAAACGGGGTCGCGGACATGGATGCGCTCACTTGAAGTATCTGTGCACGACGTCGATCAACTGGGCGGCAGCCTCGGCCGATTCATCCTGTTGGCCCTTGCGGGGATCAATCAGGTGGGTCTGGATGTGATCTTCGACGACCTCGGACAGTAAGCTGTTCATCGCACCACGGCAAGCCGCGATGGCATGCATGACTTGCTCACAGCCCGCATCACTCTCCAGAGCACGCTCGATGGCATCGACCTGGCCGCGAATGCGGCGCACGCGGTTGAGAAGTTTGGTTCTTTCTCGGATGGTGTGGCTCATGCCAACACTATAGGGGGATAGGGTGTTTGAATTCATTGCGCTGGTCTCCATCGAACGGGGACACGATCAGGTGATCATGAGATGGATCGGCATTGGGCGGGGCAGGGGATTGACGAGCAAGGAACCTTCGCTATCATCAGCCACCTTCATCGTCCCATGCACCCATCCAAGCCCATGCGTTCCTTCCGAACTTTCTCCCGCTTCTGGGCGTTCGTTTGCGCATTGGCGTTTCTGCCGTGGATGCAAGTCGCCATGGCGCGTCCGGTGGTTGTTCCGGCCCCTTGCTGCGCGAATATGCCGGGTATGCCGACCATGGACTCCATGTCCATGGGAGCTGCTGGGCAACAAGCACAAGTTTCTAGCCAGGACAGCGCAAGGGTTGAGCGTGCGTTTTGTCAGGCAGCCTGCCAAGACCTGAACGCAGCGGCTCCAGCCAGCACGATCAAGAGCTTTGGTATTGGCCCCGCCGCGCTGATCCAGCGTGTGATGCTGGTGCCGCAAGTCCGCCCCGCTTTGCTGAACTGGCAAATTCAGCGCATTGAGCCCCCACCCCCCTCCAGACCGTCTTTCCTCGCGGCGCGTCTCCAAGTTTGACCCCTTCGGCAGCAAGCAAGCCCGGTGAACTTTGACCGGGCGATGCGCGTGTTCGCCTTGCGATCAACGCTGCAACTCTGCAGCGCACCATCTGCCGAAGAGGAAAGCGATGTCCCTCATGTTTCAGTGCCGCCGTGCGTTCGCCCGGCGATCTGCCACCGCCTGTTCAAAGCGCAGGGTGGCGGCTCTCCCCTTGATGTTTCTGCTCGGTCCGCTGCTTGCCAGCGTGGCTGCCCAAGCCCAAGATGCACCCTTGACCCTCAGAGCCGCCGAGGCGCAACTGGCACAAGCCAACCCGAGTCTGGCAGCAGCCACACAGCGCATCCGCGCTCTCCAGCATCAGGCTGCAGCGGCCACGCACTTGCCCGACCCGCATGTGTCGTTCGACGCGGTCAACCTACCCACCAACAGCTTTTCGCTGACCCAGCAAGGCATGACCATGCTCAGCGTTGGCGTCAGTCAGAGCTTTTCACCCATCGGCAAGCTGGCCCTCGAAGGGAGCAAGCTGCAGGCGCAAACCTCGGAGCAACGCTTCAGCCGTGAAGCCAAGCGGGCGCAACTGGTTCTCGCTTTGCGACGCGCCTGGCTGGTGGCGGTGTACACGCGCCAGGCCATGGCGACCGTGCAACGGCAGCAGTCGCTGGCGCGTGAGAACGTCGACGCGGCCATGGCCAGCTACCGTGCGGGCAGCGGAGCGCAGAGCGATGTGTTGCGCGCCCGTCTCGCCGAGGACGAATTGCGCAACGACCAAAGCGCGCTCGCCGCCGATGAAGCAGCGGCCCTGGCCGACATCGCTCAGGCACTCGGCAGCGAGCATGCGCCGCAGATCGATCCTGCCTGGCCGAACTTGGCGCCTGGTGCGATGACTCCGGAGCAAGCTCCCCCAGGCCAGCCACTGCTGCGCCTGGCCCAGGCCAAGGTGCTGACCGCGCAGGCTGGCGTGCAAGTGGCCAAGACGAATTTCCGGCCAGCCATCACGGTGGGCGCCTCCTACGGCAAGAGCTTTGTTCCGGGCTCCCCCAACTATTTTTCGGCTGGGGTGTCGATGAATCTGCCGATCTTCTCCAGCCATCGGCTGGACCAGGAACTCGACAGCGCGCGCGCCCAGGTGATGGAAGCCCGCTACGACGAGCAGGACCAGCGGCTGGCCTTGCAGCAGCAGATTCGCTCGGCCACAGCGCGCATGCGCAGCCAGCAGGAGAAGTGGCAGCGCCTGCACGCCCAGATGCTGCCGCTGGCGCACGAGGCCTATGACTCCACCCTCACCGCCTACAGCAACGGCCGCGCCAGCATGGGCGACGTGCTCAAGGCGCAGCAAGCTGTCTTTGCCCTTGAACTCCAGACCCTGCAACTGCGCCGGGATCTGCTGGCCACCCAGGCCGAACTCGACTACCTGACCACGCCTTCGGAGCAGCAGCCATGAATTTGCGAACCTTCACTCTCGGCCTCGGCCTGTTGCTGGTGGGCCTCGGCGCGGGCCTCTGGAGCAGTCGCTGGCTGCCGCACGGCGCCTCGCAAGCCGAGTCGGCAAACACCGCGGCGGCCCCGGCTTCCGCAACAGCTTCCGCAGCAGCGCCGGCAAGCCGCCAGGTGCTGTACTGGGCCAACCCGATGAACGCCGCCATCCACGCCGACCACCCGATGAAAGACAACATGGGGATGGACTATGTGCCGGTCTACGCCCCGGCTGCGGCGCCGCAGCGCCGGGTGCTGTACTGGGCCAGCCCGATGAATCCGGCGATCCATGCGGACCATCCGATGAAGGACAACATGGGCATGGATTACGTGCCGGTCTACGCCCAGGCCGAAACCGGAGGGGCCGACACCGGAGTGCACATCGACCCGCGTCTGACGCAAAACCTGGGCGTGCGTCTGACGACCGCACAGATGCGCCCCCTGGGCCAGGCGATCCAGACCGTGGGCACCGTGGCGGTGGACCAGAACCGTGTCACCATCGTCACCCCGCGCTTCTCCGGCTGGGTGGTGCAGCTCAAGGTGCGTGCCGTGGGCGATGCGGTGGCGCGCGGTCAGGTGCTGGCGGAGATTTACTCGCCCGAGTTGTACGCCGCGCAGCAGGAATACAGCATCGCGCGCCAGCTAGCGGGCACGACTGATAGCCACACCGGCAGTCACCCCGACAACCAGGGCTTGCTGGCCGCAGCCAAACAGCGCCTGCTGCTGCTGGGCCTGCCCGAGGCAGCGCTCAAGCAGTTGGAGGCCTCGGGCCAACCGATGCGCGACGTTCCCATCCTGGCGCCCGAGAGCGGCGTGGTGACGGCGCTCAATATTCGCCAGGGCAGCTATGTCTCGTCGCAGAACAGCCTGTTCGAGATCGCCAATCTGGATCGGGTCTGGGTCAATGTGGCGCTGTACGACTACCAGATGCCGTGGGTGCGTCTGGGCGACGGCGTGCAGCTCCAGCTCCCGGCCTACCCCGGCAGGAATTGGGATGGGCGCTTGAACTTTCTCTACCCCACGCTGGATCCGCAAACTCGCACCATCACCGCGCGCCTGAGCTTCGCCAACCCCGGCGGCATGTTGCGCCCGGGCATGTATGCCAACGCCACGGTGCAGGCTCAGGCGCAAACCGCGCTGGCGCTGCCGAGCAGCGCGGTGCTGCGCACGCAAGATGGCGATTACGCCATGCTGGCGCAGGCGGGCGGCCACTTCCTGCCGGTGCAGGTTGCGCTTGGTCCCGAGGCGAACGGCTGGGTGGTCATCGCCCGAGGGCTCAAGGTGGGTGACCAGGTGGTGGAAAGCGCCCAGTTCCTGCTGTACTCCGAATCGCAGTTCCAGTCGGTCAAGGCGCGCATGCTCGGCGGTCAAGCCAACACGAGTGGAGCGAGTGGCATGCCCGCTACGGGGGCGATGTCAGGCATGCCGCCAGCGAGCTCCCCGCAAGCCGGCGCTGCCGGGCCCATGCCCGCGCCGACGGCTACTCCGCCCGTGAGACCAGCAGCAGCGCCCCCTGACGCGGGATCGATGGCCGGAATGAATATGGCCCCTGGCCGGAGCGCCCCATGATCCGGCGACTCATGGAGTGGTGCTTCGAGAACCGCAGCCTGACGGTGATCGGCGCGCTGCTGCTGCTGGCCGCGGGCATCCTGGCGGTGCGCAACACGCCGCTGGAAGCCATCCCCGACATCTCGCCCACCCAGGTCATCATCAAGACCTCTTACCCCGGGCAGGCGCCGCAGGTGGTGCAGGACCAGGTGACCTATCCGCTGGAGACCACCCTGCAGTCGGTTCCCGGCGCGCGCGCCGTGCGCGGCTACTCGATGTTCGGCGACTCCTTCGTCTACGTCATCTTCAAGGACGGAACCAACATCTACCAGGCGCGCAATCTGGTGCTGCAGTATCTCAGCCAGGTGCAATCCAAACTGCCGCCCGGGGTGACGCCGGCGCTGGGTCCGGACAGCTCGGGGGTGGACTGGGTTTACATGTACGCCCTGACCGATACCGGTGGCACGCAGGACCTGAGCCAGCTCACCACCCTGCAGAACTGGTTCCTCAAATACCAGTTGCAAAGCATTCCGGGCGTGGCCGAGGTCGCCACGGTCGGTGGCATGGTCAAGGAATACCAGGTGGTGGTGAACCCGCAGGCCCTACTGGCCTACAACCTCACCCTGCCTCAGGTGGAAGATGCCATTCGCGCCGCGAACGGCGAGACCAGCGGCTCGGTGGTCGATCTGGGTGAGGCCAGCTATATGGTGCGTACCACCGGCTACATCCGCTCGCTGCGGGACCTGGAAAACGCGCCACTGGCGGCGCGCGGCGGCGTGCCGCTGACGCTCAAAGACGTCGCCCGCGTGCAGTTCGGGCCGGAGCTGCCCAACAGCGCCGCCGACCTCAACGGCGAGGGCGCGGTGGTCGGCGGCATCGTGATGATGAACCAGGGCTCGAACGCCGATGCCATCATTCAACACGTCGAGGACAAGATTCGCGCCATCCAGCCCTCCCTGCCTCCCGGGGTGAAGATCGTCACCACCTACAGCCAAGCGCCGCTGATCCAGCGTGCCATCCACACCCTCACCGAGAAGCTGCTGGAAGAATCACTGATCGTCGCCTTGGTGTCCTTCCTGTTCCTGCTGCGTGCGCGCTCGGCGCTGGTGGCCATCGTGTCGCTGCCGCTGGGCATCCTCGCCGCCTTTCTGGTGATGTGGGCGCAGGGCATTCCGGCCAACATCATGTCTCTGGGGGGCATCGCCATCGCCATCGGCGCGATGACCGACGCCGCGATCGTCATGATCGAGAACATGCACAAGCATATGGAGCACGACCCGCATGCCGATCCCTGGATGAAGGCGCGGGTCGCCGCCGCGGAGGTCGGTCCGGCATTGTTTTTTTCGCTGCTGATCATCGCGGTGTCGTTCCTGCCGGTGTTCGCGCTCGGCGGCGAGGAGGGCAAGCTGTTTCGGCCCCTGGCCTTCACCAAGACCTATGCCATGGCGGCAGCCGCCATTCTGTCCATCACTCTGGTGCCGCTGCTGATGGCGTGGTTCATTCGCGGGCCGATCCGCCCGGAGGGGAAAAACCCCTTGAACCAGGTACTGGTCTGGCTCTACCGCCCCTTGATCCACGGCGTGCTGCGGGCTCCCTGGGTGGTGATCGTGCTGGCCATCGTCGCGGTGGCCAGTCTGTATTTCCCCTGGAAGCATCTCGGCTCGGAGTTCATGCCTCCCCTGAACGAAGGCACCTTGTTGTACATGCCGGTATCGCAGGATCCGTCGATCTCCATCGGCCAATCGGCCGCGATCCTGCAGCAGAGCGACCGCATCATCAAGACCTTCCCCGAAGTGGAGAGCGTGTTCGGCAAGGCGGGGCGGGCGCAGACCGCGACCGACCCGACGCCGATCTCGATGTTCATGACGGTCGTGAACCTGAAAGACCGCAGCACTTGGCCGGCCGGCATGACCACCGCCAAGCTGATTGAGAAGCTGAACCAGTCGCTGCAGATTCCAGGCGTATCGAACACCTGGACCCAGCCGATCAAGGGTCAGGTGGACATGTTGACCACCGGCTTGCAAACGCCGCTGGGCATCAAGGTCACCGGCAGCAATCTCGACACGCTGAACCGACTAGGGCAGGAAATTCAAGCCGTGCTGCAAACCGTTCCGGGTACGCAGAACGCCTATGCGGCGCGCGCCACCGGTGGGCGCTACATCGTGGTCGACACCAACCGGCTGGCCGCCGCGCGCTACGGCCTTTCGGTGGCGGATGTGAACCGCCTAGTCGAGACAGCGATCGGCGGGCAGATCCTGTCCACCGCCGTCAACGGTCTGGAGCGTTTCCCCATCATCTTGCGCTATCCGCGCGAACTGCGTCAATCGCTGTCCACGCTGATGGAAAGTCGCATCGCCACGCCCGAGGGCAGCCAGATTCCGCTGGCGCAGGTGGCCACGCTGCGCATCGAGGGCGGCCCGCCCATGCTCACCAGCGACAACAGCCGGCTGAATTCCTGGGTGTACATCGACCTCAAGCCCGGCACCAGCATCGGCGGCTACGTGGCCGCGGCGCAAGCAGCCCTGGCGCAGAAGGTGCATCTGCAGCCCGGTTTCACACTCGACTGGGTGGGGCAGTACCAGGCGCTGGAGCAGGCCGTGCAGCGCCTGAAGATCGTCGTGCCGGCGGTGATCGGCCTGATCGCGCTCTTGCTGTATTTCAACTTCAAGAACCTCACCGAGGTCGCCATCATCCTGCTGACTTTGCCGCTGTCGCTGGTGGGCGGATTCTGGTACGTCGACTGGCTCGGCTACAAGCTCTCGGTGGCGGTGGGCGTGGGCTTCATCGCCACCGCTGGGGTGGCCTCCGAGTTCGGCGTGGTCATGCTGCTGTATCTCGACGCGGCGCTGGAGCGACGCAAGATTCAAGACCGCCTCAGCACCTGGGACGATCTCAAGCAGACCGTGGTCGAGGGCACCTTGCTGCGACTGCGGCCCATGGCGATGACCCTGACCATGGTGGTCGGCGGCCTGCTGCCCATCATGTTCAGCGAAGGCGCTGGCGCCGACGTGATGAAGCGCATTGCCGCACCCATGGTGGGCGGCATGCTGACCGCCGCCCTGCTGGCGCTGCTGGTGATTCCAGCGGTTTACGCCCTGTGGCAGAAGCAGCGCCTGGGACTGGGCGAGAGTCCCAGGCTGGAGGTGGTTTCATGAACGCCATGAATCGGCCGCAAGCAGACTTGCCCAAAGGGGTCAAGCAAATGCGGCAACGGCCGAGCTTGCCCGCCCTTGAGCAGGGGCAAATCACACCGCTGCCGGGCTCGGCTGCTTCCAGAACTCTGCTGGGCAAACGCCGATCTCAGTGTGCAGGGCGCACGCATTTCAGGAGCTTGCGGCGTCAAAGCCTTGGGCTGGAGAAGAGGTATTTGATCAGCGCCGCCACGCCGAGCGCAATGAAGGCCAGCACCAGCAGTCCGAACAACCCCATGAGGGCCATGCCGCCCCCCGACATGCAGACAGAAGTCATCATGATCGGTTTCCTTTCGTCGTTTGTTCCGTGTGTTGCAACCAGGAGTTCATCATGCAACGTCGTACATTTTTGACTACCGTTGTGGGTTTTGTTGGAACCGTCGTGGGCTTTTTGACCGGACGCGGCGCACCGTCCGCCCAGGCCCAGGGCATGATGGGTGGAGGGATGATGGGTGGCGGCAAGGGCGGCATGATGTCGCCCGAGAACATGAACGGCCCCATGCGCACCGGCATGGAATTGTTCAAGGTTCACCAGCAGATTCAGCGCAAGGTGACCGAGCTGCCCAACGGGGTGCATGACGTGACCACCTCGGCCGACCCCACGACTGCAGCGCTCATCCAGAAGCATGTGGTGGAGATGTATGCACGGCTCGATCAGAACCACCCTTTCCCCTACCCCATGAGCAACAGCGTGCCGCAGATGTTCGCCCACCCGACGAAATATCAACGCAAACTGGACATCCTGCCCGACGGCGTGGCCGTGACCGAGACCTCCACCGACCCGGAGATGGTCGCAGTGATCAAGGCGCACTCGCGCGAGCTCGACCGCTTCGCCAAAGAGGGCATGCCGGCGATGATGCGCGGGATGATGTGAGACCTGCATGCGCGGCTTGGCAGAACTGGCGACACCAGTCTGCCTGGCAATACGAAGTTTTCCATCTGGGTTGTCACAGCAGCCGGCCCCAGGTCTGCTGGATCAGCGCTGCTGCATTTCGATTAACTGGAGCATTGCCATGAAGAAACTGTTGGTCGTCATCACCCCCCTGCTGATGCTGGGCGCCGCCTACCCGGCGTTTGCTGCGGGCAGCAATGGGGTGCAGGCCCGGGAGGCGCAAATTCAAGCCTGCTTTCGCATGCATGGCCAATTGATGGACAAGCCAGCCGTGCGCAACCCGTTGGACTGCTGGAGGGAGCATGGATTCTTGATGCAGAAGTAACCTCCCCTGTGGCGCATGGCCCTGAGGGTCGTGCGCCGGGGTGGCCACCACTCGCCGCAGACGAGCCGTGGCTCGCACCTACCCACAAACATCATGGATCAACACAGGAGAACTCGATGAAACGTTTCGACCTCGCCCTCATTCTGATCGGTTCCGCGGCAGCCATGTCGCCTACTTTTGCAGCATCGAACGCGATGCCGGGTATGGGCAATATGAATGGTGGGGGCATGGGGGGCATGTCCGATCCAGCCACCGCGACCAATGGCTTTATGGCTCACGGGGCCATCAACAGCGTCAACGCCGCCACCGGCACGGTGAATATCACGCACCAGGCGATCAAGGCGCTGGGCTGGCCGGGAATGACCATGGACTTCGGCGTGCGGAGCAAGAGCATGCTCAACGAACTCAAGGCGGGAGAAACAGTGAATTTCGATCTGGCCAAGGGACCATCGGGACAGTACATCGTCACCAAGATTGCTGTCGTGCGGTGACGTCATTCCGACGTGTTGTCGGTTCGTGCGCGTGATGGCGTTCAGCGTGCTTCCGGCGCGGCTCGTAAACCACACCGCAAGATGGTTATCGTGTTCAGAAATCCCTTGACTCTGGACCTCACTCCAAGGTCTAGAGTGCATCCATCGCGATGCGGCAGGTCTTTGTTCACCCGGAGATCATGCCAAGACAGATGGGTGTTCAAACGAAGGAGTTCTGACATGGCAACACAACGTCAGGTTGAAGTTTTCAGCGCCGGGTGCTGTGCCGGGAGCGGTGTCGACGAAGCCGTGTTGCGCGTGGCCTCGCGGCCAACGCGTCCGGTGCTGAAACGCCTTGCAGCTTCAGTCGAAAATTTCTTTCCAGAACGATTTTCGGCCCGGCATCGGGCCATAGCGCCCCTGATGTTTGCCACCGCCGTGGTGGTCGCCGTTTTGGCCATGACTTTCAGGCTGTGGTGATGGGCGGCTCACTTGCTGTGGTGCGCTGGCCACCTCCTGCTGGTGGTTTCGCTCGATGATCTTGTCAAGCTCGCCGCGATCGAGCCAAACGCCGCGGTATTGCGGCAGTCGTCAATTTCAATGCCCTGGCG
>JAGWOZ010000090.1 GCA_028870715.1 Betaproteobacteria bacterium | reverse complement strand
AGGCCGTGCTCGACATCCTGCCGCAGCGGCAACGGGGACCCTTCAGCAAGGAAGATGGCGACGTCGTGATCGACGCGCAAAACCGACGCGTGCGCTGAAAGCCGTCGGGCGTTGGCTCCTCGTTGCTTCCATCGACCTGTGAGGCGAACGGAGCGGGAGGGTGGCTTCGCCAGCCGTCAGAGCGATTCGTGCCGTTGCTCATGCTTCCAAATTCCTGTGTCTCTGTTGTGCATGCGCATATTGCGCATATGACCGCGGAAAGTCGCCACACCGACACGCCCGATCAGCAGGCTGCCTTGCGAAACGGCCGGCTTCGATCGCACATCGATGCTCGGCGAGCTTGGGCGCACTGATTTGGCTGGATTGACCAGCTCACCGCACCCCGCAAGCTGGCGCGTACCGTGCCCATGCGCGATCAAGGAGACGACTGCGTCTTGAGGGGGCCGCGCGCGGGATGTGCCCTCAATGTGCCTGCCTGGGAAGGTCTCATGGCGTTGTAAGCACAAGACACCTGAGACACGCATGGCTTGGCGAGGCAGCGCTCGCAACTCGGCACACCGCGCCCAGCATAATGACTGCCGCGAGTCTTTGACACTGGGCCGTGATCGGTAAGGAGGACCATGCCACTCGCGGTCGGTTGCTGATGTTTAACGCGCGATCCCTGCGCGATGGCGGTTTGGGGAGAAATCGGCGCTCGCTCACCCGGTAGGCCCCTGCTTCGTGCCAAATGCGCGCGCATTCCGCATCGATACCCTAGGATTGGCCCGGCCCACGTTCTTCTGAGCACGATTTTCTCGCACGAAGTGAATAAGACCAACGAAATTCCCTCCGGATTGATCGTGCTTCATGGCAACCGCCTTGAAATGCTGCACGACCTCGTCCTGCAATGCCTGGCCAAATGGCCGCTGCAACCGTTAGAGGAGGAAGTTGTCCTGGTGCAAAGCAACGGTGCTGGCGAGTGGTTCAAGGCCACGCAGGCGTTGGCGACCGGGATCTGCGCCGCAAGCAGCATTGAATTGCCGGCGCGCTTTTTGTGGCGTCTTTACCGGCAGATCCTGGGTCGCGACCGGCTTCCGGGGCAGTCTGCGCTCGACAAAAGTCCCCTGACCTGGCGCCTGATGCGTTTGCTTCCGGATCTTGTGGAGAGGCCCGGTTTCGAGCCCATCAGGGCCTACCTGCGGGACGAAAGCCCAGAGCGGCTGCTGCAACTCGCGCAGCATTTGGCGGATCTGTTTGATCAGTACCAGATCTACCGCGCCGACTGGCTCGAGTGTTGGGAGCGTGGCATCGAGGTCACCGTGGATGCCCACGGCCGCAGGCAGCCCCTGCCTGCACAGGAGTTATGGCAGGCTCGGCTATGGCACGCTCTGGTTGATGAACTCGATCCCGAGCAGCGGGCTGCGGTGCGGCCAGCGGTGCACCGCGAAGCTATTGATCGCCTGAAGACGGGCAGCGGTTTCGCTGCGCCTCTGCCGCGCCGCGTCACGCTGTTCGGCGCTTCGACCATCCCTGGCGTGACCCTTGATGTCCTTGCCGAGTTGTCCAGCCATGCCCAGGTCATCATCGCCGTTCCGAACCCATGCCGCTACCACTGGGCCGACATCATCGACGGGCGTGAGCTTCTGCACGCTGCAGCGCGCCGTCATGCGATGCGCGGCGGGCTTGACCTGGCGGCCATCTCGCTGGCGGACATGCACGCCCATGCCCACCCCCTTTTGGCCGCATGGGGCCGTCAGGGACGGGACTTCATGCGTCAGCTCGATGCCTTCGATGACGCCGAGGGTTCGCGCCAGCGTTTTGCATTGCCACGCACCGACCTGTTCGATCTAAACCCGGGGCGAAGCCTGCTCGAGCAGTTGCAGGCTGCGATCCGGGATTTGCTACCGCTTGACGAGCACCCCAGGGCCCAGGCCAGCGTGCACGCCGCAATACCGAAGGCCGACCGCTCGATCGTGTTCAACATCGCGCATAGTGCGCAACGCGAGGTCGAGATCCTGCACGACCAGTTGCTGACGATGCTCGGCGCAACGCCACCACTGCGGCCGCGTGACATCGTGGTCATGGTGCCTGATATCGACGTCTTCGCGCCATCGATCCGGGCGGTCTTCGGGCAATACCCCAGAAGCGATCCTCGCTACATCCCATTTGACATTTCGGACCTGACTCAGCGCGGGAGCAATCCGCTCATGCTGGCTCTTGACTGGATTCTTGATGTGTCGGCCCGCCGCGTGACCAGTAGCGAGGTACGCGATCTGTTCGAGGTGCCAGCGATTGCAGCGCGCTTTGGCCTGGATGAGGCTGACAAACCCCGGATGGCGCAGTGGATTCACGGCGCCGGAGTCCGGTGGGGTCTCAACGCGCGCCAGCGCGGCAGCCTCGGTCTCGGTGCCTGCGGCGAACAAAATACCTGGGCGGCCGGCGTTCGTCGCATGCTGCTTGGCTATGCGAGCGGAAGCGCCGACGGTTTCAAGGGCATCGAATCCTACGACGAGATTGGCGGGCTCGACGCCACCCTTGTTGGGGTACTTGCGGGCTTCATTGATGCGCTTGAGCGTTGGTGGTCGCTTGCCACCGTGCCCATGGCACCGTCAGCGTGGGCTCAGTGCGCGCGCGATCTGTTGCGAGACTGGATGGATCCGACCGATGAGCGCGAGCGCCTGACGATAGCAGCGATGCAAGACGCGCTATCTGCGTGGCTGGACGCCTGCCAGAGCGCTGGTTTCTCGAGCGAAATTCCCCTTGCAGTGTTCCGCGAGGCTTGGCTCGCAGGGCTCGAAGCGCCCAGCGAGTCGGGGCGTTTTCTTGCCGGTGGTGTCACTTTCTGCAGCCTCTTGCCGCTGCGATCCGTTCCTTTTGAAGTCGTGTGCCTGCTCGGCATGAACGACGGTGACTATCCTCGCGTCGGCAGTCGCAGTGACTTCGACCTGATGGCGTTTCCAGGGCTGTACAGGCCAGGAGATCGCTCGCGCCGCGACGACGACCGCTACCTCATGCTCGAGGCGCTGCTTTCCGCGCGGCGCACGCTGTCAATCAGCTGGAGCGGACGCAGCCCGCGCGACAACAGCGACCTACCACCCTCGGTTCTGGTCGGGCAACTGCGCGATTACCTCGCAGCGGGTTGGGCCGGAGAAGCCGGAGTCCAAGCCGATCAATCCGGTGAGATGCTGTTGCTGCAGATCACGACCGTGCATCCGCTTCAGCCATTCAGCCGTCGCTATTTCGAAGGGGGGCCGCTCAAGACGTGGGCGAGGGAATGGCGAGCAGCGTATCGGCATGACCCGGCGCGTGAGTCGGTGACCGTGCCTGCGTTTGACGACACGGGCGTGGCGGTGGGGGTGTCGCAACTTGCCCCATTCTTGCGTAATCCGGTGAAGGCCTTCTTTCGCGCGCGGCTCGACGTGTCCTTCGATGTTGACGACGAAGCGGTGGAAGATGATGAGACGTTCACGCTCGACGGCCTGCAGCGGCATTCGTTGCTGCAGGAAATTTTGTCAGAGCCATCCATGACTTTGAGCGAGGACCCGCGCCATGTCATTGCGCAACGCGTGAAGCGCGTTATCGGCAGCGGGCGTTTGCCAATGGCTGGGGCCGGGAAATTGATCGCACAGGAGTTGGCCGAAGATGCATTGCCCATGCTGCAGAGTTGGCGCCGTCTTGCGTTGCGCTACGCGACGGAGTCGCCGAAAGTTCCGCTGCGATTCGAGCATGATGGTGTCGTGTTCGATGACTGGCTCGTCGGGCTGCGCAGCGCCGCACAGGGTCCGGTGTGGATCGGTATGACAGCTTCGGAGCTGTGCAACGGATCCGATGGCGACCGATGCGTCGCAAGCGAGAAATTGATCGAGCCGTGGCTGCGAATGCTCGCGGCAACCAGTTGCGGGGTCGCGTTCACCGGCTATCTCGTCGGGCGGGACGTCGTGCTCAAACTGCCTTCGCTGGCGCGCGAGCAGGCGCACCAGCACTTTGGCCGGGTTCTCGAGGCTTGGCGCGCCGGCATGGAGCGGCCGTTGCCCTGGGCTGCGCGCACGGCACTCGCCGAGGTCGAACGGCACGACCCGCAGCGCATGTACGAAGGCGGCTATCGGGCGCCATTCTGCGATCGCGATGATCCCAGCCTTGCGCGTATGTTCCCCGACTTCGATGCCCTGCGCGCTGACGGGCGTTTCGCACATTACGCCGAACTACTCTTTGCACCGTTAATCGATTGGGCCACGCAGCGGGCTGGCGTCCTCGAGCACACCCGGCTGGCCGCCGACGACGAGGGCAACGCCGATGGCAAGTGAGCTGCTCGACCCTTTGCGCTTGCCTCTATGGGGAAGTCGACTGATTGAGGCCAGTGCTGGTACGGGCAAGACATGGACCATCGGAGCGCTGTATGTGCGCCTGGTGCTCGGCCATGGCGCTGCGGGCGAGGCGTTTGCCGAGCCACTCGGACCGGATCAGATCTTGGTCATGACCTTTACGCGCGCGGCAACCCAGGAGCTGTCCGAGCGCATCCGCGTGCGGCTGGCCGCCGCGGCGGCGTGCTTTCGCGGCAAGCGCGAGCCGGATTCCGACGACGCATTTCTTCAGGATCTACTAGGCCAATATGCTTCGGATGATGCGCGCATACGAGCCGCTTGGAAGCTGGAGGCAGCCGCCGATGCAATGGACACGGCAGCCGTATTCACGATCGACGCTTGGTGCCAGCGCATGCTGCGCGAGCATGCGTTTGACAGCGGAAGCCTGTTTGACGTCGAACTCATCGCAGACGAAAGTGCATTGTTCGAGCAGGCGGTGCTCGATGTGTGGCGGCAGGAGACCTATCCGTTGGAGGGTGCGACACTGGCCGGTGTCCTTGCTATCTGGCCCAACGCCGAGGCATTCAAGGCAAGTATGCGCGGGCATGTCGAAGCCGCAGTGGGCTGTGCACTTGGGCCTGCGTGGGCGCGGGTCATGACTGCAAGTCTGGATGCCCTGGCACCGGTCAAGGCGCAATGGGCGCAGCATTCCCCATTGTTGCGCCGCTGGCTGCTTCATCACCTGCCGCCGATGGGCTCTTGCTTCAAGGCCAACATGGTGGACGCGACCAAGGTCAATGCGTGGTTTGACGCTATCGACGCCTGGGTTTTCGGTGTCGGGGACGTTGCACTGGACTTGCCGAAGCAGGCCTGGAATCGGCTGAGTTGCGAAGGGCTGCGCGCTGCACTCAAGAAGGGCGAGGCCGTCGCGATTCCGCACGAGTTCGAGGCATTTCGGGATCTGGCTGCCGCATTGGCTGCGGCTCCTGACGTCCGCGTCGAACTGGGTCGCGCCGCTGCCGGGCTCGTGCAGCGGCGCTTGCGCGAACTCAAGGATGCGGCGCGCACCTACGGGTTCGAAGACATGCAGGAGCGTCTCGACCTTGCGTTGGCAGGCGCCCGAGGTGACAACCTGAGGCGACGCATTCGCCATCAATATCCCGTGGTCATGATCGATGAATTCCAGGATACGTCGACTCGACAATTCAGCCTGTTCGATCGTGTCTACGACATCGCAGCCAATGATGCGAGCGCGGCAATTCTCCTCATTGGCGATCCCAAACAGTCGATTTACGCCTTCCGCGGTGCGGATATTCAGAGCTACATCCAGGCCAGGCACGCGACTGCGGGCAGGCACTACGCGCTCGCCGTGAATTTCCGCTCGACGGCCGCAGTCGTCGATGCGGTTAATGGCCTCTTTGAACGGGCTGAGACGCGCGAGGGGCCCGGCGCCTTCCAGTTTCGCGACGCGCGCAACGACCCCGTTCCCTTCGTTGCGGTGCGAGCGCGCGGTCGCAGCGAAGCGCTTGTGACTGCCGCCGGAGCGGCTCCTGCCATGCACGTGGTGTATGCAGCAGAGCTCGCATCGATGACGAGCGTGCGCACGCGCTTTGCCGAGCTCTGCGCCGAGCATATGGTGCGCATGCTGAATGCACCCGACTGTGGTTTCGTGCGCGGTGACGGAACGTTCGCCCGGTTGCAGGCGGCCGATATTGCGGTTTTGGTGCGCGGCAAGATCGAGGCTGATGCGGTGCGTCGGTCTCTCCGCCGCCGAGGCGTTGCATCCGTATATCTGTCGGATCGCGATTCGGTATTTGCAAGCGCCGAGGCGTCCGACCTTCTGCGTTGGCTGCGCGCAGTCGCGCAGCCGCGCGACGGTCGCCTGGCGCGCGCAGCCTTTGCATCGCCAAGTCTGGATCTGAGCCTGGCCGAAATGGCTGCGTTGGCAACAGATGACCGCGTATTTGAGGAGCGAAGCGAGTTGCTGCTGGAGCTTCACGGCGTTTGGCAGCGGCAGGGCGTTCTTGCCATGTTGCGACAGAGTTTGCACCGCCTTGACCTGCCGGCGCGCTGGCTTCGGAGCGAGGGCGGCGAGCGACGGCTGACCAACATGCTGCACCTCGCTGAGATCCTCCAGGAGGCCAGCTCATTGGTTGAGGGCGAGCAGGCACTCGTGCGCTGGATGGCTGAAGCTGTCAAAGGCAAGGCTGGCTCACTCGAGGAGCAACAGGTGCGACTTGAAAGCGAAGCGGATCTTGTCAAGATCGTCACCATCCATAAGGCTAAAGGGCTGGAGTACCCGGTCGTGTATTTACCCTTCGCATGCAACTTTCGCGAAGCCGATGATGACGGGTCGGGCGAGGTTGATGACGTCGCGCGTCTGCAGGAGGACCTTCGGCTGCTCTATGTTGCCCTAACGCGCGCGCGCCATGCCCTGTGGCTGGGCGTTGCAGCGGTTAGCGTGCGCAATGCGCGATCGTGTTCGTTGCACAAAAGTGCGTTGGGCTATTTGCTGGGCGGCGCCCAGGAGCAGGCAGCCGAGGCCATACCCGCGCTTGTGCGCGACGCATTTGGGGCGCTGCCTGCGACGTGTGTCGAAGTTGCAGACGCACTGTGCGGGTCCACGCAGCTTGTACCGTCTGCGCCTGCCATCGCGCTACGCGAGCCACCGATGTACACCGGGCGCTTCGAGCGTGACTGGTCGATCAGCAGCTTTACGGCGCTGGTTCGCGGGCTCAGTGCGTGGCCCGGCGAGCGGCGCGCTGCTTTGCAAAATCTTGAGGATGAGGCGCAGGAGTTGGCGATCCCGCCAACGCGGGATGCGCCGCGGCATGAATTCCCGCGCGGTGCGTTCGCCGGTAAATTCCTGCACGATCAGCTTGCGTGGCTTGCCGGGCAGGGTTTCGGGCTCAAGGGAAATCTTGCCTTGCGCGATCGCCTGGCGCAGCGCAGTGATCGACTGGGGTGGGGCAACCGTGCTGAGCAGATTTGCGTATGGTTCGAGGAGTTGGTGGCGACGCCCCTGCCGGAGTTGGGGGCGTCGCTTGCACAGATCAACAGCTTTCTGCCTGAGATGGAGTTCTGGTTTCCAGTTGCGGGGGGGCGTGCAGCGGCGATCGACGCCATCTGCGGTGAGCGCTTGCTGCCGGGGCGCCAGCGTGCGCCGCTGACCGAGCTAGCGCTGCAGGGGCTGGTGATGGGTTTTGCCGATCTGGTCTTCGAGTGGGAAGGTCGCTGGTGGGTGCTTGACTACAAGTCCAACGCGCTTGGCGCAGGCGACGCCGATTACACGGCAGAGGCAATCACCAAAGCCGTCGCCGCGCACCGCTACGACGTCCAAGCCATGCTGTACTTGTTGGCGTTGCACCGCCTGTTGAAGGCCCGCCTGGGTGCCAGCTACGACCCGGTCCGCCAGCTTGGCGGCGCCATGGATCTGTTCATCCGTGGTATCCGGGGCCCAGCGTCGGGCTGTTTCGTCATGCCAGCCAGCCTCGAGCTGCTCGAGGGGCTCGGAGCCGCGTTTTCACAATCCGATGAGGTAAGCCCTTGAGCGAGTATTTGGCAGCGGCGGGAAGCACCCAGGGTGAGCTGCTGGTCTTGCTCGGACGATGGGCTGAGGCGGGGTGGCTGCGTCGCCTTGACGTAGCGTTTGCCCGATTCATTGCCAGCCTGGCGCCAAGCGTTGATGCGCCTGCGCTTCTGGCTGCAGCCGTGCTCGCGCAGCTGGAGGGACGTGGGCATAGCTGTCTTGACCTCACTGAGTGGCCGCCTGCGGCAGCGGGCGAGTTCGGTTTGTCCGCGGAACTGTTACGTGAGCTGCGTGGTCTGGATGCCAATGCGCGGGACGCGTTGCTGGCGGCACTTCGTGCGTGTGAGGCGGTTTACGTGGTGGGGGAGGGTGCGGATGTAGGGCAGCCCCTCGTGCTTGACAGCGCTTACCTGTACCTGCGTCGGTATTGGAATTTCGAACGGCGTGTGGCAGCGCAGGTGCGCTGTCGCACGACGTTTGCCTGCGACATCGATCCGATTTTGGTGCGGCCCTGGCTGGATCGGCTGTTCCCCGAGTCGCCCGAGTCTGGAATGGATTGGCAGAAGATCGCCTGCGCCTTCGCGCTGCGCGCGGGTTTCAGCGTCATCACGGGCGGGCCCGGCACGGGTAAGACGTTTACTGCGGCACGACTTCTGGCCTTGCTGTTCGCGCTGGCGGACGACCCGGCGCGGGTGCGCGTGGCGCTTGCCGCACCGACTGGCAAGGCTGCGGCACGCTTGAAGCAGTCAATCGATCAATCGATGGCCGAAGTCGTCGCACAGCTCGGCGAGAGCACGCCGCTTGCTGATCTGGCAGCGCATGTTCCGCCGGCGCGCACCTTACATGCATTGTTAGGAGCGCGTCCGGATACGCGAAAGCTGCGTCACCATGCCGGCAACCCTTTGGATGTCGACGTGTTGATCGTGGACGAGGCGTCGATGGTTCATCTGGAAATGATGGCAGACTTGCTCGATGCGGTGCCTGGGCAGGCCCGGGTGATCCTCCTCGGTGACAAGGACCAACTCGCCAGCGTTGAGGCCGGGGCTGTTCTCGGAGACCTCTGCTCGGGTGCACAACGCGGACACTACAGGAGCGAGACCGCCGAAGCGATCCGGATCGCGTGTGGGACGGCGTTGCCTGCGGGTCTGATTGACCCGGACGGATCGGATCTTGCTCAGCAGGTCGTCATGCTTCGACAAAGTCGGCGATTCAGCGGCGACATCGGGCGACTCGCTCTAGCGGTCAACGCCGGCGATGCCGTGGCGGCGACCGAGATTCTTGCCATGCCCGGTGCGCTGCAATGGCTGCCAAGAGCCGAACCGGAGATGGTCGTCGCGTTGGCGTTGGGTGGACGCGAAGGCGCGAGTGGAAAGGGTTTCACCGACTACCTTGCGCTGGTGCGGGTCGGCGCGGCGAGGGAACACGAACGCGATGCATGGGCGCTGGGTGTATTGCAGGCCTTTGACCGTTTCCGTGTGCTTTGTGCTGTCAGGCATGGGCCTTGGGGCGTTGAGGAACTCAACCGCACGATCGAGGCGGGGCTCAGAGCACGGGGGCTTATTGCAGCGCAAGCCGAATGGTATGAGGGGCGGCCGGTGATCGTGACGCGTAATGATCGTGATCTTGGCATATTTAACGGCGACATCGGCATCGTCCTGCGCAGCGGTGCGGGGCAGGCAGGGCTGCGCGTGTATTTTGCCAATGCCAACGGCGTGCACTCGATTAGCGTCAGTCGCTTGGCGCACGTGGAAACGGCGTTTGCGCTGACCGTACACAAGGCGCAAGGATCCGAGTTCGAACATACCGTCCTTGCCCTTCCGGATGGTGGCGGGATTGTGCGCGAGTTGATTTACACGGGAATTACAAGGGCGCGCACCGCTTTTACCCTCTTGACCGAACGTCCTGAAGCACTGTCTGATGGCATCTCGAAGATGACCAAACGCAGCAGCGGCTTGCTGCACCGGGTTAGCGGTCCTTCGGACCGTTAACCTGTGGGTTCGGTCTGCTTGGAATCGCCGCTTCGCCGGGTTCGGTGAAGTGGAAACCTCCCGTTCACGGCGTGGCGGCTCGATGTGATCGCGTCATGCGTGAAACGCTCGAAGTGATCCAATAGAGCGATGAATCTGAAACAGCTTGAATACTTTGTTCGCGTGGCCGAACTTGGAAGCTTCAGCAAGGCGGCACGAATTCTCGATATCGCCCAGCCGGCCCTCAGCCGTCAAGTGCGCTTGCTGGAGACGGATCTGCGTACCGTTTTGTTGCAACGCACCGGCCGAGGCGTGGTTTTAACGGAGTCGGGAAAGCGATTGTTCGAACACAGCGTGGGGATCCTGCAGCTGATTTCGCTGGCGCGTGAAGATCTTGAGGCCAATCGCGATGAGCCTATGGGGCGTATTGTCATCGCACTTCCGCCCAGTATGGGACGGCTTCTGACGCTACCGCTGGTTGATGGGTTCAGGGAATCGCTACCCAAGGCCAAGTTGGCGATTGTTGAAGGACTCTCGACGCACATTACGGAGTGGATTGCAACCGGCCGTGTGGATGTTGGCCTTGTCCTGAATCCTGAGGCCCAAGAGGCGATCGAAGTTCAGCCGGTTTTGGACGAGGCTTTATGCCTCGTGAGCCCATCGGGCCTCGACTCCATTGATCACCGCTTGGCAGCAGACACGGATGCGAACGCTTCCGTATTGTTCGAAAATTTACCGCAGTACCCACTTGTGATCCCCGAACGGACCCATGCGATTCGCAAGATGATCGAAGCGCAGGCTGTCCTTGCCGGAATCAAATTGCAAGTGGCTTGGGAGGTCTCGGGCGTCCAGTCGATTCTTGATCTCGTTCGACGGGGGCACGGCCACGCGATCTTGACGCAAGGAGCGGTTCTGACGTCGGGGCTGCCGATGGCCTTTCGTACCAGCCGAATCGTGAAGCCACAGATCTTTAGTCGGCTTTTCCTCGCATCGTCAGCCCACAAACCAACGACCCCCCTGATGCGCCACACGATGCGCATGCTTGCTGATTTGATCCGCACGCAGGCTAGCGGTGGCAACCATATCAATTTGTGATAGCTGCTAGCGCAGCTGCCACGCTTGGATGGTGCCGGCAGCATTGCCATAATGGGCGTACTCCAACCTGTGGAGTTACCTCACACCATGCAAACTCCAATCCCATGCCTCTTCATGCGCGGCGGCACCTCTCGTGGGCCGTTTTTCAACGAAGGTGATCTCCCTGCGGATATTCCGACTCGCGATCGGGTTTTGCTGGCGGCAATGGGGTCGCCCGACAGACGCGAGATTGACGGCCTTGGCGGCGCCCATCCGTTGACAAGCAAAGTTGGAATCGTCCGGCTCGGTCGTGAGCCGGGGGTCGACTTGGATTTTCTCTTTGCACAGGTCATGGTTGACAAGCCCGTGGTGGATACAACGCCAAATTGCGGCAACATGCTGGCGGCAGTCGTGCCGTTCGCCTTGGAGACGGGTCTTCTTCAGGCGCGGGGGGATGTCAGCACGTTTCGGGTGCTCACACGGAACACGGGGATGCAGTGCGATGTGACCGTGCAAACTCCTGGCGGGCACATCACGTATGAGGGAAACGCCCGGATTGACGGCGTGCCGGGATTGGCGGCCCCCATCACAATCAATTTCCTCGATACGGCAGGCTCGGTCTGTGCCAGCTTGCTGCCAACCGGACGGGTTCTGGACACCTTGGTCGTCAGTGATCCAGCTTTCGGGGACTTGAAGGTCAGTGTGACCTGTATTGACAACGGCATGCCAATGGTCCTGATGCGCGCCCAAGATCTGGGACGCAGCGGCTATGAAACCGTCGCGGAGCTCAACGCCGACAGCGAGCTCAAATCGAAGATCGAGGCTCTGCGACTCAAATGCGGCGAACTCATGGGTCTGGGTGACGTGGCTGCCAAGACCTATCCCAAGATGTGCCTGATTACTCCCGCGAGGGACGGCGGGAGTATCGCCACGCGCTGCTTCATTCCCCATGTGTGCCACGAGGCGATCGGCGTCCTTGCTGCGGTCACGGTGGCCACCGCCTGCGTGTTACGGGGAACCGTGACCGAAGGCATTGCACGGCTACCCGATGGAAGTCCAAAGACCGTTTCTGTGGAGCACCCCAGTGGGGAATTCAGTGTCGAGCTGGAGATTGACCCCCAAAATCCCCAGAATGTCCTGCGCGCTGCACTGCTTCGCACTGCCCGGTTGATCATGCGTGGCGAGGTGATGGTGCCGGAGGCGGTTTGGAAACGTTGAGGCGTCAGGATGATTGCAGATCCATTCCATCGAATAATGCGTGGTCTATCGTAAGGTATCCAATTCATCGAAACCTAATCTCGATCATAGTCGATCCACCAGCGCCGGTCGAGGGCAGAATTCAGGTATTCTGGTTTTGTGGTTCCGCAGTTTGTCGTTTCTATCCGCGATTCAGATCGGTCTAGTCGGGTCATGATCCAACATTCCACCGAT
>JAGWOZ010000342.1 GCA_028870715.1 Betaproteobacteria bacterium | reverse complement strand
CGCGGCTTCCTTCTTGGCTGTCGTGATCGCTTTCGGGTCAGCTTCCCATTGCAGTTGACGCTGGATGTATCGAACAACCTTGCCGAGTACCGTCATGTCCTGCGGCAACTTCGTCTGGGGCAGCGGAACACCATTGCTGTCCGTCATGGACGCCGTAAGGCGTGGCGGCTCGCTGCCACCACTGATGTCCATCAGCGACTGGCTGATGTTGGGATCAGAGACAGAGTGTGCGGCCTGCTCGACCACAGATTGTGTGCCAAGAGGCGTCATCGCCATTCCCAGCTCGGCAGGCACCTGAGCGCCTTCCGCCTCCGCCGCAGCAGGCTCTACGGGCGCAGCAGGATCACCCTCTGGCGGCACCTTGGGAGGCTCATCGCCGCCACCCGGCAGCCGCATCTGCCCCCCTTCCTCGTTCAGCTTCGAGATCATCGCCTGTCCGCGCTCAGACCGGATGGCCTCCCCCAGCGGGCCTCGCGCTGCCATAAGGATCGGGATGAAGTTGGGAGCCGCAAGCGCAATCTTCCCCACGGTCTCCAAGCCGCTGGATTCGCCGCTCTGGTACGCCTGAAGCGCGTCCTTCGTCTGCAAGCCGCCCTCGCCAGCGAAGTAGGCTTCCAGCACCTTCACAGGGACACCCAACTCACCCGCAGCAGCAAATGCGAGCGCGGTGCCAGCAGCAGAGCCGACGAACCTGCCGCCAGCTTCACCGATATTGCCTGTTGTCTCGTTACCGTAGAGGGCGTTCTGTCCCAACGCACGCCCGACAGGGGCTCCGTACTGAGCACCAATCTGCGCAGGTGCATTGAACAAGTTTTCGACTGCGCCAGCGGACTGGCCGATCGCGCCCTGTACCTGGGCAAGCCGCTGAGACGGGTCTACGGTGTATGGATTGCGGTTCGCCTCAATGTCGTGAATCTGCTGCCAGTACGGTGGCAATGGCGCAGGTTCTTCCGCGAGCGCACCGCTCGCCACGGGCACGTTGTTGATGTCCCGAAACGACGGCCCTTGATCCAACTGTCCCCAACGAGGGTCTTGCTGCGTGACCATGAAGGGATCAGGCGGCTGCACGGGTGCGCCGACCCTCGTATCGGGGTAGTTGTACTGCTGCTGGTAGGCATCCTTCTGCTGCTGCCAGTAGTCCTGACGATCGACAACCTGAACGGACGGCGGCTCAGGAGGCGTCGGCGGCCCAAAGTCGATGGGCGCAACGCCCCCCGGACTCAGGCCAGCTTCGATGTCCTGCGTCGTTGCCATCTACGCCCAACTCACACGCGGTGCGTTGTTCTGCGGGCCTCCCGGCGTGAACTGCTTGACCTGCGCCCACAACTCATCAGGATCGATGCCGCGCATGGAGTAGCCCGCGTCCGTGACGCCCTTCAGGAACGGATCAGCGGCGATGGCGTTCGCGGGTGCGCCAACGAGAAACCGTGCGCCGCCAAACGGCGTGTTTGTGCCGCCGCCACTTCCACCGAGTCTGCTGAGCATCTGGCTGTACTGTGCGTTCATGTCGTCGAGCGATGGATCGGCATTGATGCTGCCGCCCTGTCCGAACGCCTTGCCCATCACGTCCTTCAATTTCTTGCCGGACTCCTCGGCCTCTTTCGCGGCCTTCTTGCCGCTGGGCGTCGGCGTGATCTTGATCTGTTCGGGGTAGCCGTTCTCCGCGACCGTGGCGTAGTGACGGCCAGAATGAAGGCCAATCAGCACCGCAGGCTCGTGGATGTTCATGTTCGTACCGCCCTCGGACGAGGATGGCTGATCACCACCAAAGCGCGTCATATTGCCCACGTCGATCCGGCCACCCATCGCGTAAGCCTTCGGGATGTCTGGTGATGCGTTGGCCGCGCCGCCCGTGACGTAGTTGCGGAAGTCCGCCTGCTGTTGCGGATCAAACGAGTTGAGGCGATCCGTCATCTGCTGGAGGATGTTGGGACTGGAGCTGGTGGGGGGCGTGGCACCGGCAGGTACCGTACCCGTGTCCCCCGTGAGAGATTGCGCAGGAGTCGGATGACCCCCTAGTTGCGCCCGCTGATCAGAGCCGAGGAAGTCCACGGGCGGGATCGCATCGCGGTAGCTGCGGGACGCGGCGAGGTCTTGCGCTACCGGCTGGAAGATCGACGCCGCCTTTGCCGCAAGTGCCTTACCGTACTCGCCAAACGCGGAGTTGTTGATGTCACCAAACGGCGTCGAGCCGCCGACCT
>JAGWOZ010000089.1 GCA_028870715.1 Betaproteobacteria bacterium | reverse complement strand
TGCGCGCGTTTCGCGAGATCGCGCAATGGGGCTCAATCCCCACCGTAGCGCAGGCGGGGCAAGGCCGCGCATCGAACTCGGCAGTGGCCGACAGGGGTTCGCGACGGCTGCCTGTGCACGGCAGCCGCGCGCCCGCGTCCGTTCACCCACCGCCCAACGTTTGCGGCCACCCTGGGGGGATCGGCCTTGCCTCGTTGCAAGGTTGTCAGCGCGATACCCGTTTGGGGCAAGGCGTGTGGAGGATCCGGGATAATCGCGGGTCTGACAATTTCGGCATCGACCATGACCTATTCGGTCAAAGAGATTTTTTACACCCTCCAGGGCGAGGGGACCCATGCCGGAAGGCCGGCCGTATTCTGCCGGTTTGCCGGCTGCAACCTCTGGTCTGGGCGCGAGCAGGACCGTACCAGCGCTGTTTGCACCTTCTGTGATACGCAGTTCGTGGGCACCGACGGCAGCTTCGGGGGCAAGTTCTCCGATGCACAGGCCTTGGCTGCACAACTTGCAGCACTGTGGCCAGTGCGCGAGATTCAGCCCTTTTGCGTCCTGACCGGTGGCGAACCGCTGCTGCAGGTTGATTCCAAGCTGATCAACGCGCTGCATGCGCAAGGCTTCGAGATCGCTGTTGAAACCAATGGCACCATCCAGGTGCCGGAAGGCATCGACTGGGTCTGCGTGAGCCCAAAGGCCGGCGCGCCTTTGTGCCAGATGCGCGGGGATGAATTGAAGGTCGTCGTGCCACAGGAGGGACTCGACCTCGCGGCACTTGTCCAGCTTGCGTTCAAGCATCGGCTGCTGCAGCCGATGGACGGACCACTAAAGCGCCAGAACACGGATTGGGCCATCGCGCAGTGCCTCGCCGACCCCCGTTGGCGCCTGAGCACACAGACTCACAAATTCCTAGATATTCGATGAAATTTGAAATTTCGCAGCGGTTTTTCTTCGATGCGGCTCACACCCTGCGACGCGAGCTGGAAACCGAACAAAGTGCCCGTATTCATGGGCATACCTACAACGCCGAGGTGGCGGTGCAAGGGCAGCCGGACCCGCAAACCGGGATGGTCTTCGATCTCGGGGTGCTTCGACGGGAGTTGGTGCTTGTGCGGGAGCGTCTTGACCACCAGTTCCTCGATACCGTGCCAGGGCTCAAGGCCCCGACCCTGGAAAATTTGTGCATGTTCATCCATGGCGCCCTTCAGGGCTCGGGCTTGCTGCCCAGTCGCATTTCCGTATGGCGAGACGGAATTGGTGACCGCTGCGACCTTCACGTGCGTTGACCGCCGGGGTGCAGGCGCGTATTGCCCGGTGGTGCGAAGCCGGTAGGCTGGAGTAAAGGGCGGGCCTGCGCTGCGCCGGCCCGGTCCCGTGCGAGAGCAAGGTTGTGGTGATGTTGCATTGCAACAAATTTTTGCGAATGGGGACAGGTCGACACAACGCGGATTTCTTGATCGTCCTAGATTAGGAAGCATGACGCCCACCCGGGCCGGCATTCAAGGAGAACACCATGACGATGTACCGCAGCCTGCACCCCAGCCTGTTACCGGCGCAGACCCGCTTGTGCGAAGTTGACATGGACCTTCCCGCGCATGTGGACATGGATCATCCGGCCACCTCCGTGATGACCGATCTGCGCCATACCAGGGCAGTGACCATTGGCCCCGATGCGACGGTTGAGGTGGCGAACCAGCGCATGATCCATGCCCGAGTGCGTCTGCTTCTGGTCACGGATGCGACCGACAATGTTGTGGGATTGATCACGGCCCGCGACCTTCTGGGTGAGAAGCCGATCCGCATTGCCGTGGACGAGGGGACCGCGCGCAATGCAGTGGCGGTGCAGCGCGTGATGGTGCGGCGCGAGCACATCCAGGTGCTGGACTATGAGGAAGTGCAGCACTCAAGCGTCGGCGATGTGGTGAAGACGTTGCGCGACAGTGGAAGGCAGCATGCGCTTGTACTCGAGCGCGGGCATGTCCCGGTGATTCGGGGGATTTTCTCGACAACACAGATCGGCCGCCAGCTGGGCGCACCAATCGAGGCCTCCGAGCGGCCGCAAAGCTTCGCCGAAGTCGAGCATCTGCTGGCGACGACGTAGGCGGCGCTGCGCGCCTGCGGGAACGGGGCACAATCCGGTTTGTGCAGCCCATGTGGCCGCGCCTGGAGCATGCTCCGAACTCCGTGAGGCTTTACCCATGTCCGAAAATACCGATCTCGGCCTCGAAGCGCGCCGCTTCATGCGCGCGCACCCCAATGGTGTGCTGTCCACGCTGTCCAAGCGTCTGGGCGGAGCGCCGTTCGGCTCCATTGCGCCCTTCATTCTCGACCACGTCGGACGCCCCGTCATTCTCATCTCAACATTGGCCGAACACACGAAAAACCTCGCTGCCGATGCCCGCTGCAGCATCATTGCCCACCCCTGTGCGCAGGATGTGCAAGCCGCAGGAAGAGTGACCATCAGCGGCATAGCCGAGCGCTTGCCCGACAAAACCGCCCTCGGGCCGCGCTACCTGCGCTACCTCCCCGAGGCCGAGGGGTATTTCGACATGCACGATTTTCACTTTTATGCAATCACCGTGCAGGCGGTGCGCTACATCGGCGGTTTCGGCAAGATCCATTGGGTTGACCCCGAGGCATTCGCGCCGCCAGGCAACAGCCTGGCCGAAGCGGAGGAAGGGATCATCGAGCACATGAACGCGGATCATGTGCACAATCTTCGCGCCTATTGCCTGCACGTGCATGGTGTGCAGGCGAAGGAGGTCGAAATGATCGGCGTCGACACCGACGGCTTCGATGTGCGCGCCGATGCCGGGGTGTTGCGATTCGATTTCGCACAGCCGGTGTGCGATCCCGGCGCGGTGCGCAATGCGCTGATCGCGATGGCACGGGATTGTCGGGCACACGTCTAACGGGTCGAGGCCGCCCAGCCGACCCGCGCGCGCCAGGCCGGCCCGCATCGTCCCATGCGCGTGTGAGCGGCGTCTGGCCCCGCTCAGCAAGCCAGGGCTCACTCCGCTCGCCCAAGGTCAAGGCGCCGCTGGGGCGGCTGCGCGGAGCACGGACGTGTCGGGTTCGCTGTTAGGCTCGATGCATCGACGATGCCAGGAGACTCAATGTGCTCACCGAATACGCCAGTCTTGACGCCACGGCTTTGGCTGCACTTATTGCATCCGGCGAGGTGAGTGCCGCTGAAGTGCTCGATGCGGCAATTGCGCGCCTGGACGCGGTGAACCCCCGTCTTGGGGCCGTCGTCATGGACTGGCGCGAACGCGCGCGCGCCCAAGTTGCCGCAGGCGTGCAAGGTCCTTTTGCCGGTGTGCCCTTCTTGCTCAAGGACCTGGGGCAGGACATTGGTGGTCTGCCCGCGACATGGGGTTCGCGTGCCCGGCGAGGCGTGCGCGCGCGGGCCACAAGCAGCGTGGTCCAGCGCTGGATCAATGCGGGCCTCGTGGTTTTGGGCAAGACGAATCTGCCCGAGTTGGCGCTCAAGGCCGTGACGGAGCCACAGCTGTTTGGTCCCTGCCGCAATCCCTGGAATCCGGAGTTCACCCCCGGTGGATCGTCTGGCGGGGCTGCGGCCGCCGTGGCGGCCGGCATTGTGCCGGTCGCCGGCGCATCGGACGGCGGCGGCTCGATCCGCATCCCGGCTGCGTACTGCGGGTTGTTCGGACTCAAGCCTTCGCGCGGCCGGGTCAGCGAGGCGCCCGAGGCGGACGAATTCTGGGATGGCGCAAGCAGCACCCATGTGCTGTCACGAAGCGTGCGCGACAGCGCCGCGTTGCTGGACCGCATTGCGGTGCCAGAGCCAGGCGATCCTTTCGCTGTGGCTCCGCCGGCGCGCCCCTGGGTCGAGGAAGTGGGTGCCGACCCCGGAAGGCTGCGCATTGGGTTCAGCACGGAATCCCCGCTCGGCACTCCCGTGCATCGCGACATGCGTGCAGCGGTGGAGCGCACCAGCGTCTTGCTGCAGGGTCTGGGCCACCACGTTGAGCCTGCCGCGCCTTCCATCGACGGGCTGCAGCTGGCGCAAAGCTACCTGGGGATTTATTTTGGACACGTTGCCGCAGAAGTGCGGCGTTGTGTGCGCCAATTCGGTGCCAGGCACACGGATTTCGAACTCGAGACGCGGGCGCTGGCCGCCATCGGCGAAAGTCTGCCGGCTGCCGAGTATGTGAGCCTGCGTGCGCGATGGAACGGTTTTGCCCGTGCACTGGCGGCCTTCCATGCCAAGTACGATTTGCTGCTCACACCGACCACCGCGCAACCGCCGGCGCGCATTGGCGAGCTTGAGACGCCTGCCTCGCAAAAGGCTGCTCTGCGTGCGGTGCTCGCGCTGGGTCTCGGTGGGCTGCTGCGCCGTACCGGCGTGGTGGATGATCTGGCGCGGATCAGCCTTGCGCGCACCCCATTCACGCAACTGGCCAATCTTACCGGCACACCGGCCATGTCGGTCCCGCTGCACACGGACTCCGGAGGGTTGCCGCTTGGCGTGCAGTTCCTCGCGGCCTGGGGCCGCGAAGACCAGCTCTTGCGATTGGCCGGGCAGCTTGAGGCGGCTCAGCCCTGGCTCCAGCGGCGTGCCGCGCTGTGATCCTGTCGCGCCATACCGCCGCCAATCTGTACGCGCTGGGCGCCATTGCGCTGTGGGCAAGCCTTGCAACGCTTGTCGTGCAACTCGCGCAAGTGCCGCCGTTTCTGCTGACCGGGCTGGCGCTCATCGTCGGCAGCGTGCCTTCGTGGCCCTACATGCGGCACTGGCGCGTGGGACGCGCGGCGCTGATGCTCGGTGTGGGCGGTCTGTTCGGCTACCACTTCCTGCTCTTCATCGCGCTTCGCCATGCGCCGCCAGTCCAGGCCAATCTGGTCAACTACCTGTGGCCGCTGCTGATCGTGGTTTTGGCGCCGTTGTTGCTGCCCGGCCTGCGCCTGCGCGCCGTGCACATCGGTGCAGCGCTGATCGGGTTCGCCGGTGCGGCGCTTGCCATCCTGGGGGGGCGAACGCTGCACGGCGGACTGGCATGGGGTTACGCCCCAGCGCTTGCCGCTGCGCTGGCCTGGGCATGCTTCTCGCTCGGCACCAGGCGCCTGGCGCTGCAGGGGCGCGGCTTTCCGACGGCGGCCATCGGACTGTTTGGACTGGTGTCCGGCCTGCTCGCACTCGTTTGTCATGCGCTACTTGAGCCGCATGTCCGTCTGAGCGCGCCCCAGCTGCTTCGCATCGGCATGCTCGGCCTGGGGCCGCTTGGGGCGGCGTTCTACCTATGGGACCGGGCGTTCAAACTGGGCGACGCACGCATCATCGGTGTGCTCAGTTACATCACGCCGTTGGCGTCCACAGCCCTGCTGGTCTGGGTGACTGGCGGGACGTTCACCTGGCCGCTCGTCGTCGCGGCGCTGCTCATTGTGGGATCGGCCGTAGTCGCTGTGCGCACGCAAGCGTGATGCGCACGCGCCAGGCGACGAAGCGTAGAGCCGATTGCGTACGCTGAGGAGCGTGCGGCACCTCATGCGGGCCGGTTGATGCCGACCGCCAAGCGGGACGTCGGTTGCTGGCCGTCCCGCCGCTCTTTTTTATTTCATCGCCATTCGCCGGTTGATCTCGGCTGCGTCCACGGCGCCGCTGATGCGTTGGCCATTCTCCAAGAACATCGTGGGCGTGCTCTGGATGCCCAGGCGTTGCCCAAGGGCAAGGTTGGCTTCCAACGGCGTGGCGCAGGACGCCGGTGCCTTGGGTGGCGCCTTTTGATCATTCATCCAAGCCTGCCATACCTTGGCCTTGTCGGCTGAGCACCAGATATCCCGTGCTTTCGCCGGGGAATCTTGACGGATGACAGGGAACAGGAACACGTGCACCGTCATGTTGCTCATGCTCTCCAGGGTCTTGTCGAGTTGATGGCAATAAGGGCAGTAGGGGTCCTCAAAGACGGCGACCTGGCGCTTGCCGTTCCCGTACACGACGTTGAACGCGTCTTTCAGGGGCAATTCCTTCCAGCTGACTTTTTGCAACTGCTCAATGCGCTCCTTGGTCACGTTCGTGCCGCTCTTGGTCTCGAGAATCTCGCCGGCGAACAAGAACGATCCCTTCGCATCCGTGTAAAACACTCGGTCGCCGATATCCACCTCGTACAGGCCTGCGTACGGCGTTTTGATGATCTGGGCGGAGGCCGGGAAATGCGGGAGGACCTTGGCCAAGGCCTGACGCACGTCGGCCGTGGTCTGTGCCTGGCCCGTGGTCGCCAGAAGCAGGCTGCCGATCAGGGCGAGCGCCGCAGTTGTGCAACGTAAGTTCATGGAAATTCCTGACGATATGAAGAAACGGCCTTGCCGGAAATTGGGGCCGATTTCAGCCCAGCACGGCCAAACCTGAAGCATAGCCCGCCAGCCAGCGCTTGAGCGGCGCCAGGTGATTCGTGCCGGCAAGTCCCAGTGCGCGCAAGGGTGCAAGCCACTGCATGCCGGGCGCATACAGTCGGTGCAGGCCGTCGGTGGCCAGCTCCAGCGCGAGCACCTGTTCGGCACGGGCACGGGCGTAGCGGCGCAGTACACGCGCATCGCCGATGCCCTCGGAAGACGCGCGGGCCTTGACGACAGCGGCAAGCGCCTGCGCGTCCTGCAGGCCAAGGTTCAGTCCGTGGCCCGCCAGCGGGTGCACGACGTGCGCGGCGTCACCGAGCAACGCCACGCCATCGCCCACCAGGCGGTGGGCACGCTGCAGCACCAGGGGCCAGGCGCCAATCTCGCCCGCGGCTTGCAGCGGCCCCAAGTGCGTGGCGCCAAGCGACGTCAATGCCTCTTGCACGCGCGCGGCCAATCGTTGCGCGCCGCCGGCTTGCAACTGTGCAGCAAGCGCATCGGGCGCCGACCACACCAGCGAAACTTCGTTCTGCCCGCCCTGGGCCGCCAGCGGCAACAGGGCAATGACGCCATCCTGGGTAAAGGCTTGGAAGGCGGTGGCGCCGTGCGGGGCCGCGCAGCGCAGATTGCACACCACGCCGGTCTGGCCATAGGCCTTGCTGCGCAGGCCGATGCCAGCCCAGTCCCGCACGCGGCTTGCACGCCCGTCCGCGCCGAGCAGCAGTGCGGCGGACGCGTGGCGTCCGTCAGCCAACTGCACGTTCCAAAGAGCGCCTTCGCGGGTTGCCTGATCCAGGCACGCCGGTGTGCTGCTGACGCCGCGTTCGAACTGCAAGGCCAGATCGAGTGCACGCTCGATGGCGTCGGACTCGGCAATCCACGCGAGCGCCTCCACACCCTGTGCGTAGGCGGTGAAGACGAGCTCCGCACTGTCGGCCGCAATGCGCATGCGCTCAACGCCTTGCACGCGCTCGGCCGGGACCTGCGCCCAAACGCGCAGCCCGTCCAGAAAGCGCCGCGACGCCGCATTGAGGGCGTACACGCGCTGGCCGTACCCAGTGGCGGGTGCCGGTGCGGCGGGTCGTGCGCCGCATAGCAACACCTGCACGCCGGCCTGCGCCAGCGCCAGTGCCAGCGCCTTGCCGACGATTCCGCCGCCCGCAATCACGGCTTGTGTGGTGCGCGAAGTCATGGTCAAAAGCCTGTGCCTAGAATGAAAGGCCTTCCATTTTGCGCCCGCTCGGCTCGGCGGCGCGTATGAAGACACCGATGACACCACGAAAGCAAGATCACGCAAGGCGGCCGACGCCCAGGACGCAGGCATGGGCGCAAAGCTGATTCGCTTTGCGGTGGCCGCTTTGCTCGCATTGTTCATCCTTGTGGTGGGTGGCGCGGGGTTGATGTTGTTGGCCTTTAACCCGAACCAGTACAAGGCGGCCTTGATCAGTGCAGTGCAGGAGCGCTACCACCGAACGCTGGCACTGCCCGGCACGCTGGAGCTTCACCTGTTTCCGCCGTTCACCCTGCGCACGGGCCCGATGCGCCTGAGCGAGCCGGGCAGCAGCGCGCTGTTTGCCCAAGCCAGCGACATGCGCTTGCACCTTGATTTCTTCGCCTTGCTGCGGCGCCGCCTGGTCGTCGACCGCATCGCGTTGGACGCACCACACGTGGTGGTGCAGCGCGACGCGACCGGCCAGTTCAATTTCGATGATCTGTTGCCTGCGCCAGGCAGTGCTCCTGGCGGGTCAGCGCCTGGTGAAGCGTCTTCGCATATGGCTCTTGTGGTGCGCAATCTCAGCATCAGCGGCGGCGACGTCACCCTGAACGACAATCGCACGGGGATTGATGGACGCCTCACCGGTCTGAACCTGACGGTGGACGGCTTTGGCAATGCTGCGCCGGGGCCCATGCGTCTGAGCGCGCGGGCTGTGTTTGTCAAACCATCGCTCAATGCAAGCATCGACCTCAAGGGCCAGTTGCAGGCCACGCCTCAGGGTGCGGTGCAGTTGCATGACTTCATGCTGCGCTGTGACGGCAGCATGTTGGGAGTCAAGCAACTGCTGAGCAATGTCTCGGGTAGCCTGGACTACATGCTGCTGCCGCCTGCATCCGGGCGTGCCGGCGGCCTGAAGGTGCGAGGACTGCTCATCAAGGCCCAGGGCCAGAATGGCCGTGGCCAGCCGCTTCAATTCGATGCGTCCTTGCCCGCACTGAGCTGGGTGCCAGGCCATGTCGAGACTTCGGCACTGACCGTGCAGGCGTTGTTTGGCGCTGCGCCCACGACCGTGCATATGGATCTGCACAGTCCTGTGGCATCGGGTCCGGCCGAGGCGCTGCGCCTGGCCCCTGTCGAGCTCGACGTGCAAGAGGGTGCGCAGGGGCAGGCGAGCCGTTTGCAAGCTCGGCTTGCCGGAGCCCTGAGCGTCAATGTGCCAGCCATGAGCGCTGTTCTCGACCCGGGCAGCCTGCGGGGAAGCTGGCGCCCTGCGAGCGCGAGCGCCAAGCCGGTGGACTTCGCATTGCAGGGCCGCGCCGCTTACGCGTTCGCCGCGCGCACCAGCAGTTTTGCTGTTGCAGGACGAACCGGTGCGTCGCAGTTCACACTCAGCGGCAGCAGCGTGAAAAACGCCATCACGATGAGCGCTACCGTGGACAGGCTCGACATCGACTCGCGGCTTGGCACACAGCCCAGGACAGCGAAACCTCAGGCTGGCAAGCGGCCGATGGCTGAGCCGGCCGCTGCCGCAGCCCCAGGCACGGCGATGGACCTCCTGAAGGCCCTTGATCTGGATGCCGAGCTGGACGTTGGCGCGCTGCGCATCAAGGGCATGGAGTGGCGCCACGTGCAGGCGCATGTGCGCGACGACGGCAACGTGCTCACTGTCGAGCCCTTTTCCATGCAAGGATACGGCGGCACGGTCAACGGCAGCGCCCAACTCCAACTGAAGGATGCGCGCATCACCCTTGCGCAGGTCGCGCGCAAGGTGCAAATCGAGCCCATTGTCGAAGCACTGAGCGGGCACGACGCTTTGCAAGGCGTGGCCGACGCTTCGATCGATGTGACAAGTTGGGGCCTGGCGCCAGTCAACTGGCTGCGTGAGCTCGACGGCAGGGTGCAGCTCAAGCTGAGCAACGGCGCCGTCAGGGGCTTTGATCTTGAACGGACGCTGCGCCTCGCCGGAAGTCGGCCTCTTGGGGGACTCGATCGCGTGGCCCCAGCCAGCGGCGAGCTGCGCACGACATTCAGTGCAGCGAGTGCCCGGTTTGATCTCGTCCGCGGCGTTGCCACGAGTCATGACATCGCGCTGCAAAGTCCCCTGTTGCACGTCACCGGGCAGGGTGTGGTCGACCTGCCCGCGCAAACGCTGGACATGACGCTGAGCCCGACGCTGACAGGCAAGCTGCCCGGCGTGGCTGGCGCGCGCGCGGCACAGCTGCAGGGCCTGACCGTGCCTGTGCGTGTGAGCGGGCCGTTTGCCCAACCCGTCTATGCCGTCCTTTGGTCGCGGGCCGCCGCTCCCCGCGCTGAAAACCTGCTGAAGCAGCGCGCTGAGCAGGCACTGCGCAAAAGCCTCGGCCCGCGCGATACAGAAAAACTCCGGGAGCAGATACAAAAGGGCCTGCGCGGCCTGGGGCGCTGAGGCCAGCCGCATGTCGCCTCCGAAGGCTCAGGCAAAGCCGGATCCGGCTCCCGTCACAGTCCGAAGTACGTCTCGCGCACCGCGCTGCTGGTTTGCAGTTCGGTGCGCGTGCCGCTGAGCTTGACCTTGCCATGGTCGATCAGATAGCCGCGATCAGCGAGAGCGAGGAACGCCACGTTTTGCTCCGCAATCAGCAGGGATGTGCCGCCACCGATCGTCGTCTTGAGCACGTCAATCACCTGTTTGACGAAGACCGGGGCCAGGCCCGATGACGGCTCATCCATGAGCAGAAGACGCGGTTCAGCCACGAGCACCTTGGCAATGCCCAGCATCTTGCGTTGCCCCCCTGAAAGGGACCCCGCAGCGTCGCGTCGCTTGGCAGCGAGATCGGGAAAGACCTGGAACAACTGGTCGCGGCGCCGCCGCACCTGCGCATCAGGCAAAAAATAGCCACCAAGAGCGATGTTCTCATCGATGGACAATGTGGGGAACACGCCAAGTTCAGACATGAATGCAATGCCACGGCGGATGCGCTGATCGGGCGCGAAGCCGTCGATGCGTTCGCCATCAAAACGGATCGTGCCGCGCCAACTGGGCAGCAGGCCGATCAGGCTGCGCAACAGCGTGGTTTTGCCGGCGCTGTTGGCACCCAGCAGCAACACCGTCTCGCCAGCGGAGACATCGAGGTCGATGCCCCAGAGAATCTGCAGCGGACCATACCCTGTTTCCAACCCTTGCACTTCGAGCAGCGTTGCCATGATCAGCCTCCAATGAAGGCGGCGACCACTTCCGGGTCATGCGACGCCTGGGCAAGCGAGCCCTGAAACAGCATGCGACCGGCTCCAAGCACAATGACACGCTCGGTGATGCGGTTGAGAAAATCGAGAAGGTGCTCCACGACGATGAGCGCAATACCGCGCGCTGCCAGTTTCTGCAGCAGCGCGGCAATGGCGCCGAGTTCGGCCGGGTTCAGTCCGGCGCCGATCTCGTCCACCAGCAGCAGCTTCGGGTTGGTTGCCAGCGCACGGCCCAAATCAAGCTGCTTTTGCTGGTTGACCGTGAGGGAGCCGGCGAGTTTGTCGGCTTTCGCGGTAAGATCAACATCGGCCAGGATCGCATCCACGTCGGCCTCATGCGCGCGGCCGAAGTGGGCGGCCACTTCGATGTTCTCGCGCACCGTCATGTCCCGGAACACTTTGGGCACCTGGAACGTGCGATTGATGCCGAGTCGGGCGCGGCGGAACATCGGTAAGCGATTGAGGCTGTGGCCGTCGAAGACGATCGAGCCGGCATCGGCGCGGTACATACCCGAAATCAGGTTGATGGTCGTCGTCTTGCCCGAGCCGTTGGGACCGACAAGGCCCAGGATCTCGCCGGGCGAAACACTGAACGTCACATCGTTCAGAACCACGAGTCCACCGAAGCGCTTGTTCACCCCGGCAAGGTGCAGGAGTTCAGAAGACATGCACGCCCCTGCGTGTAAACAGCGAGAGAATCCCGCCGGGCAGGAACATCACCAGCAAGACGATCAGTGCGCCGTAGATGAGTTGGAAATACTGCGGCGTGGAAATGCCGATTGCCGAGTACAGCGAATACAGAACCGCGGCGCCGACGATGGGCCCGATCACCGTGCCAACGCCGCCGAACAGCGCGAACACGATGGCGAATACGGAGATTTGCAGGGTGAAGACCGCGTCGGGGTAGAACACCGACAGGTTCCAGGCATAAATGCCGCCCGCAAGGCCTGCCACGAGCGCCGACACCAGCCAGACGATGAGTCGCACGCGCACAACATCAATGCCGGCCATGGATGCGCTCGTGGGATCCTGCTTCATCGCGCGCAGGGCCATGCCGAAGCGTGAGCGCCGAAAATAGGCCGCAACCGCCGTGGCCACCAGCAAGAGCCCGAGCATCGCCCCGTAGCTGGTGCCTGGTGCATAGACCTGCTCGATCTTCAGCCCGTAGGGACCCCCGGTGATATCGGCCAGATTGGGATTGGACACCACGAAATAGAGAATTTGCGACGCCGCCAGGCTGGCGATCGAAAAATAAGCGCCGGACAGGCGCAGGAGCGGTCCAAGGATCAGCGCCATCAGCACCGCGGCCAGCCCGCCGCCCGCCACACAGCCGAACACCGGCAAATGCGTATGCAGGACCAAAAGCGACGTGGCGTAGGCGCCGCATCCGAAAAAGCCCACGTAGCCAAAGGGCAGATAGCCGGTGAAGCCGTACAACAGGTTCAAACCCTGAGCGAGCACGATGAAGGTCATCAAGGTGAACAGCAGGGTCTGATTGCCGTATACGTGCGGCAGCAGCATGAAAGCGGCAGCCAC
>JAGWOZ010000341.1 GCA_028870715.1 Betaproteobacteria bacterium | reverse complement strand
TCCCTGCAGAACATGGAAGGCGCGTGGGCCAAGTTCCGCCTGGGAATGGGCGGAACCGACTTCCAGACCGCCATGGCGCGGCTCGGATTGCATGGCCCGCAGGACTTCAAGAACTTCGCCACGCTGTCGAGCCATCTCATGGCCGTCAAGCGCATGTACGGCGAGCAGGCAGCCCTGGCGTCGGCGAATGCCCTGGGAATCGACAAGCACACCTTCCTGATGCTCATGCAGGGCCCGCAGAAGGTTCGCGAGCTCTACGAGAAGGCATATCGGCTGAACGGTGTCACCGGGCAGAACGTCCGGGAAGCGCAGCTCCTGTGGGAGAAGTGGGTCGACCTGAAGGAGGTCTTCGCGGCTGACGGCCAGGTCATCTTCCACGACCTGGTGCCTGCTCTCGGTGCCCTCATGACGGACGCCGAAGACCTCCTGCATGCTTTCACGCGGGTCGATAAGGCAACCGATGGATGGGCCGGCAAGATCCTGGCACTCGGTGCAGCGATCATGACGCTTCGAGCTCCGTTCGCGCTGCTCAAGAGCGGAGCCGGACTGCTCGGAGCCAAGGGCGCGACCGAGGGTGCGGAGGCTGCGGCAAGCGGCGGAATCCTCGGGAAGGCTTTCGGATGGCTGGGAGTCGCGGGGCGAGCTGGCGTCATCGGCCTTCTGGCAAACGCCGGCCTCGATATGGTCGATCCAAAGGACAAGGCAGGGTCGTGGATCGACCAGCATGTCTGGGGGGCGTCCTGGCTCGACAACGAGGCCAGCAAGATCGGCCTGGGCCGAAGCTACGCGCAGCAGCGCGCGGCCGCCATGGGCTCGACGGGCGCCGGAGGCTCTCTGCCGCGTGGCCTGCGCAACAACAACCCCGGCAACATCCGCTACGGAAAGTTCGCGCGCGCCCACGGCGCGACAGGCGCTGACTCCAGCGGCTTCGCCATCTTCCCGACGCTGCGCGCCGGCGAGCGCGCCATGGCCGCGCTGCTGCAGGACTACAAGGCTCGTGGCATCGACACGATCGCCGGCATCGTCTCGCGCTACGCGCCGAGCAGCGAGAACAACACCGGCGCCTACATCGCCAGCGTGAGCAGCCAGACCGGCATCGGGGCCAACACGCCGCTCAGTGCGTCGCAGTACGCGGCGGTGCAGCGGGCCATGATGATCCAGGAAAACGGCGGTGCGTACGCGCGCATGCTGGGGCCTGGCGCAACGGCGCCAGTAGTGGCGTCCGGTGGCCATACCAGCGTCGAAACGAACATCGGATCGATCCACGTCAATGCGCCGAACGCAACCGACGCGGATGGTGTCGCTGGTGGCATGAAGAAGGCACTCGCCTACAACACGCTGATCTCCGGCGGCATGGTCGGAGTGACCTGAGATGGCGCTCATCCCGTACCCGGACGTTCCAGCGCTACCCGGGGTTCCTGCGCTGCCTCGACTGCCTTCGAGCGGCGTGAGCTTGTCGCAACTGGCGTCGACGGCTTCCGCGCCCACGCAGGCTGTTCCTCAAGGGTACAGCGCCGCAACGTCTTCCTGGCAGATCACGAACACCTCAGGGGCCATCCTGTTGACGCCCGACAGCGTGCTCGAGTTCGAGTACCGCGGCGAGATGAAGATTCCGACCTATCCGGTCGAGCAGGGTAGTTTCCAGTCGTACAACAAGGTCTATGTGCCGTTCGATGCACGCATGACCTGTGCATGCAACGGCAATGGCGCCATGACGCGCGAGGCTTTCCTCGGGACGATCGAAGCGCTGAGGCAGTCGCTCGAACTGGTGTCGATCGTCACGCCAGACGAGATCTATCAGCCCTGCAACCTGATCCACGTCGATTACAGGCGCCACGCGCGCAACGGCGCCACGATGATCGTTGCGCAGCTGTGGTTCCAGGAAATCCGCGACTACGGACCCGCAACGATCACGACCTCGCAGCCGTCAGGCGCCAGCGCTCAGTCGGTCGGCCAGGTCTCACCGGTTGACCCGACGACGCAGCAGCAGGCGGCGTACAACGGAGCGCCTATCAACGGTGGCGCAGCTGGGATCATCACGAGCGGTATTGCGGTGGGGGCGTATTGATGCAGATCGTCCCGCTCGACGCCGTCGCGTCGCAAAGCCTGACCGCGGCCCTCGGCGGACAACAGTGTGCCATCAACGTCTATCAGAAATCGACGGGCATGTTCTTCGATCTGTCGATCGGTGGATCTGCTGTTGTCACGTCCATGCT
>JAGWOZ010000340.1 GCA_028870715.1 Betaproteobacteria bacterium | reverse complement strand
ACGCGACGAGCGTCACCTCGGCAAGCTGGTCTGGGCTCGCCAGTGCAGGTGGCGATTGCCGCGACGCAAACACAACTTTGGTGCCCTACGGCCTTGCCGGGAGGTATCCCTGGGTGGGATAAACCGTCAAGTGGTGTTCCGCTGCCGAAGGACATTCCTGCGGATCGTTGGTGTAGGTCACTTGTCCATGAATCACGCATTTGATCAGTTGCACACCGGCCTCGTGTCTGCTCTGAGGTGCTTGGGGCGCGGGCTGAATGATTGCAGGCGCGCGCGGTTTGGCGGGCGGCGTTGGAGACGCCATCTGGAGCTGTGCGGGTTGTCCAATATGCACAGGCATTGATTGGAATGCCCGTAAGGCCATCCACAGCGCAGCCGCGGACAGGACGAACCAGACCAGCGAGGCAAATGAGACGCGCGTCATGCCGGCGCCTCGTCCTGCCGAGCAGGCATCCTGTGCTTACAGCGTGGGAAACGCCCACAGCCCCAGAACGAGGTCCCGTTTGATTTCCTCTTATTCAGAACCATCTTGCTGCCGCACTCAACGCAGGTCGGGCGCATGTAGTCCCCTTCCGTTGCGACAGCGAGGAGGCGCTGCTGAACCTCGGCAGGAAACGCCTGGATGCGCTGGAGCAACGCGGCGCCATCGAGCAAGGTCAAGTCGTGTCTTCTTGCCAAGTCCTGTGCACCCGGCAGGAAGCCGGATGACGCGATGAACAGCGCCGTCTGCACCTGATGATCCGTTTTCAGCCCGAGGAATTCGCGCATGGTCACCTCGCCAACTTTGCCGGACCAGTGCTTGCACTGAACGATTCCGGTCAAGGTCTGGCGCGTGCCGTCGCCATAAAGTCGAATATCCACGCCGCCATCGGTCCCGTAAGCCTGCGATCCAGTGAAATGCCCTTCGTGTTGCAGCATGGCTTCGCACAGTGCTTCGAAGCGCCGCCATTCGATGCGATTCAGTACGGCCAAGGACCAGGCACTCGGGCGCGCGATGGACGCGGAATCCAACGCAACCGCTGGGGCACGCCTTGGGTCGCGTACCTCTACATCGACCACTGAGTCCGAGAATTGGCGGGTTGAAGTCGAGGGGGATGGTGAGCGGCGACGCCCAAAGACGGGTTCGACTTGCGCCCATTCCCTGCCGCTGGTCGGCTTTATCCGAAGGCTGTGCAAGCCCATGAGAAACGCCCCAGCCGCGATCGCCAGCCACGCCCATGGTCGAAACGGTTCAAACATGGGAGCGAACAGATTGCCGCGCAAGAACGTGGGCATAAGAAGTGCTCCAGTCCCCACGGCGAGAAAGGTCAAGCCCATCTCGCCGACGCTCTTGGTTTTCCGGCGCCTTCCCATCACCCAGCCTTGACCTTTGCAGCGAGCTGGCCCACCACATCCCGCCCCTGTTCGTCCCGCTTCACCGCAAACAGGAATAGGCAACGCCCGTCGCTGCTGGCCTCCCACTGGTGACCGACCTGCCGTTTCTCTTCGGAGTCATCGTTGGTTGCGTAGGGCTGGCCTTTGTATTCCACCGCCAGAATGCGGCCATCTGTCAGTTCGGCGACGAAATCGGGGTAGAAATAGTCGGTCGCTGTGGGCAGCCAGAACGATAGCTTGGGCTCACGCTCGATATTGCGAATCCAGAACTTAACCTGCGGGTGCGCCTCGATCGCCAAGGCACAAGCGAACTCTTCGGATTGAACGCCACCTGCAGTCTTCTCGCGCAAGTCATGGATCATCGGGTAGAAGTGCTTCCGGAACTCGAAGCTGCCGTGATAGACGTTGCGCGCCGGGTAGGTGCCGGACTGAAATCGAAAGCTGTGGTGCGGCATGTCCGCAGGGGCAGGGACCGCCATGTCCGCCAGCCGCACTTGAAAACCATGCTCGACCGCGTTCTGGCGTCGTCGCTTGATCTCGGCCTCGATGGCCTGGCCGAGCTGGAAGCGGGCTCGGACCAAGGCGGTAAGGGTCATGCCCCGGTCATGGATCAAGTGGTCCACCATCCGCATGAGATACGCCTGCATCTGAGGCTGGGATACATCGGGCTGGCGAAGCTGTCGGTCAAGCCAGCTCACGAGATCCTGCTTGGAGACATGGCTGGGCGCATCGTCCAGGTGAAGCTGCGACGTATCGATCACGCCCCATTTGAGGCGCGCGCCGTCCATGTCGATCTGGAAGGTGTTGACTGTCTCGACGATGTTGAACCCTGCCAACTGCGCAGGC
>JAGWOZ010000339.1 GCA_028870715.1 Betaproteobacteria bacterium | reverse complement strand
AGCGGGGACCGTTGCGAGCGAACCGAGCGTAGACGGCGACGCCGATCACACCCACCATGGCGATGAGCACCTCTGCCGCGAGTGAAAGAAGCTCATAGATCCATCGACAATCAGCACTTCATTTGGGATTGTTCAGGTCCGTAAGCTCTACGCCCACCATTGAGAAGGCTGTTTCTCGGGCACGAACGCGACGTCGCGGTAGAGCTCAAGAATCTCGCGCGGCCCCGCGCAACCCTTGAATACGGTTGCTGCCCACCGCCAAGCGCGCATGGGTGTCAGGCTAACTACTAGGCGCCGACTTGGACATTGCCGCTGCTCAAAAGCGCCCGTACCGGCTATGCTTTGGAGTTGGGAATGCTGCGTTGATCAACGTTACCGCGTTTGAATTGAACCATCATGAGAGTCCGTTCCCTGTTCATTGTCGCGGCTAGCAGTTGCGTGTTGGTGACTGGCGCAGTCGAGTCCGGTGACCTCAGCGCCGCGCTGGGCAGCAAGTAACCCGGGCATCGCATGCAAGGGCGCGGCAAGTACGCTTCCGGGGCTAGCGTTGATCACGCTTGGCGGCCGCTATACCCCTGCGGCGGGCGCAGTGGCATCGCCGCCTGGCTGGCCGAGCGCGGCTCGTTGACATCGCGGTTGCGGGCACACTGCGATGCCTTCAGCCTGCTGCGACTGCATCAGGGCCTGGCGCGGCCGCGACGCGACGAGGCGCCGCTGCTGGCGCAGCCGCTGGGCCGGCGAGCGTGGGCGCGCGAGGTGGTGCTGTTTGCTGACGGTGTGCCTGTGGTGTATGGGCACAGCGTAGCGCGTCGCGATGTGCTGCGCCGCAACTGGCGGCTGCTGGTGGCGCTGGGCAGTCAGCCGGTCGGCGATGCCGTGTTCGCGCGCGCGATGACGCGCCGCGGCGAGATCCGGGTGCGACGCTTGCCGCCGCGCGACGCATTGAGGCGCGCCGCCTGCGCATACGCAGGACTGCCTACGGCGACGCCGCTTTGGGCGCGGCGATCCGCCTTCGTTTATCGTGGCCAGGCGCTTTGGGTGACCGAGGTCTTCCTGCCGGCTGTGGCCGCGCTGCGCGGGCACAGCCGGCCGTTAGCTCGCGCATAGCGCCACCAATCTCGGCTACCGGCACCCCGATTCCGCTTGCACTTGCGCGCAAGCGGTGAATGCCCGCGATATGGGTGACGCGCTTTTCGATGCCGATGAGCCCAGCCTCGCTGAGTTGGTGCAGGACGCGCGAGAAGTGCTCTGCGGTGAGATTCAGCCTGGATGCTATTGTGCCCTTGCTACTGGGAAGGCGCAGCGACACCGGGCCGACTTTCATGGATGCGCTCGAGTGTTGTCGCCAACGCGAGATGGAGCAGACAAAGCAGCATGTTCCGCTCGGACCGTTACCAGCCTTGATTGCCATAACCCATTCATCTGGCGGGTTATTCACGGCGGCCGCGTATTCACGGCTTCGCTCAGCAGCGCGGTCAGAGCAACGTCAGCGGCAACATCTTCTGGTGACAAATGTGCCCGACCTGGCCCCCGCCGATGTCGTCGGGCGCTACAAGTCTCTGGCCGACATCGAGCGGGGCTTTCGGGCCCTCAAGTCGGAGATCGAGATCGGCCCGATGTTCCACCGCTTGCCTGAGCGCATTCGCGCCCATGCCGCCGTCTGCTTCATGGCCTTGATCCTGTACCGCGTCATGCGCACGCGACTGCAGGCCAGCGCCACCCGCCTTTCCCCCGAGCGCGCCTTGGACAAACTGCGCCGCATTCAACATCACCAAGTCACGCTCGGTGTCGCGCAACCCGCTGCGGGCCTGTCCACGATCCGCCAGGAGCACGCCGACATCTTGTCGGCACTCACTATCAAGAAACCCACACTCAACACTCAACTAACCCTCTTGTAGTGGAGCGATTCGATCCTCACACAAGAGAAATCAATCATTTGCGCCGCGAACTGTTGAACCCGGACCTACGACGGCCACACCCTGAGCGAGCAACTGGAGCGGGCCACGATCCTGATGCAGGACAGCAGGTCAAAGCCGGCGACCGCGTTCGTTGACCTGAGCTATCGGGGCGTGGATGCTGGCAACCCGGATGTGCATATCGTGCACCGGGGCAAATCCAAACGCATCAGCAGCAAGGACAGAAAACAGCTCAAGCGGCGCCAGGCCATCGAGCCCATCATCGGCCACCTCAAGAGCGATCGCCGCATGGACCGTTGCCCCCTCAAGGGTG
>JAGWOZ010000088.1 GCA_028870715.1 Betaproteobacteria bacterium | reverse complement strand
GCCGCATCGCCCGCGGGTACGGGGCAGGCCTGCGCTTGAAACGCAAAAAAAGGACCCTTTTCCACTGTGCCACGACAGCGCCATCAGGCGCTTTGTGGCGGGAGAGTTCATTCGATGCAATTTATCGCACTTGCGTGCACTGCAGGTCAGCGCCGATAGTCAGCGGTCCGGAATAGAATCTTTTCAGTTCAGATATCGCTGCATGACGGTCAATCGGGCCGATGTGACTGACAATCAGGCGCCCAACCTGCGCTTCTTGGGCGATTTGCCCAACCACATCAGGCGCCGCGTGTACGGGGTGTTTGGTCCCAGCATCGATAGTGAGATGCATGATCAGCACATTTGCTCCTCGCGCGAATCTTACAAATGCCGGATTTGTTCCGGTCTGATCAGAGCCAATTACGATGGACACTCCGTGGGTCTGCACGCGGTACGCCAACGTTGGCACCTCACCGTGCGGCACTCCCAAAGCCGTCACGGTCATGCCTGCCCGGTTATATACGGTTGACGGTTCTGCCTTTGCCGCATCGACGACGCTGACATCGAGGCGAACGCTCTGTTGTGAATAGGTTTGCGCGTCGCCAAGCGCCGATCCCATTATTTGAAATGCACCGTTCTTCCCGTCGAAGAGGCGATAAAGGAAGGTGGAGTAGCCTGGAACTATGTCATTGCCCGAGGGGCCGACGGTAGGCAGTGGCTCCGTACGACTCCGGTTGCTCAGCCAAAGAAGGGCGGGCAAGCCGGCAATGTGGTCGGGATCAAGGTGAGTTACTGCAAGTAAGGACAAGTCACTAAGCTTCGCCCCCGCCTCAGCGAATCGCAAGTAAGCGCCGCCTCCCAGGTCGATAAGAACCCTCGCTCGATTGTCTATCCAGAGGAGGTAACTCGACGATGCGCGTAAGCGGTTGAGTGTCGGCCCGCCGGAACCGAGAATCTGGACGGCTACCGGCTGGCCAGCGCAGCTCTGTGCTGAAGCGCTCGTATTGTTCAATTGCATGAAGAGGAGAGCGATTACAAAGAAGATATGCGTATGTCGTTTCATCGCAGCTCACGCTCATCAAGTTGGTGTTCTTTTCTCTGAAAGTCGACAGCCAGTCCAATTTCATTCAGTCTAGAACTCGACTGTGATCCCCTTCGCCTTCGCCACCTCGTAGATGGCGTCGAAGGTCGCAGTCGTGTCCCACGGTGCGTCGGGGGGTTCACTCCGGAACTCCCGGTATGCGCGCTCGACATTCATGAAGAGGCGCGCGGGGGCCCGCCAATCACCGTAGGGCCCGAACTCAATCTTCTTCGCGGCCTCTAATGCAGGGAGTCCGTTGTCGAAGTATTTTCGCGACTCTTCGAGAACATACTGAAGGTATGCTTTCATCTCGATGACCCCTTCAACTCCGCAGACCGGACCATGGCCAGGGACGACGGTTTCGGGGGCGAGCTTGATCAACAGATCAAGGCACTGGAACCATTTCTCGTAGGAGCCCGTCCAGCCCATTGGCGTGCATTGCCTGAAAAGCACGTCGCCGGCGAAAATTACTCGCTCGTTCGGTACATGGATGATCGTATCGCCGACCTGGTGGCAAGGTCCGACATAAATCAGGTGGACCTCTACGCCATTGAGATCCAGGACGTAGCGCGCGTCGAATAAGGTCGTCGGCAGAACGAGTTCAATGCCTTCGAAGTTATAGTCCTCCGACAATTGCTGCCCCGCCGCCGCCAGACCCGGGTTAACAGCGCTGATCGCGGCGCGTGTCTGCTCATTCCGGACGCCGGCGAGCAACTTCCGGCTCTCCTCGGGGTCAGCCACATGCCTCATCCGCTCGGGCACTGACCGGTGGGCGATGATCTCGGCTCCTTCGAAGAGCTGATTGCCCCAGACATGGTCACCGTCTTCATGCGTGTTGATGACGCGCCGTGGCATGGCAGGCCAGACCTTGCTAAACAGTTCGATCATCTGCCGCGCATGAGGTAGATCGGACTGGGTATCAATCACGACACCGCCTCCCCGATTGATGAGGCCGGAGTTGGCATCGCACACGCGGTTTTTTTCGTTGAGCACCGTGTAGCAGTTGTCGCTGACTTGCCTCATCTTCATGGGGAAAATTCCTTCCAACGGTTGATGACAACGAGACCGGACAGCACTTCCTGGTCACGGCTCTGCGTAGACGACTGACTCCCGCTGAACACACACGCGGCTGTCTTGACAGCTTGGAGGGCAGCGGGGGGGGGGACCCGGCATACACGGCTGCGCGAGTGTCGATCCCGCCAAGCGGGAATTCGACGAGACAGCGCACCAGATTTGGACACGTAGCGGTTAGGCCCTCTAACGCGTAGTCGATTCCTGATTGGAATGCAGCTTGCATACTGCCAAGCCCACGGTCGTATCGGGCTCCTTCGCGCTGGATATCCAGCGACGGTTGGGGAGGGTTGACTCTAACCATGGTACTTTTGCAGCGGCTCGCGCACCGGCCAACGGCTCGGAAGAAGATTGCCAGTTGGTTCTGCGAAACGGCAGTGGAGCGCTCCAAGTCGCTCGAATGTGATCTCGATCTCGGCGCCTGGGTCAATGAAATCGTCGTGGTCAAGGCCGGTACAGTCGGGTATGGTGCCGAAGCCCACGACGGAACCGGGCTTGAGTGGCGCCATGAATTCCAGCCAGGCGAAGACGTCCGCGGCTTTGTGGCTAATGTCGGACGTCGAGCCCTCGTACTTGACCTTTCCATTCACCAGGACAGTCACTTGAAGATTGTAGGGATCGCCTAGTTCATCAGGCGTGACCAGGTAAGGGCCGAGCTGATTCCCCTTTGCCATGTCCTTGGTCAGGCAGAAGCCACCGACGAACTCCGCGGCCTGAACGTCACGCGCTGAAACGTCGTTGAAGATGCAGAATCCAGCGACCGGTTGCCGTTCGTTTCCGTACACGACTGCCAGCTCTGGTTCGACGTCAAGGTACGACGTGTAGGCCGGCCACGGGACGGTTTCCCCATCGCCGACGATGGAATTCATGTTGGACTTGTAGAAGGACAGCGGCACAGGCTGACCCGCGGGTGGGTTCGGTTTTGGGGCAAGCACGAGCTTGGCGAAAGCCTGCAGCAACGGTGCGGTCTGCGGGTTGTCCTTCTCGTATTTCATCATGGTGTCAGCAGAATTCTTGAGATGCCGCGGCGTAAGGCCGAAGTCGAACAGGGCAGCAACCTCCACCGGTTCGAGTAGCCGGACTGCTTTAAGAAGGAAGCGCTGGCCACTGCCGAAATCTCCGAGGTGCTGTTCACCCCAAGCGAGCAGCTGCCTCGCAAGCCGCTCGCTGTCCGGTAGGCCCGCCAAGTAGGATCGGCTATCGGCTAGCTGCAAGTGAGACGTCCCCGCCTTCGCCTGTAGCGCGGCAAACGGAACAGCTTGGTCCCCAATGGCCAATCCGAAAATGGGGTTCGCCGAACCCGCGACGCTGAATCGGATTATTCGCATATCAATGTCTCCGCTGGCGGGCATAGGTGCTTGGCGGCTATCCTGACCCGAAATGCGGTGAGCTTCCTTGATCTAGGGCAACATCCACCTGAAGTTTGAGACGCGTATGGATCTGAACGCAGGAAGCATTGGAGCCGTGCTTGATCATTCTTAGCACCACCGAATCTCAGCGGGCGTCAAAGTCGGTCTTTCCGGACGAAAATCGCAATCGACGCCAGTGCGCGACTTCGTCGGACCGCTTGGCGACCTTCTCGTCGTGCAAGATCGCAAAGCCCTAAATCTGCTTCACGACACCTCGCAGGGGGATGACGGTCGCAGCAGCTCCACGATCGACAATCTGCGGGCAACGCGCACGCAGATCATCGGGTGTGATCTCGTGCAGAGAGCGATTCGTGTAAGTCGGGACAAGCTCAGGCTCGAAGATCGCCCGGCGCGTTGCGCGGGCGGTGTCGGCCATCGGCGTCCGCGCCGAGCCACCGTTCCCAACATTCGCGGAAGCTCTTCGCGTCTCTGATCCGCCGCTCCGCTCACTGCCTCTCATGGCTGGGCGGCTTGTCCTCCATCACCGCGCGGTGCGCATAGATCGTCACGTCACGCGCGCGGCCTAACGAGAGTTGGGCAGTACCGTACCGACCGAGAGTGACGGTCTCCCGCACTGCGTTCAGTTGGTAACCCAGGCGAAACGTGTTCGCCCGGACGAGGCTACGACATATATCGGGTCGCAATCCTCCACGTCGTCAGGTTTTGCCTTGGATTTCAGTGTCCGGGCGCCGTATCCGTCAGCATGCAGCAGACACCTTCAAGCCGCCCCGGAAAGCTAACCGTATCGCCGGACTTCGCTGCTGAGAAGGACGACGTTACCGGCAAAGATGCCGTCAAAAGGAGCGGTTAATGCCGGGACGTCCGCGGTAGATGGCGATAGAAAAGTCGATTTTCCTCAGTAGCTCGTGGCGCTTTCCCGATCGTTCGCGATGATTGCAGGGAAGCATTTAATCATTCCCATTCGATTGTCGCGGGTGGTTTTGATGAAATGTCGTAGGTCACACGGTTGATCCCGCGCACCTCATTGATGATGCGGCTCGACACTTTCTTGAGCAGCGCGTAGGGGAGCTCAGCCCAGTCCGCGGTCATGAAGTCGCTCGTCTGCACCGCGCGCAAAGCGACCACGTAATCGTAGGTTCGGCCATCGCCCATGACGCCCACGCTCTTGACCGGAAGGAACACGGCAAACGCTTGGGACGTAAGCTCGTACCAACTCTTGCCAGTTGCAAGATCTCTGGTGTTGCGCAACTCCTCGATGAAGATCGCATCGGCGCGCCGCAGCAAGTCCGCATAGTCACGCTTGACCTCGCCCAGAATGCGAACGCCCAGGCCGGGGCCCGGGAAAGGGTGGCGGTCGACCATCTCCGCGGGCAGGCCCAGCGCCACACCGAGTTCACGTACCTCATCCTTGAACAGCTCACGCAAAGGTTCAAGAAGCTTAAGGCCGAGCGTTTCGGGTAGGCCGCCGACATTGTGGTGGCTCTTGATGGTGGTGGCCTTCTTGGTCTTGGCACCACCCGATTCGATCACGTCGGGATAAATGGTGCCTTGTGCGAGCCACTTTGCATTGACGAGCTTTTTCGCCTCGCGCTGAAAGACCTCGACGAACTCGCGACCAATGATCTTGCGCTTGGCCTCCGGATCGCTGACTCCGCCGAGCGCGCCAAGGAACTCAGCGCTCGCGTCCACGTGCACCACACGCGCGTGCAGCCGTCCGGCGAACATGTCCATCACCATTTGCGCCTCATTCAACCGCAGCAATCCGTGATCAACGAAGACGCAGGTGAGTTGATCGCCGATGGCGCGGTGGATCAGGGCCGCCGCCACGCTGGAATCCACCCCGCCGGACAGGCCGAGGATGACTTCCTCCTTTCCGACCTGTTCGCGAATGCGGGTCACCGCTTCAGCGATGTAGTCGCCCATGATCCAGTCGCCCTTGCAGCCGCAGATCTGGCGTACGAAACGCTCGATGATCGCCCTGCCCTGCGTCGTGTGCGTGACTTCGGGGTGGAATTGCACGGCGTAATAGCCGCGCGCTTCATCGGCCATGCCGGCAATTGCACAGCTCGGCGTGCTGGCCATGAGCTTGAAGCCCGCGGGCATCTCCGTGACCTTGTCGCCGTGGCTCATCCAGGCCTTGAGCATGCCGTGGCCTTCGGGGGTGCGGAAATCTTCGATGCCATCGAACAGGCGTGTGTGGCCGCGTGCGCGCACCTCGGCGTAGCCGAACTCACGGTGTTCGCTCCATTCCACCTTACCACCCAGTTGTGCTGCCATGGTTTGCATGCCGTAGCAGATCCCAAGCACCGGCACACCCACATCCCAGACCGCCTGCGGGGCGCGCAACTGGTGGTCCTCATAGGTGCTGGCATGGCTTCCAGACAGAATGATGCCCTTGAGTCCGTTTTGCGCCAGCTCGCGGATGAAAGCGTCGCTCACGTCATTGGGGTGGATCTCGCTGTACACGTGCGCTTCGCGCACACGCCTGGCGATGAGCTGGGTGACCTGAGAACCGAAGTCCAGGATCAGGATTTTGTCGTGCATGAAGGGGATTTCGGTGGCAGTCACAAAGCGGCCAGGCGCTGCGCAATCGCCTGGCCCTGAGCATCATTCAACGTGATAATTGGGCGCTTCCTTGGTGATCTGCACGTCGTGTACGTGGCTTTCGCGCATGCCAGCCGACGTGATCTCCATGAAATGCGCCCGGCTGCGCATGTTTTCGATGCTGGCGCAACCACAATACCCAAGGGAGGAGCGCACGCCGCCCACGAGCTGATACAAAATGGCCGCCAAGCTGCCCTTGTAAGGCACGCGCCCCTCGATGCCTTCGGGCACGAACTTCTCGGCGCCGGCTGCTGCCGAAGCCTGGGTCCCATCCTGGAAGTAGCGATCAGCCGATCCGGCATTCATCGCCCCGATGGAGCCCATGCCGCGGTACGTCTTGTATGAACGGCCTTGATACAAGATGACCTCGCCCGGTGCCTCTTCGGTCCCGGCAAACATGCTGCCCATCATCACGGTATGCGCGCCGGCGGCGATGGCTTTGGCGATGTCGCCCGAGTAGCGCACTCCGCCGTCGGCCACCAGCGGAATGCCCGTGCCCTCAAGAGCCTGGGCCACGTTGGCAATGGCGGTGATCTGCGGCACGCCCACTCCAGCAACGATGCGGGTCGTGCAAATCGACCCGGGGCCGATGCCCACCTTCACGCCGTCGGCGCCTGCGTCGGCCAATGCGCGGGCCGCCTCGGCCGTGGCAATGTTGCCGCCGATCACGTCGACGTCGGGGTAATGCTCCTTGACCCAGCGCACACGGTCGATCACGCCTTGGCTGTGGCCGTGCGCTGTATCGACGACGATGACGTCGACCCCTGCGCGCACAAGCGCCTCGACCCGCTCCTCGGTGCCCTCACCCACGCCGACGGCCGCACCCACGCGCAGCTTGCCTTGCGGGTCACGCGCAGCATTCGGGCGTTCCGTGGCCTTCTGGATGTCTTTGACGGTCATCAGCCCGCGCAGTTCGAACGCGTCGTTGATGACCAGGACCCGCTCCAGGCGGTGCTGGTGCATCAGCGCCTTGCCTTCCTCGAGCGTCGCGCCCTCGCGCACCGTGATGAGGCGCTCGCGCGGCGTCATGATCTCGCGCACCGGCAGATCAAGCCGGGTTTCAAAGCGCATGTCGCGATTGGTCACGATACCCACGACCTTGCCATGCTCAATGACGGGGAATCCCGAGATCCCATGCTGGCGCGAAAGGGCGAGCACGTCGCTGACTTTCACCCCGGGCGAAATGGTGATCGGATCCTTCAGCACCCCGGACTCGAAGCGCTTGACCCGTGCCACCTCCGTGGCCTGCGCCTTCGGCGTGAGATTCTTGTGGATGATGCCCATGCCGCCTTCCTGAGCCATGGCGATGGCCAGCCGGGATTCGGTGACCGTATCCATCGCCGCCGAAATGAGCGGAATATTCAGGCTGACGCGCCGCGTAACGCGGGTGGAAAGACTGGTGTCTTTGGGTAGAACTTGAGAATACGCTGGAACCAGTAACACATCGTCAAAGGTCAACGCTTTTCCGAGAAGGCGCATAAATCCTCCAGGCGCAAAATGCGATGATAAAAGACATGGCGACTTTGTACCCGGACGATGAGTTGCGGCAAGCCGACACCGATGCCGCGCAACGCCCTTTTTTCGCGCTCCCATTGGCATGCAGGTGCGCCTTCATGCCTTAAGCTTCGAAAAAACCGGAGCCTTGGATGCCAGTTGCCAATCCCCGCCCTACCGCGCACGCCATGCGCCATGCATTGGCCGAACTGGGGGTGTTGACGCTTTTTTCGTGCGGGCTTGTTGCCCCTGCCTGTGCCCAGTGGAAATGGATTTCCCCCTCGGGGGTCGTGCAGTACAGCGACCAACCGCCACCATCCACGATTGCGGCGCGCAATATTCTGGCCAGGCCCGCAGCCGCTGCGCCGACGGCGCCAGGCCCCACGGCCAGCAGTGCATCCCAGGCCGCAGGGCAGATCAAGGGGCAAGACAGTCAGGCGGCGCGTGAGCTCCAAAGCAAGCTCGACGAGGACAAACGGGCCAAGGAAGCCGCCCAGCGTCTGCAGCAACAGGTCAGCGAACAGGCGCGGCTCGCCAATTGTCTTCAGGCACGAAGGCAGCTGCAAGCGCTGGACAGTGGCCTGCGCGTGCGGCAGGTGGATGCCCAAGGCAATCGCGATTTCCTGGACGATGCGCAAATCGCTGCTCAACGCCGACAGGCCGCGGCGATGATTGCTGCCAACTGCCCTTAATTGGCAAGGCCTGCAGCGAGTTCCAGCATCAGCCGAATGCGGATCTTCACTGCATTCAACCCGTCGTAGAGGCCGCCCTGGAGCGCTCCGACGCGCGAGCCGTACACCACGCGCACACCCGCCGCCTCGGCCTCATTCAAGGCCAGTTGAAGATCCTCGTGCACGGTGCCGCCTCCAGTGCCTTGCACGACCAGACCCGCTAGCGGTGGCACCAACTCGCCCCGCAAGGATGCAGCGAGCAATGCCCGGACCCCTGCGCCGTCTGCTCCGGCATGACTGCCCACCAACTCCACGCGCGGCCACGGTTGAGTCGGTGGAATCCGGAGCAGGCGCGGGACATGTGCAGCGGGAATGCTGCGCGTGAACAGGACGCCTTGGGAGCCGACAAAGCCCAGCGGGCCCCGTTCGCCTGAGCTGAAGGCATCCAGGGCGGTGGGATGCGCCTTGGTGACGTCGCAGGCAGCATGCACGCGGCCATGCGCAACACACAGCACGCCGCGGCCAGCGGCATCGGCGCTGGCTGCAACTTGCACGGCGTCATAGAGGTTACGTGGCCCGTCGGCTGACAAAGCGGTCGCCGGCCGCATTGCAGCGGTCAGCACGACGGGCTTGCCTGCGGGCAAGACGCATTGCAGGAAATATGCGGTCTCCTCCACGGTGTCGCTGCCGTGGGTAATCACACAGCCATCCACGTCGGGTTGCTCATGCCACGCAGCAATGCGCGCGGCAAGCGCGCCCCATACCTGCACTCGCATGTCCTTGCTGTCGAGACTCGCGAGCTGCTCGGCCTGCAGGACCGCAAGCCGTTCGATGCCTGGCGCCGCGGCGACGAGTTGCCCGATGTCGAGCGCGGCCGCGCGGTAGGCCCCCTGGGCGGGATGGTCGGTCGAGACGCCCGCAATCGTGCCGCCTGTGCCCAGTACGAGGACCTTGGGGAGCCGAGCGGTGTCGGAGGGTTGCAAATTTTTCATATCTGGATAAAAATACACACTGTTATTGATGACAGTAGACTTGGCCTACGGCCCTTGTCCTTGAGGAGTGCACCATCCATGCGGACGTCGAACAGCAAGCTTACAGCGCGCCAGAGCGAGATCTTGACGCTTATTGCCAAGGCGATCGAGCGGACCGGTTACCCGCCGACCCGAGCCGAAATCGCCGCCGAACTGGGCTTTCGCTCGGCCAATGCGGCCGAAGATCACCTGCATGCACTCGCGCGCAAGGGAATGATCGAACTGACCCCGGGGGCATCGCGCGGCATTCGCCTCACGAGCGCGGCCCGACCGACGGTCAGGACGCCTGGGGTCCTTGCGCGCGCATTGCCGGGGATGGAGCAATTGATGCTCCCACTCGTCGGGCGCGTCGCCGCCGGGCATCCGATCCTGGCGCAGGAGCATATCGAGCAAAGCATCGCGGTCGAGGCGCACCTGTTTAAGGCGCGACCCGATTACCTCCTCAAGGTCAAAGGCATGAGTATGCAGGGTGCGGGCATTTTCGACGGCGATCTGTTGGCGGTCAGGCAAACGCAGGACGTGCGCAATGGGCAAATCGTTGTTGCCCGAATCGGTGATGAGGTCACGGTCAAGCGTCTGCAACGCAAGGCAGGCCAAGTCGAGTTGTTGCCCGAGAACCCCGACTTCTCGCCGATCGTGGTGCGCCCCGACCAAGCCTTTGCGATTGAGGGGCTGGCCGTCGGGCTTATCCGCAATACGCTGTAGGCGAATAGGCGAGCATTAGACGGCAGAGGGTTCGGCGGCTGCACTGGGCAGATGCAACGGAGCGTCGCTGACGAGCATGCCGTCGGCATCGGCATAGAGCCAATTCCCAGGGCTGACCCACACGCCTTGGATGCGTACAGGGACGTCGCGCTGCCCCCCGCCGAGCTTGCGCGGCGGCATGGGTATGGCGGCCAGGGCGCGGGCGCCAATGGGCGCTGTGGCAATCTCAGGCACGTCGCGCACACAACCATCGATGACGACGCCTGCCCAGCCGTTGCGCGCGGCAAGCATCGCCAGATTGCCACCAAAAAGAGCATGGCGTAGCGAGCCGCCGCCATCCACCACGAGGATGCGCGCCATCCCTGCCGTTTCCAGCGCGGCTCGTACCTGCGTATTGTCTTCACAGCACTGCACGGTGCTGACCTGGCCACGGAAATGGGCCAATCGTCCGAAGTTCTTGAACGCCGGGGGCAGCACACGAACCGTCCCGGCGGCTATCGCCTCGATTTCCCGATCACAGAAATCACAGCACGAAATCGTCGATGACATGGGGTGCTCCTTGTTGTGGCTCAGGACTGTCTGGAAGGGGGTACGCCGTCGACGGTGCGCGCCAATCCATTCTCACCTCGCACACGCACAATCATCCCCACCGCCCTGTAGACCAATGAACTTCGTGAATGACAACTATTGAAGCCGAAAGATGCAAATGGAATCATGTTTTAAGTCAAATAAAGCGGCACATTTCCGCAGGGCGTAACAGGAGCCGGGATCAACCCGCTTGCTTGATGGGGCCCGGCAGCGACATCGGGCGGGCCTTCGGGACGCGTTCAGCGTGACGTCGACGCCGTGGCGTGCGCCCATCGCGCTGCCATTCGTGCCAAAAAACGTTTGGTACCGTGAGTTTGGTACGGCGCGCAGCGCTTGGCGCGTGCCGCAGAACAGCGCGCAAAGACCGGCATGCGACTGGGGTCCCGGCTGTGGGGGCATCATCGGCGCCACGCCTGAGTGTGCGTCAGCACCGCTGCCGGAACGGTTTATGCTGGCGGCCTTTCGCCCATTTTTTGCCTGTCGTCGCCCATGAGTGTTTTGCTGCACTGGTTTCAGCCTTGGTATCCGTCGGTTCCGATGGCTGCGTTTTTGCTCGGCGGCGCGCTGCTGTACCTGCGGGGCAGCCTGCGGCGGCGCACGCCGTGGTGGAAGCAGATGTGGTTCTGGCTGGGTTGGTCGCTCATCTACCTGGGGCTGCAAACGCAATGGGACTATTACGCGGAGCACCAGTTCTTCATCCACATGCTGCAACAAATGGCGCTGCATGACTTGGGGCCCCTGCTCGTGATGCTTGCCTGGCCCGTGCCAACTTGGCGCGCGGGAATCGGGGCAAGCCTGCGCAACCGCTGGCTCGTACCCCTGATGCGATGGGCGCCGATGCGAGGGATGACGAATTTCATGCTCAACGCGTGGGTCGCCTCGGCGATGTTTTCGGGGCTCGTGGTGTTCTGGCTCGTGCCCGTCATTCACGTCGGTGTCATGCTCAATACCCCCTTGTACCAGTTCATGAACTGGAGCATGGTGTTCGACGGTTTGCTGTTTTGGTGGTTGATGCTCGATCCGCGTCCGGCACCGCCAGCACATCTGCGTCCTGGGTTGCGGATCCTTCTGCCGATCCTCGCCATGATCCCGCAGATGGTTCTCGGTGCGGTGTTGGCTCTGAACGGCACCGACTGGTACCCCATCTACAGCCTGTGCGGCCGTGCGCTATCGGGCATCAGCCCAATGACTGACCAGCATCTCGGCGGTCTCATTCTTTGGATACCGGCTTCTGGACTCAATGTGGCGGCGGCGATGGTGGCGCTGCGCAATTGGATGCGCCTGTCCGACCGACAACGGCTGCCCCCCAGTCGGCGTCAGATGCGGGCCCAAGGCCAAGCCGCGCACTCCCGTGCGGTGGGCTAACAAGGCGCGGCACGCACGGCACGGGGATGATCACTCGGCGAGCAATTGGCGCACGTCATGCACGATGGACGTGACCGGCGATTGATCCGACCCGATCAAGGTGCCCCGCCCATCCTTGCTGAAAATATAGATCGCGGCGCTATGGTCGACCACATAGTTGCCGTATTGATCCTTCTTGCCGTAGTTAAAGGCAACGTGATAGCGCTTGGCCACATCTTGAATCTGGTCCATCGTGCCGGTCAGGCCGACTGCTTGCGGGCTGAACGCTTGGGTGTAAGCGTGCAAGACGGGCAACGTGTCGCGCGCGGGGTCGACCGAAACAAAGAGGATCTGCACGTCCTTGCCTTGGGGGCCCAGTTCAGTCACCGCTTGCGCAAGGTGCGACATGGTCAGCGGGCATACATCAGGGCAGTGCGTGTAGCCGAAGTACAGGATGGCCACTTTGCCGCGATAGGTCTGCGCTGTTACCTTTTGGCCCGTATCTGAGGTGAGATGAAACTGCAGGTTGGGTAGCACGCTG
>JAGWOZ010000338.1 GCA_028870715.1 Betaproteobacteria bacterium | reverse complement strand
ACGATGTGGTAGAAGGGGCGCCCTTTGGCACCGGCGCGTGAAAGACGAATGACGACCATTGCTTGAATTCCTGAAATGTCTGCTTGATGGGTATGCGTGCGAACCGCCTCGGCCATACAGTTCATCGTACGAACCGCCGTGCAGGATGGACTACTCAATCGACCCCTCACGTGGACGAAACTGCGAGAGTGTAAAAGACGTCGCGCGTGTATTGCTTGCGGTGAGCCGGGCCAAGCCCATTAAACTCGCCATTATATCCACACCTGTCGGTACCATTCGATGCAAGCATCAAACACGCCCCTTGTCCGGGCCGCCACTGAAACAGACCTGGATGCGATTGCCCGCATCTACAGACATCATGTGTTGCACGGTACGGGAACTTTTGAAATTGAGCCGCCCGATGTCGCGGAGATGCGCAGACGGTGGCAGGTCGTGGTGCAGCGCGGCCTGCCTTGGATTGTTGTCGAGCGTGATGGTGCCGTTGCTGGCTTCGCCTATGCCAACTGGTTTCGCGAGCGCGAGGCCTTTCGGTGGACCGTGGAGGACTCGGTGTATATCGATGAGGTGCAGCGCGGAGCGGGCCTGGGTTCACTGCTGATGGAGCAGTTGCTACACGCGAGCGCCCAGCAGGGATGCCGGCAGATGCTTGCCGTGATTGGAGATTCGGCGAACCAGGGCTCCATCGCCCTGCATGAACGGTTTGGCTTTACGCATCGCGGCGTCATGGCGGACGTGGGGTGGAAGTTTGGGCGGTGGCTGGACGTCGTATTGATGCAAAAGGCCTTGGGACCTGGCGCCAAGACGGCGCCGCTTCCCGCCTGAGCCCGAAGTCCTGTCCGTGCATCGGTTTGCCGCACCCATGGCCCGAACATTCAAGTCCAAGAGCGTGGCCGCTGCCCTGGCACTGCTTTTGGGCGTGCTCGGGGCCCATCGCTTCTATTTGAAAGGCTGGCGCGATGCGATGGGCTGGCTGCATCCGCTTCTGTTTGCCCTTGGCGTCTGGGGCGGGATGCGATTTATCGACTACGGCGAGAATGACAGGATCGCGCAAATCGCCCTTCCGGTGCTCGCGTTGGTCATTGGTGTCGCCCTGTTCCAGGCGCTGCTTATTGGGCTGACACCTGACGCGCGCTGGGATGCGACGTGGAATAGCGGCAACAGGCGCGTGTCGTCAAGTGGATGGGGCGCCGTGCTCGTTGTCATTTTTGCGCTTCTCATTGGTGCCGCGGTGCTGGTCGGCGGCCTGGTGTTTATCTTGCAGCACGCGTTCCAGCCGTGATCGCGACCGTTACGAACGGGTCGAGATGAAGGCAAGGGGGCCAACGCGCTGGATTTGCTGTCCCGCTTGTTGAAGCCGGCGCGCTGCGTGCGCCACGGACTCGCCGTCAGGCAAAACCAAATGCGGCCAGATCTCCGCGAGAGGCACCAGCACGAAGGCGCGCAGATGCATTCGTGGATGGGGCAACACGAGCCGTTCGTCGTGCGCACGGCGCGAGCCAAATAGCAGTAAATCAAGATCGAGCGTGCGTGGTGCATTGTGAACCCCCTGCAGGCGCTCTCGCCCGTGCTCGTGCTCAAGGCGTTGTAGCCGAGCGAGCAGGGCTTCAGGTGTCAAGCCGCAATGCATGGCAACAACAGCGTTCCAGTAGTCTGGCCCGGCTGCATCCACGGGAGCGCTGCGATAAAGGCTGGACGCCTCGATAAGGTGGCAGGCTGGCAGAGTCTGCAAAGCGGCAAGGGCCGTACCCAAGGTCTTCGCACCATCACCCAGATTTGCGCCCAGGCCGATGAGGGCGACCTCGGTCCCGGGCGGGGCTTTCCGTGCCATACGCGCGGCTATTGGGATGATGGACTGCCATCCTCGCCGGTGGACGGCTCACCCTGCGATGCCCCGGGCCTTCTGCGCTTGCGGCGCTTGCGTTTGCCGGGCTCGGCGGGGTTTGTCCGTGCCGCCTGCTCAATGAGCGCGCCGCGTTCCGTCTCGTCAGCTTCCTGGAAGTGGGACCACCAGCTCGCCAGGTCAGGATCGGCGCCGCCAGTGCGAGCGCGCAGGAGCAGAAAATCGTAAGCGGCGCGAAAGCGTGGATGCTCAAGCACGCTGTAGGCATAACGCGGCGTGCGCCGAGCCAAGCGCGGCTGCAGCGACCATATCTCACGCATGTCCACTGCGATGCGGCGCTGGATGGCGAGGCGCTCGGCTTGGGCGCTGAGCACCTCATCGGCGGCTTGATCGAGCG
>JAGWOZ010000337.1 GCA_028870715.1 Betaproteobacteria bacterium | reverse complement strand
TTGACCGCGCGACCACCGGGCATGTTCTCGGTCGCCGGGATCAGACCCACCAAATTAAGCCTTGGCTTCAGGCGGGCGATTGCCTCAAACGCACCCAGCACCGCAGCAGCACCCGACATGTCAAATTTCATCTCATCCATCTCGGCCGCCGGCTTAATCGAGATGCCGCCCGTATCGAACGTCACCCCCTTGCCCACCAAGACGTGCGGCGCATCCTTGCGGCCGGCACCGTCGTAGCGCAGCACGATGAAACGTAATGGTTGATGCGAGCCTTGCGCCACGGCAAGCAAAGCGCCCATCTTCAGTCGCTCGATGCTGGCGCGGGTCAACACCTCCACCTTGATTCCGTGGCGCTTGCCCAGATCTTGCGCGACCTTGGCGAGATGAGAAGGCGTGCAATAGTTGGCTGGCAAGTTGGCCAGGTTGCGTGTGAGTTCCACGCCAGCCTGAACGGCTTCAGCCCGCGCAAGCGCCGCTCTAAGTGTGGCCGCCTGGCGTGCGTGGCGTGACAGCAGATGCACGGCCTCGACCTTATAGGCCTTGGCTGGCTCGGGTTTGCGGGTCGCCGTGTACCGGTAGGCCGCATCCCCAAAGGCGCCCGGGACCAAGTCCGCCAGGCTTTGCTCCCCGTCGGCGGCAAGCAGATGGACCTGTTGCGCCCCAAGTGGCTTGAGCGCACCGGCTGCTGCCTGCACCGCCTTGAGCCAGCCGGCTTGATCGACCGGCGCTGCACCCAGACCCACGAGCACGAGGCGCTTGGCTGCGAGCCCTGCGGGGCGGCTACGCGTATAGGTGGCGCCCAGGCTGCCATTGAAGTCGCCGTCCTGCGCAGCTTCAGCAGCGATCGGGTCGATGGTATCGGCTTCGACCAAACCGCACGACGTGCCGGGCTGGTGCAGAAAGACGACGAGGGCATCCGTCTTTAAGGCGGCCAATGCTTTCAGGGGGGCTATGCTAAATTTCATAAGGGCTCCAGATGACGCTTTCATTATTCCACCGAGCCCACGCGAGCGTGCCGCCACACACGAATGCGACTGCTGCGTGTGCCCTCTGCGTGAACTTTTCGCACACGCTTCGTGCGCCTGATCGATCCTTCGCCTTCCGCTGATGTTGCTGGACACCTCCCTGCGCCGCGAAATGGCCCGCAATTTCGGCGGCAGCTTCACCGTGCTGTTCTCGGTGGTGCTCACCCTCATGCTCATCCGCATCCTCGGCCAGGCGTCGGAAGGACAGGCCAATCCGCAGGATCTGTTCCTCCTTATCGGTCTGGCAAGCCTGAGCTATCTGCAATTCATTCTGGGCCTGGCGCTGTTCATTGCGGTCCTCATGAGCTTCTCGCGCATGCATCGCGACTCGGAAATGGTGATTTGGTCCGGTGCGGGCGTGACACCCCTGACGTTTTTTGGCACGACTCTGCGCTTTTCCGCGCCGGTCATCCTGGCCATCGCGCTGCTGACCCTCATCGCTTGGCCTTGGGCCAACCAACAAAATGCGGCCCTGCGGGAACGTTTCGAGCAGCGATCGGATCTGTCGCGCGTTGCGCCCGGTCAATTCCGCCAGTCCGCTTCAGGACAGCGCGTTTTTTTCATTGGCAAAGGCGCCAACGCCCAAGGCCTCGCTCGGAACATTTTCATCCGCGACAAGGGCAACGGCAAGGAGACGATCACCCTGGCGCAGTCGGCCAAATTGCAGAACCATGACGGTTCGCGCTATTTGATGCTCGACAGTGGCCACCGCTACACCCACACCCCGGGGCAAGCTGATTACCAGATCACCGGGTTTTCACAAATGGGCATACGCCTTTCGGCCATTGCCACGCCGCCGTCGGCTGCATCGGCGTTACCTGAGGCGGCACGCCTGGCCAACACCCCCAGCCGGGAGATCTCCACCCTGACTCTGGCCCTGTCCCACGTACCCGCCTGGCTCGGCGAACTGTCATGGCGCATCGGCGTGCCAATCTCCACGGTGCTGCTGGTCTTCATGGCCATTCCACTGTCCGCCACGAATCCCAGGGCAGGACGCGCGTTGCAGCTCATCATGGCCATCCTCATCTACCTCACCTATTTGAACTTTCTCAACGCCGCGCAGGGGTGGGTCGACCAGGGTAAGCTGAGCCTGGGGGAGGCATTGCTCATTTTGCATGGCACAGCTGCCTTCGTGCTGCTCGCGCTTGCCTTCTACAAGGGACTGCTAACTTGGCGGCGCGGCCTGCAAGCGCGACCCTCGGCCAACCGATTGCAAGGGCCAG
>JAGWOZ010000087.1 GCA_028870715.1 Betaproteobacteria bacterium | reverse complement strand
TTACATATCTGGCGACTTTCCCGGATTTCCGCGCGGACCCAATGAGCCTAGGATCAGCCCGCCAAATGGCACCAACGCGTTCAAACGACGACAAGGAGACACGCATGCATGAACAGGACAAGCCCGAAGAGGGTTTCGATCGACGCGACTTTCTGAAGACCGCCGGAGCGATGGGGTTGGCCACGATGTTCGCCACAGCCAAACCCACCTGGGCTGCGAGCGAGACACCGATCAAGATCGGCTTGGTCGACCCGATCACCAGCACCTTTGCCGCGCTCGGCCACAGCGAAATCAAGGGCGCCCAATTCGCCGAGGCCGAGATCAACAAGGCGGGCGGCGTGCTCGGCCGGCCGCTGCAGGTTCTGGTGGAGGACAGTGCGGGCAACCCCGGCACCGCGGTCGACAAGTCCTCGCGACTCGTGAGCCAGGACAAAGTGGACTTCCTGATGGGCACGGTGAACTCGGCCGCTTCGCTGGCCGTGTCGCAGTTTGCCAACCAGCACAACAAGCTGTTCCTGTGCACGGGCGGCCACGTCGACAGCCTGACCGGCTCGGAGTGCAAGAGCACCACGTTCCGCACCTGTTCCACCACCTGGATGCTGACGGCCGGGGATTTCGAGACCCTCTACAAGAAGTTCGGCAAGAAGTGGTACTTTCTCACCACCGACTATGCCTTTGGCAAATCGGAGCAGACGGACTACACGACCCAGCTCAAGAAGGTGGGCGGCACGGTCGTCGGCGGCGCCCTCGTGCCCGTGGGCACGACGGACTTTTCCTCGTACCTGATCGATGTGAAGGCCAAGTCGCCGCAAGTGCTTTGCCTGCTGCTGGCCGGCAACGACCAGGTCAACTGCATGAAGCAGATCGCGCAGTTCGGCATCAACAAGGACATCGCGGTGGGTGGCGCCCTGTTCGAGCTGGAGCAGGCGCAGGCGCTGCCGGAAGCCGCGCGCTACGGCTGGTGGACCATGGAGTGGTACTGGAACCAGCCCAAGACGCCGCACGTGGCCGATTTCGTCAAGCGTTTCTCCGCTGCGCACAAGGGTGAGTATCCAACAGCGCGCGTCTGGTTCGGCTATGCCTCGACCTATGCGATCAAGCTGGCGGTGGAACGGGCCAAGTCGACCGACACGGCCAAGGTGGTCAAGGCCATGGAAGGTCTGGTGCTGCCGCCTGAGGTCGCCCTGCAGCCGACGGCGCCGGTCTATCGCGCCGAGGATCACCAGCTGATGATCAGCATGTTCCCCGGTCATGTGATCCAGACCGGAACCTACCCGAACCTGTTCGACGTGTCGGCAATCGTGCCCGGAGCGAGCATCGCATTGTCGCCCCAGGAAATGGGCTGCAAGCTGCCGCGCGCCTGAGCGCGAGTTTCATCCACCGGCCCGGGAGGCGCACTCTTTGTGCTGCGCCTCCTGGGCCATGTCTTTGACGGACCGGAGGCTCGGCCTTGAATCTCGTCCTCGTTTTCAATTTGTTCAACGGGCTCATCACGGGTGCGTTCTACGCACTCCTGGCGCTCGGCCTGGCCCTCATTCTGGGCCTGAACAATACGATCAACTTCGCGCAGGGGGCCTTCATGGCTCTTGCTGCATATTTCGCCTATACGCTGGCGCCCCACCTGGGATTCTGGGGCGCGCTGTTCGTGGCGCCCGTGCTTGCGGGGGTGCTCGGGCTGGCCGTGGAAATGGTGCTGATCCGCCGCCTGTACAAGCGCGATCCGCTGTATTCCCTGCTGCTGACCTTCGGCCTGGCCATGATCATGCAGGACGCGATTCGCACCATCTGGGGTGCCACGGGGGTGCCGCTGGCCATTCCCGCGGCACTTGGCCACCCGCTGAGCCAGACCTACTTCTTCCTCACCGGCTACCGCCTTTTTGTCGTGGCCGTGGCGCTGGTTGGCACGGCGGTGCTGTTCGGCGTGCTGCGCTTCACGCGCCTGGGCATCCGCATCCGCGCCGGCAATGCCGATCTGGAGACGGTGTCGGCCCTTGGCGTGAACATTTACCTGTTGCGCACGGCCAACTTCGTCATCGGCATCGTGTTTGCCGGCGTGGCGGGCATTCTGGCGGCCGGTCAGCTCGGGCTGGATCCGACCATGGGCGACGGGCTGCTGATGCCCGCATTCGTGGCCATCGTGGTCGGTGGCGTCGGCTCGTTGCTTGGGTCCTTGCTCGGCGGTCTTCTGATCGGCGTGGCCTCAGGCGTGACCACGGCGTATTTCCCCGCCGCCAGTGAGGCGGTGATTTATCTGATCATGGGCGTGATGCTGGTCGTGCGACCGCGCGGCCTGATGGGCCAGGAGGGCTTGCTCGAATGAAGGATGAGATGGTTTCAACGATGCCACCGGCCGTGCCGGCCGTCTCGGCCGGCGGATGGGGCAAATCCCGCCTGGGTACCCTGTTGCTTGCCGTGCTTTTGCTGAGCGCCCCGGCGTGGCTGCCCTACGTGGGGGGATACAACGATATCGCGTCGCGCGTTCTCATCTATGCGCTGGCGGCCATGGGCCTGAACCTGCTGCTTGGTTTCACCGGAGGCCTGTCCTTCGGCCATGCGGCCTATTTCGGGCTGGGGTCGTACGGTGTCGGGCTGATGCTCAAGTACGCCACGCACAGCGTGCCGCTGGCGCTGCTTTGCGGCACGCTGCTTGGCGGGGTGGTGGCCACGGTGCTGGCGCCGATCGCGGTGCGGCGCCGGGGCATCTATTTCGCGATGATCACGATCGCCATCGGCCAGTTGTTCTATTTCGTGGCCATCCGCTGGCAGGCGGTCACTGGCGGCTACGACGGCCTGACGGGCTTCTCCCGCCATGCGATTTCCATTCTGCCCGGGGTGAGCTGGACGCTGGGGTCCCTGGGCCTGTACTACCTGGTGCTGCTGTGCTTCGGCCTGGGTGCGGCCGTGTTGTGGATGGTGCTGAATTCGCCCATCGGCCATACGTTCGTCGCCATTCGGGAGAACCAGAAAAGGCTGACCTTCCTGGGCGTGCCGGTGCAGCGCTACGCGGCCGTGTCCTTCGCGATCTCGGGATTCATCGTGGCGCTCGCGGGTGGCCTCAATGCGCTCCTCGACAACTTCACCTCCCCCAATAGCCTGAACTACACGCTGTCGGGGGATCTGGTGGTCATTGCCGTGCTCGGCGGCATGCGCAATTTCTGGGGCCCCTTTGTTGGCGCGGCCATCTTCGTCCTGGTGCGTGACTATGCCAGCACCGTGACGGACAACTGGATGTCGGTGATCGGGTTGATCTTCATCCTGTCGGTGCTGTTCTTCCCGCTCGGCATCATGGGTTTTCTGCAACGCAAGGGCAAACAATGAGCCTGCTTCAACTTCAATCGGTTTCCCGGCGCTTCGGGGCGCTGCAGGCACTCAGTGAGATCTCACTGACGGTCGACCAGGGCGAGTTGCGCGCGGTGATCGGGCCCAACGGCGCCGGCAAGACGACGTTGTTCAACCTGATCAGCGGGTTTTTTCCGCCCAGCAGTGGCGACATCCTGTTCGATGGCGAGCCCATCATGCGGGTGAGCCCCTCGGCGCTGGTCCAGCAGGGCATCATCCGCACGTTCCAGATCACGGAGATCTTCCTCTCGCTTTCGGTTTACGAAAACCTGCGCATCGCCGCCGAAGTGGCGATGGGTGTGAGCAGCCGGCCGTGGATGTCGCGCGCCTTGCGCGCCCGAATCGACGAGCGTGTGCAGGAGCTCATGCAGGTCGTGGGCATCGCAGCCAAGGCCGATCGCATCGCGGGCGAACTCTCCCACGGGGATCAGCGCGTCGTTGAGGTGGGTATTGCCCTGTCGCGCAAGCCCAAGCTGCTGTTGCTCGACGAGCCGACCGCGGGCATGGGCGACGAAGAGACCCAGAACATGACCGCATTGATCCGCCGCCTGAACAAGGAGCAGGGGATCACGACGCTTTTCGTCGAACACGACATGGAGATTGTCTTCGGCATTGCCGACCGCATCACCGTGCTGGACAACGGCACCATGTTGGCCGAGGGCAACGCCCACGAGATCGCCAACAATGCGGCCGTGCAGGCCGCTTATCTGGGACAGGCCGCGTGAGGGTACGCTGCATGTCCGCTCCTGAACAAGGCGCCACACCGCACAGGCGTGCTGCGCCCCGCACAAGGGTCTCCCCATGAACATGGTTCTCGAAGTGGATGCGATCCACACGTATTACGGCAAGAGTCACATCCTCGATGGCGTCTCGCTCAAGGTGGGCGAGGGCGAGCTCGTCGCGCTGCTCGGGCGCAACGGCGCGGGCAAGACCACCACCATGCGCTCGATCATGGGCCTGACTCCGCCACGCCAGGGCCGTATCCGGCTGTTCGGCCAGGAAATGACGGGCGCCTCGCCCTACCGCGTTGCCAGCATGGGTGTGGGTTATGTGCCCGAGGGGCGCAAGATCTTCGGGCACCTCAGCGTGCACGAGAACCTGCTCGTGGCGCGCGAGACCAAGGGACCATGGACGATCGACGCCGTGTACAAGCTGTTCCCGCGCCTGCACGAGCGCCGCACCAGCAAGGGCGGCCGGTTGTCCGGCGGGGAGCAGGAAATGCTTGCCATTGCGCGCGCCCTGCTGCTCAATCCCAAGCTGCTGATCCTCGATGAGCCCTCGCAGGGGCTGGCGCCCATCATCGTGCAGGAGGTCATGCGCACGGTGGGCCGGATGAAGGACGAGGGCATCTCGGTCCTGCTTGTGGAGCAAAACGCCTTTCTCGCACTGCAACTTGCGGATCGCGCGTATGTCCTGGGCGAGGGGGAGATCGTCTACGACGGATCGGCTGCCGAACTCAGCGCGGACACGGAGCGCATGGAGCAGCTTGCCGGGGTCGCGCACGCCGCTTGAGGCCTGCGCCGGCTTGGGGCCAGGTTGCGCGAGTCCGGGCCCGCCAGACCGGCGCGTGCCTCCAGGCGCGCTCGGGGCGCGCAGCGCCCTTTTAGTTGAGCCGCTGTCGGATCAGTTCACACAGCTTGCGTGCCCAGGGCACGACGCGCTCCGTGGGCACGTAGGCGTAGCCGATGATGAGCCCGCGCTGCTGCGGCTCTCCGATGTAATAGCGTGAGAGCGGGCGCACGGTCATGCCCTGTTGCTGCGCGGCTTCGGCGATGGCCTCGTCGTCGACGTGCTGCGCAGGGTCAAAAACCAGGCACAGGTGCAGTCCGGAGTCCTGGCCCGAGATGCTCACGCGCTCCCCGAGGCACTGCTGGATGCGGCGTGCCAACTCATCGCGCCGCGCCTGGTAGGCCACGCGCAGGCGGCGGATCAGGGTGTTGAGGTGGCCCTCGGTGATGAAGTCGGTGAGCGCCGCCTGAAGCATGAGTTGCCCCGGCCGGTACAGGTCGTACAGGCCGGTATTGAATGCCTCCAGCAGGTCAGGCGGAACCACCAGGTAGCCCAGGCGAATGCCCGGGTACATGATCTTGGAGAAGGTGCCGGAGTACAGAACCTGCGCATGCTCGTCCAGCCCCTGCAAGCTGGCGAACGGCCGACCGGTATAGCGGAATTCGCTGTCATAATCATCTTCGAAAATCCAGCAGCGGCGGCTGGCGGCAAAGGTGAGCAGGGCGCGGCGGCGCTGCAGGCTCATGACGTGGCCCAGTGGGTACTGGTGCGAGGGCGTGACGTAGATCAGGCGAGGGTTGCGCTGCCAGTCTGCGGCCGACGGTGCAATGCCCTCGGCGTCCACGTCCACCGGACGCAGCGTCAGCCCCGCCGATTGCAGCGCGCGCCGGGCGCCCCAGTAGCAGGGGTTCTCCACCCACGCCTCGTCGCCGTGGTCGGTGAGCAACCGCGCGGTGAGGTCAATCGCCTGTTGCGTGCCTGAGGTGATGAGCACCTGCTCGGGCTTCACGCGCACCGAGCGTGACAGCGTGAGGTATTGCGCAATGGCCTCGCGCAACGGCATGTAGCCGCCCTCCTGGCCATAGTCGAGCAGATCGCGGTCGAGGCTTCGCCAGTATTTGGCTTGCAGCTTCTGCCAGAGCTGAATCGGGAAATCGGTGAACTCGATGGCGCCGGGTGCGAATGGCTGGACTTCGAACTGCTGCGAGCCCGAGCTCTGTGTGAGCAGGCTGCCGCGCTGTGACAGGTCGCGTGAGTTGGTGCTCTCGGCCCCCGCCTGCCGGCTGCGCGCCTGGCTTGCCGGCGTCAGCGGGCGCTGGTCAGGAAGCGTGTCGGAGACATAGGTGCCGCTGCCCTGCTGCGCCGTGAGATAACCTTCGGCAGCGAGTTGCCCCACGGCGGACATGACCGTGTTGCGCGACAGGTCGAGGTCGCGGGCCAGATCGCGGGTTGACGGCAGTTGCGCGCCAGCGGTGAGATGCCCGGCCAAAATGGTGCTGCGCATGGTGTGATAGAGCCGGCGGTTGAGTGGCGCATTGGCATGCGGGCTGTCCACGCGGTGCAGTTCGGTCAGCAGCAGTTCGGCGAGATCGTAGGAGCGCATGATGGGCGGGTCGGGTGGAGGCGGCGGTCGTTGCCGGGCACCCTTTCGGAGTGCAACGGGAGCCAAGCTTAATTGGCCCTGTGAGAAAAGCCTAGAGTGGCACTATCGAAGGTACCATTGATGGCGTATCTTTAGCTCGTGGATATGCTGTAACTCATGGAAAACCCTAGGTTTTTAGGCATCGACAGGGGTTTTGCAGCCATCGCGTCCAGCTTCGCCGTCGGGCCCTGTGGCCGCGGCGCACGTCGTGCCGGCTTGCTCACCGGGTGCGGTTTTGCGCAGCCTGTGATCGGTTCCCATATCCCGCTTTGATCACTCTTCGCCATGAACACCCTTCTACCCGTGGTGGCTGTGTCCACCGATCTGAAAACCATCTCTGGTCACGCCACCTACGCGGTGGCGCAGAAGTACGTCGACCCGGTGCTCGAACTGGCTGGCTGCCTGCCCGTTCTGCTGCCGGCCCTGGGTGACAGGCTGCCGGTGGACGGGTTGCTCGACTCGGTGCACGGCCTGGTGTTTACCGGGTCGCCGTCGAATGTGGAGCCACGCCACTATGGCGAGGCGCTCGCCAATCCGCAGTCGCCCGCCGATCCGGCGCGCGATGCCACCACCCTGCCGCTGATCCGCGCTGCCATCGCGCGCGGCGTGCCGGTATTCGGCATTTGCCGGGGCTTCCAGGAAATCAACGTGGCCCTCGGTGGCACCTTGTTGCAGGAGGTGCATCACACGCAAGGGTTCGCCGATCATCGCGAGGATGAAGCCCTGTCGGTCGAGGGCCAGTATGGTCCGGCCCATGCACTTGCAGCCGTGCCCGGCGGATGGCTCGAGGCGGTGGTGGGCGCGCCGACTTGGCAGGTCAACAGCCTGCACGGCCAGGGGATCAAGGCCCTGGCGCCCGATCTGCTGGCTCAGGCGCATGCGCCCGACGGGCTGATCGAGGCCTACACCCATCGCAGCGCCACGGGATTCCTGCTTGGGGTGCAGTGGCATCCGGAATGGCAGGCCGCCACCAATCCCGTTTCGCGCGCCTTGTTCGCCGCCTTTGGCGATGCGTGCCGCGAGCATGCCAACAGGAACCGGGAGCGTTTGCGCGGGCCTGCACCGAAAACCGCCTGAACGTCCGCGGCCTGCCCGCGCAAGGCGCCGGCTGCGGACTGTGCGACCCAAGACTTCAAGGTGCAACCATGAAACGCGATCTGGACCCCCAAGACATGAATATCGAAAATCGAAAACAGTGGACCTTCAACGACCTCGAGCGATGGCTCAACGAGCGTCGCATTACCGAGATCGAATGCCTGGTGCCCGATCTCACCGGTGTGGCTCGCGGCAAGATCCTGCCGCGGAGCAAGTTCACCGAAGACCGCGGCATGCGCCTTCCCGAAAGCATCATCGGGCTGACGGTGACCGGCAACTGGCCCGAGGACGAGAAGCTCGACACCTTGATCGCCGACACCGACCGCGACATGAATCTGGTGCCGGACCCCAGCACCGTGCGCCTCGTGCCCTGGGCAACCGACCCCACCGCGCAGGTCATCCACGACTGCTATTTCAAGGACGGTGAGCCCGTCGATTACGCGCCGCGCACGGTGCTGAAGAACGTGATCAAGCTGTACGCGGACAAGGGCTGGGAGCCGGTGGTGGCGCCTGAGCTGGAGTTTTACCTCGTCGACAAGAATACGGATCCCGACCAGCCTTTGCGCCCACCGATCGGCCGATCGGGGCGCGCTGAAACGTCGCGCCAGCATTACAGCATCGACGCGGTCAACGAGTTCGATCCGCTGTTCGAGGACATCTACGACTACTGCGACGCGATGGACCTCGACGTGGACACGCTGATTCACGAGGTCGGTGCCGGGCAGATGGAAATCAATTTTCTGCACGGCAACCCGCTGGACCTGGCCGACAAGGTGTTCTTCTTCAAGCGCACCCTGCGCGAGGCCGCGCTGCGCCACAACATGTTTGCCACCTTCATGGCCAAGCCGATGGCGGGAGAGCCCGGCAGCGCCATGCATGTGCACCAGAGCATCGTGGACCGCAAGACAGGCCAGAACATTTTCAGCAGCCCCGACGGCACCGAGTCCCAGGCGTTCATGCACTACATCGGCGGGCTGCAGAAATACATTCCCCATGTGATGGCCCTCTTTGCGCCCTACGTCAACTCGTACCGGCGGCTGGTGGCCAATACGGCGGCGCCGACCAATGTGGAATGGGGTGGTGACAACCGCACCGTGGGGATCCGGGTACCCAATTCCAACCCGGAGAACCGGCGCATGGAAAACCGCGTCATTGGCGCTGACGCCAATCCCTACGTGGCCTTGGCCGCGAGCCTGGCCTGCGGCTACCTGGGTCTGGTCAACAAGATCGAGCCGCTGGCCGAGATGAAGGGCAACGCCTACAACCGCCCCAATGCCATTCCGCTGCCGCAAAGCCTCTCCGAGTCGGTGCGCATGCTCGATGAAGTGCCGGAAATCGAACAGGTGCTGGGCAAGCGCTTCTGCGGCATCTACAAGGCCGTGAAAATGAGCGAGTACGCCGAGTTCATGAAAGTCATCAGCCCCTGGGAGCGTGAGCACCTGCTGCTGCACGTGTGAGGCACGAACCCTGCGCGCGTCCAAGCCCGTTCCCATCATCACCACCAAAACATCGAGACAGACCTCCGCACGGAGACTTGCATGAAGCTCAACGACATCCCCACGTTTGACACGGCCGCGCTGCGCGCAAAGGACGCGGCGCATCATCTGCACCCCTTCACGGATACCAAGGGTCTCAATGCCGCTGGCGCTCGCGTCATCGTGCGCGGCGACGGCGTGCGCATCTGGGACTCCGAGGGCCACGAGATCATCGATGGCATGTCCGGACTGTGGTGTGTCAATCTCGGGTACGGCCGGCAGGATTTGGTCGACGCGGCCACGCACCAGATGCAGCTGCTGCCGTTCTACAACGCGTTCTTCAAGACCACCACGGCGCCAGCCACCGAGCTGGCCACGCTTCTGGCCGAGGTGGCCCCCCCCGGGTTCGAGCACGTCTTTTTCACCAATTCGGGCTCCGAGGGCAATGACACCGTCATTCGCCTGGTGCGCCGCTACTGGGACGTGATGGGGCAGCCCCAGCGCAAGACGATCATCAGCCGCCACAACGCCTACCACGGCAGCACCCTGGGCGGCGCCTCGCTCGGGGGCATGAGCGGCATGCATGAGCAAGGGGATTTGCCCATTCCCGGCATCACCCACATCGATCAGCCCTATCAACTCCAGCACGGCCATGCGGGCGAGAGCGAACAGCATTTCGGCGTGCGCGCGGCAAGCTGGCTGGAAACCAAGATCCTCGAGCTGGGCCCCGAAAACGTGGCAGCCTTCATCGGTGAGCCCGTGCAGGGCGCCGGCGGCGTGATCATCCCGCCGGCCAGTTACTGGCCCGAGATTCAGCGCATCTGTGATCAATACGGCATCCTGCTGGTGTCCGACGAGGTCATCTGCGGCTTTGGCCGCCTTGGTCAATGGTTCGGGTGCCAACACCCGCACATCAACACACGCCCTGACCTGATCACCTTTGCCAAGGGCGTCACATCGGGCTACCTGCCGCTTGGCGGCGTGCTCGTGGGCGAGCGCATCGCCAAGGTCCTCATCGAGCAAGGCGGTGAGTTCACGCACGGATTCACCTATTCGGGCCATCCCACCTGTTGCGCGGTCGCCATCGCCAACGTGCAGGCCCTGCGCGGCGAGGGCGTGATCGAGCGCGTCGCCACGGACACCGCGCCATATCTGGGGCGGCAGTTCGCGACGCTTGCCGACCACCCGCTCGTTGGCGACGCCCAATCATTGGGCATGGTCGCGGGTCTGGTGCTCTACAAGGACAAGACGACACGCACGCTTTTTGATGCCGAGCTTGGTGTGGGGTACCGCTGCCGTGACCACTGTTTCAAGAACGGCGTGGTCATGCGTGCCGTGGAAGAGCGGATGATCATTGCGCCACCCCTGGTGATCACGCACGCGGAGATCGACCTCATGATCACGCGCATCCGCCGTAGCCTGGATGACACACTGGCTAGTTTGCGTGAGGACGGGCTGCTATAAACGCGTGCTGTGACAGTGTGCTGCTCAAGCCCTTGCGGGCATTTCCAAAAATGGCGGACATTGGCATCAATATTGCATAGTTCCAAGGGTTCATTTCTACCGGTCTGACTACTTCTCAGGGGAGTTTTGATGCATACCAAACCTTGCTCGCAGCCGCCGCTTTCCAAGACGGCGAAGCCCAAATCATCCGTCGCTGGCAAACTGCTTTCGGCCTTTGCCATCGGTGCCGCTGCCTTGACCCTGGGCACAGCCCAGCCGGCATCGGCCGCCGACAACGTGCTCAACATGTACAACTGGTCGGACTACATCGCCCCGACCACGGTGCCTGATTTCGAGAAGGAATCGGGCATCAAGATGCGTTACGACACGTTCGATTCGAATGAAACCCTGTTCGCGAAAATGGTGGCGGGCGACACCGGCTATGACATCGTCGTGCCGTCGTCCAACTGGGCGGCCATCGACATCAAGGGTGGCTTGCTGCATCCCCTGGACAAGGCCAAGATCCCGAATTACAAGAACCTCAATCCTGAGTTGATGAAGCTTCTGGCCCAGGTCGATCCGGGCAACAAATACCTGATTCCCTGGATGTGGGGCTACACCACGGTGGGCATCAACGTGGGCAAGGTGAAAAAGGCCCTGGGCAACACGCCGATGCCGGCGAATCCCTGGGACTTGCTGTTCAACCCGACCTATGCCAACAAGCTGAAGTCCTGCGGCGTTTCCTTCCTGGATTCCGGCGGGGACATCATGGAAGCCGCGTTCAACTATCTCGGCATCCCGCAAAACACGAGCAATCCGGCGGACTTCGAGAAGGCCTATGCCATGGTGCAGAAGGTTCGCAACGACGTCAGCGAGTTCTCCTCATCCGGGTACATCAACGACCTGGCCGGCGGCTCGATCTGCGCAGCCCTTGGCTGGTCGGGTGACATGGGTATTGCCGCGCATCGTGCCCAGGAAGCCAAGAACGGCCAGGACATCAAGGTCTTTGCCCCCACGCACGGGGCCGTGATCTTCATCGACACCATGGCCATCCCGGCCGATGCCAAGCACATCGACAACGCCTACAAGTTCATCAACTACCGCCTGCAACCCAAGGTCTGTGCGGCCGACACCAACACGGTGTACTACGCCAACCCGGTTCCCGCGTCGCTGCCGCTCGTGCTGCCGCGCGTGAAGGACAACGACTATGTGTTCCTTGACCAGGCCATGATGAACAAGCTCATTCCGCCGAAGGTCTATTCCAGCGACGAGCGCCGCATGGTCACCCGGCTGTACACGAAGTTCAAGACCGGTCTGTAAACCCGACGCCACCCGCGGCGCTGGTCCGCGGGTGGCGCCTCACAGCGCAAGCCAAGAGAACGACAACATGGCGGAGACGAACATGAAGGCACCAACCCCTTCCAATGCGGGTGGAGCCTTTCTCAAGATCAATGGAGTGACCAAGAGCTTTGGCGATGTTGTGGCAGTCGACAGCATCGAGCTCGATATTGAGCAAGGTGAGATCTTTGCCTTGCTCGGGTCGTCGGGTTGCGGCAAGTCCACGTTGTTGCGCATGCTGGCTGGATTCGAGACACCGACAGGCGGGCGTGTCTTCCTGGCGGGCGACGACATCACGGATCTGCCCCCCTACGAGCGTCCCATCAACATGATGTTCCAGTCCTACGCGCTGTTTCCGCATCTCACCGTGTTCGACAACATCGCCTTTGGCCTGCGCCGCGACAAGATGGACCGGGATGCGGTCACCCAGCGTGTGGAGCAGATGCTTGACCTGGTGCAGCTCAAGCCCTACGCCAAGCGCAAGCCTCACCAGCTCTCGGGCGGCCAGCAGCAGCGCGTGGCGCTTGCCCGCAGCCTGGCCAAGCGGCCCAAGCTTCTGCTTCTCGACGAGCCGTTGGCCGCACTCGACAAGAAGCTGCGTGAGCGCACGCAGCTTGAGCTCGTGAGCATCCTGCGCAAGGTGGGTGTCACGTGCGTGATGGTCACGCACGACCAGGAAGAGGCCATGACCATGGCCGACCGCATTGCGGTGATGCGCGAAGGTCGCTTTCTGCAACTGGGCACACCCAGCGAGATTTACGAGCACCCCCAAACGCGTTTCGTCGCC
>JAGWOZ010000086.1 GCA_028870715.1 Betaproteobacteria bacterium | reverse complement strand
CAAACCGAGCACGAACACATCCTGGGCGCGATGGCGCAGCGCGGCGTCGAGCGGGGATTACCGATGGACCTGATGCGGTTGGCCCACACCCACATGGCTGTGCGCGCTGGTCAATTATCCGGGCGAACCGCTTTAGTTTGAGGTCTAGGACGGCTTGGGATTTTGGCTGCCGACCGAACGCGGCGGCCGATACTCACAAGCGATGCGAACTGCGGCGCGCGCTCAGATTGACTCGTCACGTGTCTCGGGCATAGCCAGCATGGCGATGGCCGTGATGATGCTTGCGATCGTCACATACCACGCAGGCGCAACCGGGTTGCCGGTCGCATGGATGAGCCAGGTGATGATCAACTGTGTCGTCCCACCGAAAATCGAAACGCCCACTGCGTAGGCAACGCCGAGGCCGAGCGCGCGATGCCGGCGAGCGAATGCCTCGGGAATTGCGACTAGGGATGCTCCACCGCTGATGGCAGTGAGAGCGGCAAGGAGCGCGCTGACCAGCACGAGCGTGAGATACGTCGGTACCGCGTTCAGCAGCATGAAAGCCGGCACTGTCGCCACCGCAGCCGCCACGCGTGGCCAAAACATGATGGGCTTGCGCCCATATCGATCAGACAGCCAGCCGCCGACGATCGAAAATACCAATGTGAACAGGCCGACGGCAACTGTTGCAGCCATTGCGGCAGTCGCCGGCATCTTGAGGGCCGTGATCGCGTAGGTGGTCATGTAGTTGCCGACGTAGGTCGAGACGGTGCCACCCAGAATCACGCCAACGGCAATGATGACCAGTTTGCCGGGCGCCTTGCTCGCACGGTGCCTTGGTGCCGTGTAGGCACTCGGGCGAGCATGGAGCGTCTCCGGCATCGCGCGCCGCATGTACACGGCAAGAGGCACGATCAGCAGACCGACCAGGAAGGGCACACGCCATCCCCATGCGAGCATGTCCGCGTGGCTCAGCACCCGGCTGAATATGAAACCCATGATGCCCGCGACGAGGATTCCCGCACCCTGGCTGCCAAGCTGCCAGCTCGCGTACAAGCCGCGTTTGCCCGCTGGCGCCGATTCCACCAGAAATGCGCTTGAGGGGCCGATCTCGCCGCCCAGCGCAAGGCCCTGCAGCAGTCGCGCGATGACCACGATCACCGGGGCTGCAATGCCGATGCTCGAGAACGATGGTGTCAGCGCCACTCCCAGCGTGCCAACTGTCATCAGCACGATGGTCAAAATCAGGCTCGCTCGCCGGCCGACGCGATCGCCCATGAGGCCGAACACCACGCCCCCAAACGGACGTGCAAGAAATCCGATACCAAACACGCCGACCGACATGAGCAGGCTTACATAGGCGGTGTGCTCCGGGAAAAGGCTTTTGCCGATGTACACGGCAAAAAACGCATAGGTGATGAAATCGTAAAACTCAAGGGCGTTGCCGGCGACGGCCGCGGCAACCGCGGACCGCGTCGCAGTTGCTGCATTCCCTATTTTGCCTACGCCTTCGCTGTAGATGCGTGCCACTTCGGGCGTTGTTGCGCTCATGTTGCTGTCTCCATTGGTCTTGTGTTGTCGAGTCTTTGGGCCTGCCGCGGGCAAGGCGCCCGCCTGGCTCACCGCGGGTTCATTCGATTACGGGCTGTGCTGGACAAGAAAGCGCTCCGCCAGATGCGTCCAGAACGCAGCGCCGACGGGCAAAATGTCGTCGTTGAAGTCGTAACCTGGGTTGTGCACCATGCACACGGGTCCAGCGCCACGTTCATCACCGTTCCCAATGAGGACGTAGCTGCCTGGAATTTTTTCCAACATGAACGCAAAGTCCTCGCTACCGGTCAGTGCGGGGCCTTGCAGGGTCACATTGGTCGAGCCCAGCAATTCGATCGCGACCTGGCGCGCAAAGTCCGTCTGCGCCACGTCGTTGACCAGGACCGAGTAGCCTTCCCGCCAATCGATGTGAGCGTCGACGCCAAAGCTCTGCGCCTGCGCCTGAACGACTTCATGCAGACGACGCCGCAGCAGCTCACGCACTTGATGATTGAGACTGCGCACACTGATCTCCATCACGGCGTTTTGCGCGATCACGTTATTCGCCCTTCCCGCATGCAGCGCACCGACCGTGATGACCGCCATGGCCAGTGGGTCCACGTTGCGCGCAACGATGGTTTGAAGCGCCAAGACGATGCTTGATGCGGCAACCACGGGATCGCGTGCGTGGTGCGGAATCGCCCCATGCCCGCCTCTTCCCGTCAAGGTCACCGTGGCGTAGTCGCTCGAAGCCATGCTCGCGCCATCGCGCAGAACCAGATGCCCACTGCGGATCCCCGGCATGTTGTGCATCGCGAAAATCGCGTCACACGGGTAGCGCTCGAAAAGCCCGTCCGCGATCATGCGCCGCGCACCGGCACCCCCTTCCTCGGCCGGCTGGAAGATCAGGTGCAGCGTGCCGTCGATCAGGCCACGCTGGGCGACGTGGTGAGCCGCGGCCAAGAGCATCGCCGTATGCCCGTCGTGCCCACACGCGTGCATGACGCCTTCGTGGCAACTCGCGTAATGCTTGCCGGTGCCTTCCTGGATCGGAAGCGCATCCATATCGGCGCGAATGCCCAGGCGTCGCGCGCCGGTGCCCAACTGCAAGCGTGCGACGACGCCCGTCGTGCCCACTCCCGTCTCGACCTCGTAGCCCCAATCGCGCAGGCGCTCGGCGACCAGCGCGGAAGTGCGTTGCTCGGCGAACGCCAACTCCGGATGGCGGTGGATGTCGCGGCGAAGCTCGATAAATTCGTCGAAGTTACCCGGTCTCTCCAGGATTGCATTTAAGACGTGGGACATGCGTCAGGCTCTCGCGGTGAGGGGAACATGGGCTCAATCTAGGCTTGAAAAATGGATGCGTCCAATGCATTATTTGCACACCTTCCATGCCTTTCAGGTATAGACTGCAGCGATGCAACTCACACAATTGCGTCATTTGGTGGGTCTTGCGCAGTTCAACTCCTTCAGCAAGGCGGCGAAGGCCCTGTTCATCACGCAGCCCGCCCTGAGCCGCAGCATCCGCGCACTGGAGACTGAGCTGGGCTTCGCGCTGTTCGATCGTGTCGGCCACCGCATCGAACTCACATCCTTTGGCGGGGATGTGCTTGAGCGTGCGCGGCTGCTTCTTGACGATGCGCGGGAGATTGGCGAGATGGGCGCCAAGCTGCGCAGCGGCTCTTGCGGGCGACTGCGCGTCGGCCTCGGTTCCGGGCCCGGTGCGTTTCTCACCAGGCCGTTGCTGGCGGAGTTTGCGGCGCGACATCGATCCATGCACCTTGAGATCGCGCGCGGCATGACCGAACTCCTCCTGCAACGCCTGCGCGCACGGACGTTGGATGCGCTGGTCGTGGATCTGCTTTCGGTAAGGCCGGCGAGCGATCTTCACATTGACCAACTCACCGACATGCGAGGCGCCTTCCTGTGCCGCCCCAAGCACCCGCTGACCCGGCGCCGGCGCGTGTCGTTCGACGAGATTGCGCACTATCCGATTGCATCCACGCCCCTGAGCGACGAGATCGCTCGCCTGCTCATGCAGCGCTACGGGCCGCGCGCACATCCCGATGACCTGGTCACGCTGCGCGGCGACGAATTGCCCAGCCTGATTGATGTGACCTTCCTGAGCGATGCCATCCTGCTGGCGGTGCGTGCGGTGGCGCCAGGGCTGCATGAGCTGCCCATGGATCCCCCGCTTGGCGGCAGTGCGCGTTTTGGCCTCGTCACGCTTGCCGGCAGGACTGCGGCGCCGACAATACAGCTTCTGCGTCAGGTCATGCAGGACCATCTTCACGACTGATTGCTGCCGCCCAAGCCGGCGTCGGATGACTTATTTCTGGAGGTTGCACCGTGTCCCATGGCTGGTTCGTGCTGCTTGATCTGCTGGGAACCTTCGCCTTCGCGCTGAGCGGCGCTACGGCCTCGATCGAGCGCCGCCTTGATCTGTTCGGCGTGGTGGTCGTGGCTTATGTCACAGCGTGTGGGGGCGGCATCGTGCGCGACCTCTGCCTGGGCTTCGTGCCGCCGGCAGGAATTTCGCAATGGCGCTACGCAGCCGTGGCGGTCCCTGCTGCAGCCATGTCGATCTGGTCGCAGCAGCTGATCCAGCGCCTGCGACACCCGGTGATCTTCTTCGACGCGCTCGGGCTTGGGTTCTTCGCCGTTGCGGGCGCCCACAAGGCCATGGTGATGACCCACAACGTGGAAGTCGCCATTGTGCTTGGCGTCGTCACGGCTGTCGGCGGGGGCGTCATGCGTGACGTTCTGCTCAATCGCGTGCCAGTCATCCTGCAACGGGAAATCTATGCCCTGGCCGCACTCATTGGCGCTTGCGTGCAGGTGCTCGGGCAGGTGCGCGGATGGAACGTGATGCTCACCCCCTGGTTGGGTGCGGCCAGTTGCGCGCTGATTCGCTTTCTGTCGATGCGGCGGCGCTGGAGTCTGCCTGTTTACGGCAAATCGTCATGAAATGCACCATGCCCGGTCTGGCCGTCGCGACTGCGCGGTGCCTGGCGTGTACCGTGTCCTTGCAGGGGCCGGCACCGCGCGTGCGGCGCCGTCTCCGGTGACTTCGCGCCGCAGCGCCCCTGAGCGCAGGCGCCGGTCAGTCGCGCCGCTCGTAGACACCAAGCTTTTGATGCAGCGGCGCCTCATCGGCGAGGAACAGGAACGCTGGCGCGTGCGCGTTGCGGTTCCTGAGGGTCACCGGCGTGTAGCCCGGTGCGCAGCAGGTATCGGCCCCCTCCAGGGCGAAATGCTGCTCCAGCACGTCCACGTCAACAGCGCCCTCGATCAGGTGATAGATCGCGGCAGGTGAGCGTGCCGGCAGGGTGACAGTCTGCCCCGGGCGCAGCATCAGCGCATAAAAGCCCAGGATGTTCAGCGCGTGCGCACCGGTATGCGGATTGACGTAGGTGATCTGCACCACCTCCGCATGCGGCTCGGTGGCGGCCATCGTTTCCAGTGCGGCTCGTGCTTGCGCCCAGGGATAGCGCAACATCGGATAGGCCGAATTGCTGCGCTCGAACATCGGCGTGGGCAGCATGCCGCCTTGCGCCAAGCGGCGCTCGGACGCGCTCGACACGACCGGCTGGCGCGGCCCGTCGACGTGGTAGGCGGCTTCCATGTAGTACACCAGCGGCAGGTCGAGCACGTCCAGCCAGACCACGGGACCGGTGCCGTCGTGGCCATGCTCGTGCCACAGCCCTGTGGGAGTCAGGATGAGGTCGCCGCGCACCATCGCACATTTCTCGCCTTCCACGGTCGTGTAGGCGCCCTCGCCTTCGACGATCATGCGCACGGCGTTGGGCGTGTGGCGATGCGACGGGGCCCATTCGCCCGGCAGCAGCAGTTGCATGCCGAGATAGATGGCCGAGCTGGCCTGCATCTTCTCCAGCCCATGGCCCGGATTGGCCAGCACCAGGACGCGGCGCTCGGCCTTTTCGATCGGGGTGAGCTCGCCCGCGCGCATCAGCAGTGGGCGCAAGGTCTTGTACTGCCACGACACGGGCTGTGTGCGCGGCCGCGGCTGGTGCGGCGGCATGACCGCGCGCAGGCTGGGCCAAAGCGGCACCAGGTTGAGTTGCCGCAGGGACTCACGATAGTCCAAGGGTAGGTCCTCGAGTCGTCCGAGTTCTTTCATGGGATTTCCTTGTTCTGTTCAGCAATCGCCGTTGCTGGATCCGGTCAGTCCGCCAGGCAGTTATCCACACGCCAGCTGTACAGCCATTCCATTGCGTCATAGAAGCGCTCGGGCGTGCGGCCCTTCCACAGATCGTTGCGCACCAGGCGCTCGACGCCCTTGGCGTGATAGATGCGCCCCATCTCCCGACTGGACAGCACGATGCGGGCCGTGCGTGCGACTCGCGAACGCTGGTACAGGTCGAATGCCGGTTCAAAGGCGTTGTCGTGCACGCGCAGCGCCTCACCCAACGTGACGGCGTCCTCCATGGCCATGCAGGCGCCCTGGGCCATGTACTGTGTGGTGGGATGCGCCGCATCGCCCAGCAGGGTCGCACGGCCGAAGGTCCACTGGCCGATCGGCTCGCGGTCGGCGGTGGCCCAGCGCTTCCAGCTCTTGGGCATCTCGATCAGCTGGCGGGCCTTCGGACAGACCTCCTGAAAATAACTCTGCACCTCCTCGCGACTGCCCTCCTTGACGCCCCATTGCTCCTGTGCGCGGCTGTGGAAGGTCACCACCACGTTGTACTGCTCGCCACCGCGCAACGGGTAGTGCACCAGATGGCAGTTCGGGCCAACCCAGATGCTTGCGGCGTTCCACTGAAGGTCAACCGGGAAGTTCGCCTTGTCGACCACTGCACGGTACACTACGTGACCCGTCACCCGCGCCGCGTCGCCCACGTACTGCTCGCGCACCACGGACTTCACCCCGTCTGCGCCGATCAGCGCCACACCGCGGTGGGCCGTGCCATGCTGGTCGAACACCGTCACGCCAGCGTCGTCCTGCTCGATGCGCTCGACCCGCGTGGACGTAAGAAACTCCGTGGCCTCGGCCTCCATCACGCCTTCGAGCAGCGACGTATGGATGTCCACACGATGGATCACTGCGTAGGGGTTGCCGAAACGCTGGCGGAAGGCTTCGTCGGTGGGAATGCGCCCCACGAGGGACGCATCGATGGCATCGTGCATCACCATGCAGTCGGTGTAGACCGCGCGCCCGCGTGCCCGCTCACCAACACCCAGGGCATCGAGGGCGTTGAATGCGTTGGGGCCGAGCTGGATGCCTGCGCCGATTTCGCCGATACGCGGCGACTGCTCCAGCACCTTCACTGAAAACCCGCGCCGCACGAGGGCGAGCGCCGCGGCAAGACCGCCAATGCCCCCGCCCGCCACCAGCACCGTGCCTGCACTTCCATGACTGTCCATTGCGCCTCCTGCAGTGTGACCATTTAATCAGCATACTGATGATGAGTGTAATAGCGACACGCCCATTTCCCTATCGGGATTACCCGAAGATCAACGGATGCCCACGGCCGCGCGCAGCGGCGCCCATGGAGCAACCTCGCCCTGCTGGAGCGCTTCCATTTCGCAGCCTCGCACCAGAACCTGAGGCGGCGCCTGGCCATGATGGCAGGCCGGCCGCTCACTCCCGCTGGTGCTCGAGATTGCCGTCACCTTGAGCCGCAAGGCGACACCGCTGTAGGGATCCTTTCGGCCGCCTCGCCAGCGAAGGGCATGGGCCCAGCGAGCACCGAGGGCGGCGCTGTGACCCGAGCCGACGGCAGAAGAGTGCCCGCTGCAAGTGAGCAGGCACGTCGCGCGGATCAGCGCCTCGAACCGACGCCCCAGGGCTCTGGCACGAGCGCGACGAGACGGCGATAGAACTCGCGGAACCAGGCGTTGCCATTCACCGCGGCGCTGCGCAGCGGATCGGGCTCCGCGTTGAACTGCGCGGCGATGGCCGTCCAGTCCGCATCGTCGAGCACCTCGCGCGCCTTGGGCAGCACCTCACGCTCCTCCAGCCCCATGTGGCGAAGGTGAAAATCGGCATATTCGCGGGCCTTCGCCGCGAAGGCTTCTCGCGCACCCGCAATGTCCGCCTCCATGCGGCCGAGCAGGTTGCGCAGCACGTCGAGATGTGGACGGCTGCCGGCATGCTGACGGCCAAGCTCGTCGAGCGTGGCGTCAATGGCGTGCGTGCGGGCCCGGATGCGGGGAAACAACACCCGCTCCTCGTTGGGATGGTGGTGCGATTCCGGATACTGGTCCACGTAGTAAAGAATGGACCACAGCATCTTGTAGTCGGGCTCGAGGTCGTGACTGGCAATCTCGTCGGCGACGTGGCGCAGGGCTTCGATCACGGCCGACATGGCACGGTGCTCGCCCTGGATCACGGCGATGGCCTGTTGCTGGGGCGTCATGGCGATGGTCTCCTGGATGTCAGTGCGCGGCCACGCCGAGCCAGCGGTCGAGCACCGACGGATCGGCCGCCAGCGCCTCACTCTGACCCCGGTGCACGATGCGCCCGCGTTCGAGCACGATGGCCTGCTGCGTGATCGGCAGGATCTGGTGGGCATGCTGCTCCACCAGGACGAGTGCCGAATTTCCCGTCGCGACCATCTGCGCGATCGACACCAGCAGTTCCTGGCAGATGAGCGGCGCGAGTCCTTCAAGCGGCTCGTCCAGCAGCAGGATTTTCGGATTGAGCATCAGCGCGCGGCCCATGGCCAGCATCTGCTGCTCCCCGCCCGAAAGCTCGTTGCCCATGTTGGCACGACGTTCCTGCAACCGCGGGAACATGGCGTAGACCTGCTCCAGCGCCCAGGGCCCGGGCCGCGCCACCACGGTGAGGTTCTCCTCCACCGTGAGCGAAGGAAAGATGTCACGTTCTTGCGGCACCCAGCCCAGCCCCGCCCGGGCACGGCGGTAGCTGGGCACGGCGGTGATGTCGGCTCCGTCCAGCCCGATTCGCCCGCGCGACTGGCGGGTCGCCCCCATGAGCGTGGCAAGCAGCGTGCTCTTGCCCATGCCGTTGCGGCCCAGCAAGGCCAGGCTCGCGCCGGCGTCGAGATCGAAAGTGATGTCTTCGAGCACCGTACTGTTGCCGTAGCCGGCCCACACGCTGTCAACCTCCAGAAGCCTAGACATGAACGGCACTCCCCAGGTAAACCTCCCGCACCCGCGGATCCTCCGCGATGGCCGACGGCACATCCTCGGTCAATACGGCACCGTTGACCAAAACTGAAATGCGCTCGGCAAAGCGGAACACCAGGTCCATGTCATGCTCGATCAGCACGAGGGTGACCTGGCGCGGCAGTTGTGCATGGGTCTCGAAACGCTCGCGGCTCTCCCCCGCCGGCACCCCGGCGGCCGGCTCGTCCAGCAACAACACCCGCGGCTGCATGGCCAGCGCAAGCGCGATTTCGATCAGGCGCTGGCGGCCGTAGGCCAGCGTGCGCGTGGGCTCGAAGGCAATGTCCAGCAGCCGCAGCCGCTCGAGCAGCGCGGCGGCTTCGTCCACGGCCTCGCCATGCGCGGCCAGCGGCTTCCAGAACCGCGCGCCGATGCCGCGGCGCTGGCACACGGCCAGCAACACCGACTGCAGCACCGTCAGGTCGGCGAACAGGCGGTTGATCTGGAACGTCCGCGCCAAGCCACGGCCCACGCGCTGGTGCTGGGGCAAATGCGTCACCTCGTGACCTTCGAGCAGCACATGTCCGGCGCTGGGCGTGAGAAAGCCGGTGAGCAGGTTGATCAGTGTGGTCTTGCCCGCGCCGTTCGGCCCGATGAGGGCATGGCGGGCACCGGCGGCGACGCGCAGCGACACCTTGTTGGTTGCAACAAAGCCGCCGAAGCGTTTGACCAAGTCGCGCGTCTCCAGGGCGATTGGCGCGGCGTCGCTCATGAGGCTCTCCTGCGAAACCGGCGGGCCACGGCCAGCAGGCCTCCGACGATGCCGCCGCGGGCAAACAGAACCACCAGGATCAGCGCCGCACCCATCCAGAACTGCCAGTACTGGGGGTTCACGTCCGACAGCAGGTGATGCACCGTCATGAAGACGACCGCACCAATCATCGCCCCGTACAGCGTGCCGGTACCGCCCAGCACCAGGATGAGCAGCAATTCGGCCGAGCGCGCGAAGCTCAAGACATCGATGGAGACGAACTGGGTGGTCTGTGTGAGCAGTGCGCCCGCCACACCAGCCACGGCCGCCCCGATGGTGTACACCGCCACCAGCCGCGCATGCACCGGCACGCCCAGCGCGGGCATGCGCAGCACGTTCTGCCGGATGCCAACCAGCGACAGGCCAAACGGCGCATGGACGATCCGGCGAACCATCCAGAACATCGCGAACAGCACAACCACGCTGTACACGTAGGCGACCTTGCCATAGAGATCAAACTCGAAATGCCCCAGCAGCGGGTTGACGGTGATGCCCTGCAGGCCGTCGAGTCCGCCGGTGATGTCGGGGAGTTGGTTGGCAGCCACGTACAGGATGAGGGCCATGCCCAGCGTCACCATGAGGCGTGTCAGGTCGGCGCCACGCAGCACCAGGAAGCTGGCACCGAAGCCGGCCAGCGCGCTGACCACGGCCGCTGCCCCCAAGCCGAACAGCGGATTGGGCCAGCCATGCATCGCAAACAGCCCGGCCGTATAGGCGCCAATCCCGAAAAAGGCCGCATGGCCCAGGGAAATGATGCCCCCGTAGCCCAGGATCAGGTCAAGCGACAGCGCGAACAACGCGGTGATCGCCATCTGCGACAGCAGCGCCAAATCGTCCGGGAACATGAAGTAAGCCACGATGGGCGCCACCCAGAACACATATTCGGCCGGATGCCACCGCGCGGCGCGGCGCAGCGGGCCAGCGTCGAAGCCAGAAGGGGAGTTGGTTGCCATCGCGAGAATCACTTGGCCGCAATGCGGCCGAACAGTCCCTGCGGACGGAAGATGAGGGTCAGAACCATCACGACATAAATCACGAAAGCGCCGAACTGCGGCAGGTAGTACTTCCCGGCCACGTCGGCTACGCCCAGCAGCAGGGACGCCAACAGCGAGCCCGAGATGCTGCCGGTGCCACCGACGGCAACCACGATGAGAAAGTAGACGATGTACTGGATCGGGTACTCCGGGTTCAGGCCGAGCATCTGGATGCCCAGCGCACCGCCAAGCCCGGCCAGTGCCGACCCCAGGGCGAAGGTGGCAACGAACACGCGTTCGACGTCGATGCCCAAGCCCCGCGCGGCGCGCGGGTTGTCCACCGCCGCGCGCAGGCTGGCGCCGAAGCGTGTGCGCGTCACCATCCAGTGCAGCACCACCGCGAGGATGGCGCCGACCACGATGAGCAGCAGACTGTAGGCGTCGAAATCCAGTCCCGGCCAATGCCAGGCCTGGCGCAGATAGGCGGGCAGCACCAGCGGCTGCTGCTGGTCACCGAACACATAGGTTGCGCTGGCGATTGCCATGAAGACCAGCCCGATGGAAAACAGCACCTGGTCGAGATGCGACGCGCCATACAGCCGGCGATACAGCAACCGCTCCAGCACGACTCCGGCCAGCGCCGCGGCCAGCGCAGCCAGAGGCAGCGCCACGAGGAACGGAACGCCCAGGCGGTTGAGCAACCCCACACAGACATACCCGCCCAGCATGGCGAAGGCGCCATGCGCGAGGTTGACGAAGTTCATCAGCCCAAGCGTCACCGACAAGCCGACGCTGAGCAGGAACAGCAGCATGCCTTCGGCGATGCCGTTGAACAGTATGGTCACAGGATGGTCTCCGCAGACGGCCGCAGCGCCCGGTCCTGGGCGCCGCGGCTATGGTCCGGGCGTGGATGATGCGCGATTACTTGCCCGGATCCTTCACGTCGGGCACGGTCTCGAACTCAACGTTCTGCAAATGCGTGCCGACCATCTCCACCTTGCGGATGTACTCGTTTTGCACGATGTCGCGCGTGGCGGGATCGATGGTCACCGGCCCACGCGGGCTGGTCCAGTGCAGGCCCTTGACCGCTGCCATGAAGGCGGGGCCCGTCGCGTCGCCATGGTCTTTCTTCAGCGCCAGGTCGATCAGTTCCATGCCGTCATAGCCGCCAACGGCCATGAAGTTGGGACGATCCTTCGGGTAGGCCTTGTCGTACGCCGCCACGAAGGCCTTGTTCTGCGGCGAGTCGTGCACTGCGGAATAGTGGAATGCGGTAATGATGCCCAAGGCCGGCTTGCCCAGGGTGTCGAGGATGTCCTCGTCGGTCAGGTCGCCCGTGCCGATGAGCTTGATGCCGCTGGCTGCCAGCCCCTGGTCCACGAACCCCTTCATGAAGGCGATGGTGCCGGCGCCCGGCGGCAGGAACAGAAACACCGCATCGGGCTTGGCGTCCTTGATGCGCTGCAAGTACGGCGCGTAGTCCGGATTGCTCAGCGGCGCCTTGATGTCGCCGACGATCGTGCCCCCGTCCCCGGTGAAGGATTTCGTGAACTGGGTGGCGGCGTCAAAGCCGGGGCCGTAATCGGCCACCAGCACGAACACCTTCTTGATCCCGTTCTTCGCGGCCCAGTCGGCGATGACCTTGGAACCCTGCGGCAGGGTCATGGAAACGCGCACGATGTCAGGCGACTTGGTCGTGATCGACGAGGTCGCCGCGTTCATTACCACCATCGGCATCTTGGCCTGGGTGGCCAGTGGCGCCACAGCAAAGGCCGAGGGCGTGAGCGCGAAGCCGGCCAGGATGTCCACCTTGTCCTTGATCACCAGTTCCTGCGCCAGGCGCTTGTCCACGTCGCCGGCGGTACCGGGCGCGTCGTTCTTCAGCACCACGTCGACCTTGCGACCGGCAATGGTGCCGCCGTGCTCATTGAGCCACAGCTGCACGCCGTGGTTGATCTGCTTTCCGTAGGCAGCGAAAGGACCCGACATGGGCAGGATGAGCCCGATCTTCAGCGGCTCGGCACCCGCGGCGGCGCTGAGCGCACCGGCCGCGAGGGAAAGACCAATCAACGCTTGCTTCCAGTTCATGAGACGTCTCCAAGGGTCATGGCCAGAGGCCGATCATTTGTATACAGATCATCAGTATCGTGATAACTTTTTCAAATTGCCATGCGGGTCTACCCTGAGTTCGGCTCGGCGACCGCTCAGTTGCCGCTCGGCGCGCGGCTGAGGTCGTTGTTCG
>JAGWOZ010000085.1 GCA_028870715.1 Betaproteobacteria bacterium | reverse complement strand
ACGGCAAGCCGGGATGAAATCACCGCCCTGCAGATCAAGCGGCTGCAGTGGACCCTGCACCACGCGTACAAAAACGTGCCTCACTACAGGCGCGCCTTTGACGCGCACGGTGTGCATCCCGATGATTTGCACAGCCTGCAGGACCTGGCCAAATTCCCTTTCACGGGCAAGTCCGACCTGCGCGATAACTACCCCTTCGGCATGTTTGCCGTGCCGCGCGAGCAGATTGTGCGTGTGCACGCCTCATCGGGCACAACCGGCAAGCCGACCGTCGTCGGCTATACGAAACGCGACATCGACACCTGGGCCGGCCTGGTTGCACGATCAATCGTCGCGGCCGGCGGAAAACCCGGTGACATGGTGCACGTGGCGTACGGCTATGGCCTGTTCACCGGAGGTCTTGGGGCCCATTATGGCGCTGAGCGCCTGGGCTGCACGGTCATCCCGATGTCGGGCGGCCAGACGGAGAAGCAGGTCCAGATCATCCGGGATTTCAGACCCGACATCATCATGGTCACGCCAAGCTACATGCAAGTGATCATCGAGGAATTCGCACGCCAGGGTCTTGATGCGCGCGACTGTGCATTGCGCATCGGCATTTTCGGCGCGGAACCCTGGACCGAGGCGATGCGGCGGGAGATTGAGTCGAAGACCAGCCTGAAGGCCATGGATATCTATGGTTTGAGCGAGGTCATGGGGCCGGGGGTTGCCTGCGAATGTGTGGAAACGCAAGACGGGCCAGTGATCTGGGAGGACCACTTCTACCCCGAGATCATCGATCCGGTCACAGGCGCAGTCCTGCCCGACGGCAGCGACGGCGAGCTGGTCTTCACCACACTGACGAAGGAAGGGCTTCCAATCGTTCGGTACCGGACCCGCGACCTGACCAGCCTCATGCCGCCGACTGCGCGCGCCTTTCGTCGCATGGGCAAGATCGTCGGGCGCAGCGACGACATGCTCATCGTCCGCGGGGTCAACATGTTTCCGACGCAAATCGAGGAAATCGTCCTGGAGCATGACAAACTCTCGGGCCAGTACCAGATCCACCTCAGCCGCGACGGCCACCTTGACAAGGTCGAGGTGCATTGCGAGTTGCAGCCGTCCATCGGGTACGTGTCCGAGGCTGAGCGCCAGAAGATCGCTGAATGGGTCACGCACCGCATCAAGACGCTGGTGGGCATCAGCACGCATGTCAATGTCTTGCCGCCCGACTCGATCGAGCGCACCCTCGTGGGCAAGGCGCGGCGCGTGATCGACCACCGCGCCAAGACCAACTGAGCGCAGCCAGGGACGAGGCCCGCAGTTCGACCATCAAGGAGTCGCACCATGTACACCCAAGCGATGGATCTCATGCCCAAGGGTTCGGATGAGCCTGGCGCAGCGCGCTCGGCAGACGAGCAGCATTTGCTCGAGCGTTTCGACGCCCGCATCGACGACGGAGGGTTCATCGAGCCCAAGGACTGGATGCCCGAGCATTATCGCAAGACGCTCATCCGCCAGATCAGCCAGCACGCGCATTCGGAGATCGTGGGCATGCTTCCCGAGGGTAACTGGATCACGCGCGCGCCTACGCTCAAGCGCAAGGCCATCTTGCTGGCCAAGGTGCAGGATGAAGGCGGGCACGGTCTGTATCTGTACGCTGCTGCCGAAACGCTCGGCATTTCGCGCGACGAATTGATTGCCGCCCTGCACACAGGGAAAGCCAAATACAGCTCGATCTTCAACTATCCGACGCTCACCTGGGCGGACATTGGCGTGATCGGATGGCTGGTGGACGGAGCCGCCATCATGAATCAGGTGCCGCTTTGCCGCTGTTCGTACGCGCCGTACGCGCGGGCGATGATTCGAATTTGCCGCGAGGAGAGCTTCCACCAGCGCCAGGGCTTCGATGCGTTGCTGACCATGATGCGGGACGGCACCCAGGCGCAGCGCGAGATGGTGCAGGACGCGGTGAACCGATGGTGGTGGCCCAGCCTCATGATGTTCGGCCCGCCGGACGACGCGAGCACGCACACCGCGCAGAGCATGCGCTGGGGCATTAAGCGCATGTCCAACGATGACCTGCGGCAGAAGTTCATCGACGCTACGGTTGAGCAGGCGAAGGTGCTCGGCGTAAGCATGCCCGACCCTCACTTGCGCTGGAATGAGGAGCGCAAGCACTATGACTTCGGTGCGATTGATTGGGATGAATTCTGGCGCGTCATCGGCGGCGACGGCCCCTGCAACCGCGAGCGCATGCGCGCGCGAATCCAGGCTTGGGAGGACGGCGCCTGGGTGCGCGAAGCAGCCATGGCCCACGCGGCCAAGCGTGAAATGGCCCAATCCCGGGCCGCCTGAGAGCCCAATTCCGGAGACGCATGATGAGCGAGACGCAGGACACGTCAGAAAGTGGCAGCAGGAACGAAACCCGCAGCGCAGCCAGCGAGTGGCCATTGTGGGAGGTCGTCGTGCGCAGCAAGGCCGGACTGGACCATAAGCACAGCGGCAGTCTGCACGCGCCGGATGCCAAGATGGCGCTGGAAATGGCGCGCGATGTCTACACGCGCAGGCAGGAGGGAACCAGCATTTGGGTGGTGCGATCGGACCAGATTGTCGCCAGTGATCCCGGCGACAAGGCTATGTATTTTGATCCGATGGAAGACAAGGTCTACCGTCACCCGACCTTCTACAAGCTGCCTGATGAAGTCGACCACATGTGAGGTGCAGACCATGCAAGCATCGATCGCCATCAGCGCTGATCCATCCGTGCAGTACCTGCTGCGACTTGGCGACACCTGCCTCATTCATGCGCAGCGGCTGTCGGAGTGGTGTGGCCACGCGCCAATTCTCGAAGAGGATATTGCGCTGGCCAACATTGCGCTCGATCTCCTCGGACAGGCGCGTGGCGTGCTGACGCGAGCCGGCCAACTCGACGGGCAGAACTACGATGAAGACCAGCTCGCCTTCTTGCGCAATGAGCGCGACTATCACCATCCAACACTGGTGGAGCTGCCGCGTGGCGACTTTGCAGTCACGACGGTGCGCAATCTCATCGTGTCTGCTTTGCTTGAGCGGGTTTGGGGCGAGCTCCAGGCCTCGCAGGATGCAGAGATCGCGGCGGTTGCGGGCAAGGCCGTGAAGGAGGTGCGGTATCACCACGTCCACGCTGCCGATTGGCTGGAGCGACTGGGCGGTGGCACTGTTGAGTCACGCAGGCGTGTTGCGCAGGCGCTCGAGCTGTTGTGGCCGTACACCCGCGAGCTGTTCAGCCCCGACGCGGTGGACGATGCGGCGGCCGCGAGCGGACTGGGACCGCGATGGGCGGATTTGCACGCAGCATGGCTGCGCGACATGACCGCTGCGCTTGATGCGGCAGGACTCGCTGTGCCCGCCGACACGGCTTTTCTCAGCACCGGACGGCTGGGCATCCACAGTGAGCACATGGGCTATATCCTGGCCGAGATGCAGCATATGCAGCGCAGTTTTCCCGGAGGCGCATGGTGAGCACGGTGCCTTTGGCAAACGCGTCGGAAGCGCGCAAGGCGCGCGCCTGGGCCGTGCTGCAGACGGTGGCTGACCCGGAAATACCCATCCTTTCCCTCTGTGATCTGGGCATCGTTCGCGACGTGCGACACACCAGCGACGGTGTGCTCGACGTGGTGCTCACGCCGACCTACTCGGGGTGCCCAGCCACGGAACTGATCGCGCGCAGCGTGGCCGAAGCGCTGGAGTCCGAAGGGCTCGGGCCCGTGCGCGTCAGCCAGCAGCGTGCGCCCGCGTGGAGCAGCGACTGGATCAGCGCCGAGGGGCTGGAAAAGATGCGCAGGTACGGCATTGCGCCGCCTGCCGGAGCCGCCACGGCAGCGCATGCCACAGCCGTGCCCGTGCGTGTGCATCGCTCGCGCCCTCAACCACTGAACTGCCCGCGTTGCGCAAGCGCCGATACCGAGCAGCTTTCAACCTTTGGATCCACCGCGTGCAAGGCCCTGTGGCGGTGCCGCGCATGTGGCGAGCCCTTCGAATACTTCAAACCCATTTGAGCAGCAAGGCATGGACACCCATTTCTACCCCTTGCGCGTACGCGCCGTCGAGCCCGACACGGATGAAGCCATGATTGTCAGTTTCGACGTGCCCGAGGAATTCGCAGACCGGTTTGCATTCACGCAAGGCCAGTACCTCAATGTGCGCGCGAGGATCGATGGAGCCGAGGTGCGCCGTTCCTATTCGGTGTGTGCCGGGGTGGATGACGGGGTGCTGCGCATTGGCGTGCGCAAAGTGCGTGGAGGCGTGTTCTCGAACTGGATTGCCGAGCATTTGCATGCCGGTGACAGCATCGAGATCATGCCCCCACAGGGCAGGTTCTATGTGGCCATCGACCCCGCAGCCAAGCGGCATTATCTCGGTATCGCGGGCGGTAGCGGCATTACGCCGGTCTTGTCGATCATGAAGACCGTCTTGGCGCGTGAACCCCGAAGCCGCTTCACCTTGCTCTATGGCAACCGAAGCCTTAAGTCCACGATGTTCAAGGAGGAGCTTGAGGATCTGAAAAACCGCTATCTGACACGCGTGGTGCTTCACCATGTGTTTTCCGAGGAGTCCGCCGATTCCCCGCTGCACCATGGCATGCTGGACGGAGCACGGATTGCGCAATTCCTCGCGCGGGTCGTCCAGCCAGGTGCCATCGACCATGCCTTCGTCTGCGGCCCGTACCAGATGAATGACGAAGCCGAGGCAGCCCTGCGAGCAGCAGGGGTTGGGGCCGAGCGCATCCACGTGGAGCGGTTTGGCCTGCCTCAGGGTCAGGCGGCCGCCGGCGCTGTCATGCACAGCGCCCAGGCGCAGGATGCGGCGCAGAGCAAGGTGAGCATCGTGCGCGATGGACAACGGCGCGACGTCAACTTTCGCAAGGGCGACCCGAGCATCCTCGATGTGGCCATTGCCTCAGGGATGGATCTGCCGTTTTCGTGCACATCCGGTGTGTGCGGGACCTGTCGCGCCCGTCTTTTGCAAGGTCAGGTGCGCATGGATCGCAATTTTGCGCTGGAAAAGGCAGACCTGGAAGCCGGGTTCATTCTTTGCTGCCAGGCGCATCCCCTGACCGAGCAGGTCGAGATTTCCTTCGACGACCGCTGACATGGCACGTGGACGCGCCGCTGGCTATGACGATCAACGCGCCGCAATCCTGGCCGAGGCCGCGCGCTTGTTCGCGCGCCAGGGCTACGTGGCCACATCGATGAACCAGGTGGCCGACGCCTGCGGCCTGTCCAAGGCCGCGCTGTACCACTACTTCCGCGACAAGTATGCGCTGCTCACCCATATCGCCGAGGGGCACGTGCGGCGGTTGCTCGCACTTGTGCGGGAGGTGGAGGCCGAATGCCCAGATCCCGTTCGACGCCTGCCGATCCTCATCATGCGTTTCGTTGACGAATATGCGAGCGCCCGGCACGCCCACCGGGTCCTGACCGAAGACGTGCGCTTTCTGGTTGAACAGGACCGGGAGCGCATCCTCGGCGTCGAGCGCGAGGTCGTTGCCCATTTTTCGCAATGCATCGCCGCCGCGCGTCCTGATCTTGGCCTGCAGGCATTGGACAAGCCGCTTGCCATGCTGTTGTTCGGGATGATGAACTGGCTGTTTACGTGGTTCAAGGCCGGCCAGCCACTCGACTATCCGGATCTTGCTCCGCTCGTGGCGGATCTGTTTCTCAACGGCGTGTGCGGATTGCAAGCGCGCGCCTCCAGGCTGTCTTCCGAGATGCCTGCCCATGCTGCATGAGTTAAGGCTTGAATTGGCGACAAAGACGACAGGCCGTTGCGTCGCGGCGGCGAGGCGCTGCCCGTGATTCATGCGCGAGGTGCGTTGCCGGTCTTATGCCGCGCCGGCAAGGACTGCATCAAACGCTCGGCACACGCGCCGTTGCATGCGATCGAGCAATCGCGATCGATGGCGCCGCCCGCCTTGATCTCCCTCCCCCCTTTGGATGAACCCAAATGACCATGGACATTCCCGTTCTGCAGAGCTACGTCGCCGATCAGTGGTTCGGCCGCGAGCCGCTCGAGATGCTGTTGGATGCGTCAAGCGGCGTTGCGGCCGCAAGCACCCACGCCGAGAAGCCCGACTTTGCCGTAGCCTTGCACCATGCGCGCGCGCAAGGGGTGCACGGATTGCTGGCGCTTGATTTTCAAGAGCGCGCGCAGCGCCTCAAACAGCTGGGCAAGTACCTGAGCGAGCACAAGGAGGAGCTGTATGCCTGGTCGACTCACACGGGAGCGACACGACCGGATGGGTGGATCGACATCGAAGGTGGCATCGCCACCCTGTCTGCCTATGCGGGCCTTGGCAGCAACGAATTGCCGAGCGGCAATGTGGTCCACGAGGGGCCCGTCGTGCCGCTTGGCCGCAAGGGCCATTTCGTCGGCAGCCACATCCTGGTGCCGCGCGAAGGCGTGGCTGTGCATATTGACGCGTTCAATTTTCCGGTCTGGGGACTGCTGGAGAAGTTCGCGCCGAGCTTTCTGGCCGGGATGCCTTGCATCGCCAAACCGGCCACCAGCACGTCATACCTGACCTGGGCGCTGGTGCGCCGCATGCTGCAATGGGGTGGCCTGCCTGCCGGAAGTCTGCAACTCGTGATTGGCTCGACAGGAGATCTTCTCGATCGACTGGATGGCCAGGACATCGTGACCTTTACCGGATCGGCGGCTACCGCCGCGAAATTGCGAGCGAATCCAAACCTTCTTTCTCGCGGTGTGCCATTCAACGCCGAGGCGGATTCCCTCAACAGCGCCATTCTTGCCCCGGACGTGAAGCCTGAGGATGCCGAGTTCGAGTTGTTCGCCGAGGAAGTCGTGCGTGAGATGCGCGTCAAGGCGGGGCAGAAATGCACGGCGATTCGGCGCATCCTGGTTCCGCGCAAGCAACTCGAGGCGCTGTCGCAACGCCTGCGCGAGAAGCTGTCCAGGGTTGTCGTCGGCGATCCGCGATCGAGTGACGTGCAAATGGGGCCGCTGGCCAGCAAGGCTCAACAAACTGACGTGCTCGCGCAATTGCAGCGCTTGCGCCAGAAGTGCGCAACGGTCTACGACGGGGGGCGACATCCGTTTGGGCTAGGGGCGCAGGCGCAGACGGGGGCGTTCGTCGGCCCGACTTTGTTGCTCTGCGAGCGCCCGAACGAGGTGGCCGAGGTTCACGACGTGGAAGTCTTCGGCCCCGTGAGCACCTTGCTGCCGTACGACGACATGGATGAAGCCCTTGCGCTGGCCGCGCGCGGGCAGGGCAGTCTGGTGGCGACGATTGCAACACGCGACGCCGCAACGGCCTCGCATGCCGTGCGCCGCGCAGCGGTGCATCAGGGCCGAATTCTGGTCCTTGATGCGCAAGCCGCACAAGAATCCACGGGGCATGGGGCACCGCTGCCCATGCTCAAGCACGGCGGGCCCGGGCGGGCCGGAGGTGGAGAGGAACTCGGGGGCCTGCGCGCCGTCACGCATTACCTGCAGCGCACGGCCGTCCAGGGTTCACCGAGCATGGTTGCAGCTGTGGTGGGGGAGTACATACGGGGCGCAGCGCGCATCGAATCCGAAGTTCACCCATTCCGCCGGCACTTTGAGGAGTTGCAGATTGGCGAGTCGTTGTTGACCCATCGACGCACCGTTACCGAGGCCGATATCGTCGCGTTCGGCGGCATTTCAGGTGACTATTTCTATATGCACTTTGACGAGATTGCGGCGCGTCAGTCGCCCTTTGGGCAGCGCATCGCACATGGCTATTTCGTGCTCTCGGCCGCCGCGGGACTGTTTGTGTCTCCGGCGCCTGGGCCCGTGCTTGCCAACTATGGGCTTGACACGTTGCGTTTCATCAAACCCGTACGCATTGGCGACACGATCCGGGCGCGTTTGACTTGCAAGCGCAAGATTGATCGGCGCAAGACGGACGCGCAGGGGCATGGCCAAGGTGTGGTGGCCTGGGACGTGGAGGTGCGCAACCAGGACGAGGACCTGGTGGCAAGCTACGATATTCTGACCCTGGTGGCCAAACGCAATCCAGCCTGATACACCAGTGCCCTGCATGGATCATGCTCCGGGTTGCGGTTGCGAATGATCCCCGCCGGACAAAGCCATTGCATGCGAGCGATGTAAGCTGCCGACCGATGATCGGGGCTGTGGCGCGCCATCCTGCACAAGATGGGCGCCGTGGCGCCTTCACTCCCGCAGGGCCTCATCCAGAAATTCCAGCCAGTGCTGCACCGGCATCGTGGTGCCGGCCTGGAGATGCTGGATGCAGCCAATATTCGCGCTCAAAATGCGCTCGGGTGCCAAGTGCGCGAGATTTTTGAGTTTGCGCTCGCGAAGCTGCTTGGAGAGGCTGCCCTGCAGCACTGAGTAAGTTCCGGCCGAACCACAGCACAGATGGCTCTCGGCGGGCAAGCTGACCGTGAATCCCAAGCTGCGTAGCAACGTTTCCACCTGGCCACCGAGCCGTTGGCCGTGCTGCAGTGTGCATGGTGGATGCCACGCCAGGCTTTCTGCCGGTTTGCGCTGGAGCCGGGCTGCGATTCGTGGGCCTTGCTCCGCCAGAAATTCGACGGGATCGCGCGCGAACTCGGAGATGCGTTTCGCGCGCTCGGCATAATCAGGGTCGTGCGCCAGTTCGCGACCGTAGTCCTTCACTTGCACGCCGCACCCCGAGGCATTGATGACGATGGCCTCCACGGTGCCGCGCTCCACCAGTGGCCACCATGCATCGATATTGCGACGCATGTCGGCCAGCGCCCCGTCGTGGTCGGATAGATGCTGGCGGATGGCGCCGCAGCAGCCGACGCCATCCGCCAGCAAGACCTGTACCTCGAGGGCGTCGAGAACGCGGGCGGTGGCGGAGTTGATGTTGGGTGCCATGGAGGGCTGTACGCACCCGGCCAGCATCAGCACGCGGCGGGCATGCTCACGAGTCGGCCACGAGCCGGCTGGCTTGGGTTGCGGCACCTTGTCCTTGAGCCCGGTGGGCACGAGCGGCTTGAGGATCTGGCCCAGCTTCATCGCCGGGCCGAACAGTGGCGAAGTCAGGCCTTCCTTGAGCGCCCAGCGCGCGGCACGTTCGCCAGCAGGACGGGGCACCTTCGCGTCGACGACGCGGCGGCCAATGTCCAGAAGCTGACCATAGGCCACACCCGAGGGGCAGGTCGTTTCGCAGTTGCGACAGGTCAGGCAGCGATCAAGATGGAGTTGGGTGCTGCGGGTCGGCGGCTCGCCTTCGAGGACCTGCTTGATCTGGTAGATGCGCCCGCGTGGGCCGTCCAGTTCGTCGCCAAGCAACTGGTAGGTGGGGCAGGTGGCCGTGCAAAAGCCGCAATGCACGCAGGCGCGCAGGATGCTTTCCGCCTCTTGACCTTCAGCGGTGCCAGCGAATTCGGGAGACAGACGTGTTTCCATGATGAGGATACTTGGGCGGATTTGACCGGGGTCTCAGTGATCGGCGAACATCGTGGGGAATACACCGTGCGGATCAAACGCACGCTTGATGTCGCGATGAATGCGCTCAAGTGGATGCGCGGGCGGGGTGAACACCGGGGTGGCGCTGTCGCCGCCGCGAAACCGCGTGGCGTGCCCCCCGGCCTCGGTCGCTGCCTCGCGCATCACTGCAGCCGGCAGTTCACTCTTGATCCAGCGCTGCGCGCCGCCCCATTCAATGAGTAGAGAACCCTGCAGCTTCAGCGGTGGCGTGGTGGGCGGCACGGCCAGACGCCACAGGCATTCGCCTGCAGCGCCGGGCTGTGCCCAAGTCGGAGCGAACCAGGGCAGGGACTGCTCGCGCAGCCCCTGCCAGAGCCTATGCGCGGCATCGTCGTCGAGGCGTGTGCCACCCAGCCGGCTGCACGCTGCCGCCACGGCTGCGCGTGCCCCACGCAAGCGCACGTGAAGCAGATCGGTGCCGGCGTCATCGCTCCACCACGCACTCGAGGCGATGGGGATTGGTTGCCCACCCCACGCGTTGATCTGTTCCAGGGCGCGCTGCTTACCCAACTCGAAAACGAGCGTGGCCTCGGCGGGCGCAACCGGCAGGACCTTCAGCGAGACCTCGACGATGGCACCGAGGGATCCCATGGACCCGACGAGCAGGCGCGACACGTCAAAACCGGCGACATTTTTCATCACCTGTCCGCCGAAGTGCAGGACCTCGCCGCGACCCTCGAGCAGCGCGGCGCCCAGCACGTAGTCACGCACCGCGCCGGCGCCCTGACGCCCTGGGCCGGAAAGCCCAGCGGCAACCATCCCGCCCACGGTGGCTTGTGCTCCAGTGTGGGCATAGTGCGGTGGCTCGAACGGAAGGCATTGACCGTGCGCGGCTAAAGCCGCTTCGAGTTCGGCCAGTGGTGTACCGGCTCGCGCGGTCACGACGAGTTCAGTGGGTTCATAGCTGATGATGCCGGCGTAGGTGCGCATGTCCAGGGCACGCTGCTCGCGCGCGGGGACTTCGGGCAGGCTCAGCCAAGCCTTGCTGCCGCCGCCACGCACGATGAGCGATGCGTGTTCCGCTGCAGCTTGCCGGACCTGTTCCTGCAGGGCGGCCAGGGAATCAGAAGGGTTCACAAACAGTCTCGGTTCAAGGTGAAAGATCGGAAGATTCGCGTCGCGTTGCGTGCACCAAGGCCGGGGGCGATCCGATCCTTGCCGTTCGGATCATCCGCGCACAGCAGCGCAAAGGGGCAGCTTGGGTGTCAGAAGCGAGGCAGATCCGGAAAGGGCGTGCGCCCGCCGCGCACATGCATCTTTCCGTACTCCGCGCAGCGCGCATGGCTGGGAATGTTCTTGCCTGGGTTGAGCAGCTCGGCCGGATCGAAGGCGCGCCGAAAGGCTCGGAACTGCTCAAGCTCTTCGGGGCTGAACTGCACGCACATGGAATTGATTTTCTCCAGCCCCACACCATGTTCGCCGGTGATCGAGCCGCCCATTTCCACGCAGGTCTCCAGAATCTTCGCACCGAACGCCTCGGCGCGCTCCAACTCCCCTGCCAGGTTGGCATCGAAAAGGATGAGCGGATGAAGGTTTCCATCGCCAGCGTGGAACACGTTGACGCAGCGCAGGGAAAATTCGCGCTCCATGTCCTTGATCGACAACAACATGTCGGCGACACGCTTGCGCGGAATGGTTCCATCCATGCAGTAGTAGTCGGGGGAAATGCGGCCCGAGGCCGGGAAGGCGTTTTTGCGCCCGCTCCAAAAGCGCAGCCGCTCGGCCTCGGACTGGCTCACGGCGATGGCGGTGGCGCCACAGCCCTGGAGCACGGCGCTCATGCGCCCAATTTCCTCTTCGACTTCCTCCGCTGTGCCGTCCGACTCACACAGCAGGATCGCCTCGGCGTTCAGGTCATAGCCGGCATGGACAAACGCTTCGGCGGCAACGGTCATGGGCTTGTCCATCATCTCCAGCCCGGCCGGGATGATGCCTGCGGCGATCAGGCTGGCCACGGCATCGCCAGCCTTGCGCAGGTCATCAAAGCTGGCCATGATGCAGCGTGCCAGGTGCGGCTTGGGGATAAGTTTGACCGTGACCTCGGTCACGACCATCAGCATCCCCTCGCTGCCGATCACGGCTGCAAGCAGGTCTGGCCCCGGGCAGTCGCCTGCGAGATTTCCGATGGTGAGGGGCTCGCCCTCCACGGTGTAGCCGCGCACCTGCAGCACGTTGTGCACGGTCAGCCCATATTTCAGGCAGTGCACACCGCCGGAATTCTCTGCCACATTGCCGCCGATGGTGCAGGCGATCTGGCTCGAAGGGTCCGGTGCGTAATACAAGCCGTGCGGTGCAGCAGCTTCGGAGATGGCCAGGTTGCGCACACCACACTCCACCGTTGCGGTGCGTGCCGCGACGTCGATGGTCTTGATCCGGTTGAAGCGGGAGAGCGCAAGCAGCACGCCGTCCATGTGCGGCAACGCGCCACCGGAAAGTCCCGTGCCAGCGCCTCGGGCCACCACGGGAACCATGAGATGGTGACATATCCGCAGCACGGCAGCAACCTGCGACTCCGTCTCCGGCAGGGCAACGACCAGCGGCCTTTGCCGGTACGCCGCCAGACCGTCGCACTCGTAGGCCGTCACGTCCTCACGCTGCCAGAGCAGGCACGACGCCGGAAGCACATCAGACAGTGCGGCGACGACCTGCGCCTGCCGTTGAGCGCGCGTGGCGATGTCTTGGGGAATGGGGGCATTCATGGTTGAGGGACTGCGAGGGACCGTTTGGTGCATTGTCGCAAACCATAACGTGACCTATGTTGCGCTGCATCAGGGTCTATCCCGACGAAGCGGGCTGCACAAGGTGAAACACTGGTGACTTTTCTAAGCATATGGCTTTGCCAGTTTCTTTGCAGGCCGTTATGCCGGTTTCGCGATCAGGCGCCCGGGTCGGCCGACGTGGGTGCCGCCAATGCGCTGGCGGAGAGCCGGGTCGTGTGGCGCAAACAGGCGTTGCAGCGGTAACGCGATGTGAGCCTGCATTGACCGCATTGCACGGCGAGCCTAGGGTTCGGGCATGGTGTATTCGACGAGGACAGGTCCCATGCAATCGTGTCGTTCCGTTCGCCCCGCCCTGCGGCACATCGGTTATGCCGCCTTGCTCATCGCTTTGTGCGCGGCCGCAAGGGTCGGCATCCCCGAAGCGCAAGCGGCGCCCGCTGCGCGAGCTCCGGTTTACGTGCACATGAATGGTGCCAATATGTTTCTGGAGAGCGTTGTGGTCGTTCGACCGGGCCAGCCGGTGGTCTTCGTCGATGAAGACACGGGCGCGCACAC
>JAGWOZ010000336.1 GCA_028870715.1 Betaproteobacteria bacterium | reverse complement strand
AGGCGCTTGCGTCCCGCGGTCAGGTGGATCACCACAGGCTGTGGCTGATGCAACTCGTCGTCCTGGATTCCGATGACGGTTTCGCTGCGAAAGCCCTGAACACATGCCCGCGCATTCGCCTTCCTCGCTCGGCCCGACGCACAGCGTCGCTCAGGCGAAGCCGTGCGGGCAGGAGGGGGTCAAGCGGGCGGTTTGCGCTTGTTGTTCCTCGCGAGTCTGTATAAAATAACAGTATGGAACGGCGCAAAGTCACGTTCAAGCTGTATCCCAATGCCGCGCAATCCGCGCGGCTTGAGGCGTGGACGCGGCTGCACTGCGAGCTGTACAACGCGGCACTGGAAGAGCGCATCGACGCATGGCGCAAGGCCAGGAAGTCCATCTCTTACTACGACCAGCAGAACGTCCTGCCGCAGATCAGGGCTGATCGGCCTGAGTTCATCGCGCTCGGCAGTCATGCCTTGCAGCAGACGCTGCGGCGTCTGGATCTCGCATTCCAGTCGTTCTTTCGCCGGGTCAAGGCTGGTCAAACGCCCGGATTCCCGCGTTTCAAATCCGCCAAGCGGTTCTGGGGTTTTGCCTATCCCGACCCCGCTGGCTGGAAACTCATGCCGCACGGCAGCCGTGGTGCCACGCTTCGGTTGGGCAGCGGCGATGCCGCCATGTCCATCCGGGCACGCGGGCGGCACCGCTTCGGGGTTGAGGCCAAACCCAACGACATCACGGTTACGCGCAGGAATGGCGCGTGGTTCGTGTCGGTGACGCTGCGCGTACCTGATGAGGCCTGTGCGCGCCAGCGCACCGGTGATCAGCGCCGGGGCGTGGACTTCGGCGTCACCGACTGGGCGACATTCGACGATGGACGGACCATCGACAACCCGCGCTGGTTGCGTGAGGAACTGCCGCGCCTTGCCGCGTTGCAGCGCCAGCGCGCACGCAAACGCAAAGGCTCCGTGCGATACAAGCGATTAAGCCAGCGCGTGGCCCGGCTGCATGACCGCATCGGCAACCTGCGCCGGGACTTCGTACACAAGGAAACAACCCGCATGGTGCAGCAATGCGCCGTGTTGGCCACGGAGCAACTGGCTCCGAAGAATATGAGCCGCAGCGCACGTGGCACGGCGGATGCGCCGGGCCGTCGTGTGCGGCAAAAGGCCGGACTCAACCGGGAGATCCTCTCGGCCGGGTTCGGCATGGCGCAGCAGATGCTCGCGTACAAAGCGGAGGAAGCTGGTACGCGACTGCACCTGAGCGATACGCGCCAGATCAAACCGTCGCAGTGGTGCTCGGCGTGCTGGGAGATCTCTCCCAAGACGCTTGGAGACCGCATGCATATCTGTCCGCACTGCGGGCACGTCATGCAGCGCGACCGCAATAGCGCATCGGTGGCTCTCATCGACGCACACACGCCTGGGACGGGCGTGGCGGCGAGACCCAAACCTCTGCCCCGGCAACGTGGCAAGTCCAAGTCTGTGACCCGCGAAACCCCCACGACAGCGCCGCCCGGCGCTTAGTGGCGGGAGAGTTCATCGCAAGCCCTAACGGACTGGAGTTGGTGAATATGCGTATGACGATCCTTGCCGCGCTATGCAACCTTGATCTGCGATGTCCCGCTGCGGGTGTGGTGGCGAGACCTGGAAGCAACGGTAAACCTGATGCCCCGTCACGGCCCCCGGGCTTGAGAGTGTCAATCGCGCTGAACTCGTCGTCAGTTTTCCGGTCGCGCAACTCGGTGTGCAGTCGCTAGCAGTCCAGACGCCGGTTGCACGGGCGATGCTGTTGCCCCAACCGCTCCACCGCAAATGAGTCAGTGCGACGGAGCCGTCCTCAGTCAATAGGAGCGTTGAAGGACGGACAAGGAGCGGATTCTGGCTGTTGATCATGTTTCCAATGTCACCGTAGAAGGAGATGTGGCTAGCGCCAGGGGGCACGCTACCCGCCAAGGCAGGAATCGCGACCATCCCGCCGAATGCCGCCACCGAGAGAAGCACTGCCGACCAGCGATCGGGATGCGCCCTTGTTTTCCTATGCTTCAAGGGCCCAGGGAAACAGGCAGACCGAAGCAGCAAGAAATGTCGCAGCGCGACGTGACTCAAAACGCTCATGACAATTTCCGATTCAGGGCTTGGGGGCAGTGGAGGCTTTGGGAGATACGGATGTGTAGAAGTTGATAGAGGCCACCGTCAATTGTCTCTTCGCCTCCACCACATGCTTCATGCATCGCTGCGGAGAACAGATTGGAATTTCATGTCATCATTCTTTGGTCTGATCGATATGGTTTGGCA
>JAGWOZ010000084.1 GCA_028870715.1 Betaproteobacteria bacterium | reverse complement strand
CGGTCATATGCCACCAACGCTTGCTGACCAAGGTCGGTTGTGAACCATGTCCCAATAAATCGGGTCTGTCCGATTTCATGCAATTCTTCAGAAGTCGATCTTCGTCGAAATTGTCCGGTGAGGTGCCAAAATCCCCAACAATCACAACGGGATTCTTGGTGTCTGTTGGCTCAATGAGCGTCGACGACAGAAAAATCAAATCCGTGTCGGATGCATCAATGGCATTCGCAAATGCCGTATCCCAGCCTGGGCAGCAGATCATGTCGTCGTTCATATAAACGAGCCATGGTTGTGTGGCAATGCCCGCGAGGCCATTCACGGTCAGGCAGATGCCCGCATTATGCGTGGAGTGGGTATATCGGAGACCTTCAGTCTTGACCCACTCCAATGTCCCGTCGCTTCCATCATTGACGTGCACCAGAATCTCGTGCGGGAATGCCGAGTTCTTTCGTATGCTGGCCACACATAATTGAAGAAACTCCAGATTGTTCCAGGTTGGAATGAGGATGCTAAACATATTGATGTTCACCGCGAATCGTTTTCATTGTAAGCCGATGCGAGCAAAATCGCTGCCGTGAGCGAATAAAAAGCGGCCGTCATGGTTAAGTCAAAAGTCTCAACACTTAAACCATACACGAAAAAGACGCCAATCAGGACCATTCCCATCTGTGCGCTTCGAACCCTGGAGGCGGCGCCGTTGAATGGGCGCCGCGCGAACATCAGGGCCGGCACCGCATACACGCTGATAATGGCAATCAATCCAAAAATGCCGAGCTGACACAGCCTGGACAGCATTTCGCTATGCACCTCTCCTTCCCCAAGTGCGGCGGCGAGCGGGGTGACAATTCCAGCTTTTTGCATCGCCGGCATGAGCGCCTTGAAGCCACCCATTCCAACCCCGAAAAGGGGATTTTTCTCGAAAATCAAGAGTGCTGCGTGCCAGAGCTGGAAGCGGATCCCGAGTGAGGTGTTGTCCTGGCCGCTCTGAAAAGCGGCGAGGTTTGCCTCGATCATGTCGATTCGATGGTGCACTTCAGGAAGCAACACATAGCTGGCGATAGCCAGCGCACATGCGGCGGCGGCATACCAGGCCAGCCTGGATGGCGGCAGATTCTTTCGCTGAAACCAAAGCGCTAGCGCCACGAAGAGTGGGATGGCCGCCCAGCCGCCGCGCGCCCCCGTTTTCATGGACGCATACAGGCCGGCGACGAGTGCGCAGACCTTCAATCCTCTCAGCCAAGTCGCGTCGCGGCCGGACCAGTCCATGCTGAAGGCGGCCAATGCACCGAGCGTCAGAGCGAGATCGCCGAAATGAATCGGGTTGACAAAACGCGTACCCAGCCGCTTGTTTCCCCAATCCGTCGGTGCGTACGTGATGGCAAAGGCCGCGACAAGCGCGCCGGTGATCAACCCATATTGGAGAGGGCGAAGGTATTTGGGAGCGACGCGGCGAAGCGCAAAAAAGATCGGAATGGAAAACAGGAAGCGTGATGCCGCGTCGTAATAAGGCCATCCCCACCGCTGATTCGCAACTTGGCTCACGAAGATCGAAATCGGCAATGCAAGCATCGCCAGGCTGTACACCCAGCCCCACGTTGCCGGCAGTGAAACCCGTCTCGCACCGGCGGCGGCCTCGATGCCACGGCCGTAGCGCCACCCCGAAGCCAAGATCCCAAGGCTCAGCAGCAGGAGAAGCGCAAAGGCGGTATTGATCGCGCCGGGCACAACCAGCATAAGGGTTGGATAAGCGATCAAGAAAGCCGCGATGGTCCACCCAAGCCAAGGCGCAGAGTCGGGCTCATTCAGCGGGCTCCCGTTAGGGGCTAGGATGCGCGCGGTGGGCCCACTCGTTGCGCCGTGCGGCGCGCAGATGGGCGAATGGGCTTCAGCGTTTTCGGTCTCAGTCAATTGACAACTTCCCCAAATCAGTCGAACACAGCGGGATCGCGCCGGCTTTTGTGGCAACTTTTCCTGGCCAACCCCCGTAATCGCGCGGCTGGGCTGCTCATCGTGCTCTTCGCGGCCATTGTGGCCGCCACCGAGCCCGTGCTGCCCGCGCTGATGAAACACGTGCTGGATGTCGGATTCACGCCCAAGCGCGACTTCCCGCTATGGGCGGTCCCTGCCGTCCTGCTTGGGCTGTTCACGGCACGCGGGCTGGCGTGGCTGGGCTCGCAGTTTCTCACACAGTGGCTCACACAGAATGTGTTGGCGCGGGTGCGCTCGCTGGTCTATGGCCAGATTGTGCATGCGCAACTCGCGGCGCTGCAGCGCGAAAGCGCCAGCAGCCTCATCGGTGCCGCCGTGTATGAGGCACAACTGGCTTTGGGGATGATCTTCCCCGGGCTGCTCACCCTGGTGCGCGACAGCCTCACACTTGTGGCCTTGTTTGGCTACCTGCTGTGGCTGAACTGGAGCCTCACGCTGCTGACGCTGGCCATTCTGATGCCTTTGCTCTTCACCATGCGGCTCATCAGCCGGCGCGCCAAGCGCCTGAATGCACAGATGCAAAAGGCTGCTGAGGAAACGGCCTATGCGCTCGAAGAAGGGATGCTCGCCGCGCCGGTGATTCGCGTGCACAACGCGCAGAGCGGGTTTGCTGCTCGATTCGATGCCATCAACCAGTATCTGCGCCGCACGACGGTGAAGACGCTCGTGTCGGGATCCTCCACCACGCCGGTTTCGCAGTGGCTTTCAGCCTTGGCCGTGTCGGTGGTGATGGTCTATGCCCTGCACCAGAGCGATCTTTCCGGCCATCACAGCGTGGGCGGTTTCGTGTCATTCATCACCGCCATGCTGATGACCCTGTCGCCTTTGCGCCGCGTCTCGGACATTGTGCAGCCGATGATGCGTGCGCTCAGTTCCCTGGAGCGGCTGCGCGGCATTGTGGATACGCCTGAGGAGCTCGACACCGGGACCTTCGAAACGGGGCGCGTGCGTGGTGATCTGGTCTTTGACAACGTGACGGTTCGCATTGGCGCGCTTGACCGCCCAGTGCTCGACAGTGTGAGCCTGCACGTGCGCGCGGGCGAAAGCCTGGCTCTGGTGGGTCCCTCCGGCGCCGGCAAGACGACGTTGATGCGCCTGGTGCCGCGCCTTCTCGAGCCCACGTCCGGTCGCCTGTTGCTGGATGGCATACCACTGCGTGACTGGCGGCTGCACAGCCTGCGCCAGCAGATCGCCTACGTCGGGCAGGACGTGATGCTGCTCAATGACAGCGTTGCGGCCAACGTGAGTTTCGGGGAGCCGGTGGACGAAGACCGTGCCTGGGCGGCGCTGGAGGCGGCTGCCCTGGCGGATTTCGTGCGCGGCTTGCCCGGCGGGATGAACGCCGAGGTTGGGCACAACGGCTCGAAACTCTCCGGTGGGCAGCGCCAGCGCCTGTCGATCGCCCGGGCGCTGTATCGTGATGCACCGCTCCTGATCCTCGACGAGGCCACCAGTGCGCTCGATGCCGAGAGCGAGCGGCTCGTGCAGCAGGCGGTCGATCGGCTCATGCAGGGCCGCACGACCATCGTGATCGCGCACCGGCTCGCGACCATCGCCCACTGTGATCGCATCGCGGTGCTCGATCAGGGGAGGCTGGTGGAGCTGGGCTCGCAGTCCGAGTTGCTGGCGCAGGGCGGCTTGTACGCGCAACTGCACCGCATGCAGTTCGCCGGCCAGCAAGCGCGTGAATGGGGTGGCGGGAACTGAGCTGGCGCTTCAGGCGTCTGCGCGCTGCAAAATTTCGTGCGGCCGGCCCATCCACTGGCCGCACTGCTGCCTGACAACTTCGGGCAAGTGTTTTTCGCGCGCGAACGTCTCGCGGATCCACTGCGCGTCGTTGCCACGCGCGCTCACATCGGCCAGCAGTTCGCGCAAGGCCGTGTCGGACCTGAGCGCCATCGCGTGCTCTTCGAGCTTGACCAGCGTGCGCACCAAATCTTCGCGCAGGGTGCGGTGCTCACGCGTGGCAGGGTCGACAAACGTGCCATCGAAGCCGAAGCGGCAGGCCTGGAAACGGTTGAAGGTGTAGACCAGGTAATCGTCATCTTGCGGCATGTAGGGACGCTCGGTCTGGATGAAACGGCCCAGCGTCTGGATATAGGCCGCAATGCGCGCCGCCTTGGCGATCGTCAGCGGTGTGTCCATCACCCGGACCTCGATCGTGCCGTACTCGGGCTTGGGGCGGATGTCCCAGTAGAAATCCTTCATGCTTTTGACCACGCCGGTGGCGGTCATTTTTTCGAAGTAGCGCTCAAAGTCGTCCCACGTCAGCACGAAGGGCGCACGACCCGACAGGGGAAAGGCAAACACCGAGTTCAGCCGGGCGGAGTGAAACCCGGTGTCCTCACCCTGCACGTAGGGTGAGGATGCCGATAGCGCAATGCAATGCGGAATGAAGCGCGACATACAGTGAAGGGTGTACAGCGCCTCATCCGCGCTTGGGCAGCCCAGGTGCACATGCTGGCCAAATACGGTGAACTGTTTGCTCAGATACCCGTACAGCTCGGAGAGTTGCAAAAAGCGCGGCTTGTCAAAGATGCGCTGCTGCGCCCAGTGCTGGAAGGGGTGCGTGCCCCCACCAGCCAGTCCCACATCAAGACGGCCGGCCGCTTCGACGAGGGCGCCTTGAATCTCCCCCAGTTGGGCCAGCGCATCCTCGTAGCCGGTGCAGATGCCGGTGGAGAGTTCGATCATGCTTTCGGTCATCTCCGGGGTCACCAGGCCGGGAAGCTTGCGGCCCTCAAGCAAGCGCAGCAGGTCGGGTGCGCACGGCATGAGGTCGTAATTGTGGCGGCTGACGATTTGCAGCTCCAGCTCAATCCCGATGGACAGTGCGCCCGATTGCGAAAACGGTCCCAGTTTCATCGCGTTCTCCTCAGGGTGCCTTGCGTACGGCGGCAATGTCGCCCGAGCGGCCCAGCGCCCAGCGCGCCAGCAGCGTGCCCCCGAGCTCCAGGACGACGATGGCGGCAAAGGCTGCGGCGATCAGGGCATGCGGAAAATCCGGCACGGCCTGCGCCAGGTTCAACAGCAGCACGAAGCTCACGCCGGCGGCGGGGTTCAGCGTCAACCCCAGCGCGGTGGATTGCCTCCAGCTCAAGCCCGATGGGCGGCCGAGCAGGACGGGCACCGCGAGCTTGGCGAGCGCGCGCACGGCGGCCAACAGCAAACCCGCCATCATGCCGCTGGCCAGCGCTGCCCAGTTCAGGCTCAGGCCCAGGATCAGAAACAGGAGCACAACCAGAACCCCGCCTGCGGTGCCGAAGTGCCGGGGCCACACGCGTGGGCGCTGGCTGCGCGCGCGCAGCAGCAGACCCGCCAGCACTGGCGTGAGCAGGGTGGACCATTGCATCATGCGGGTGATGGACAGCACCAGCAGGATCAGCCCCACCAGCAGCAGCGCGGCGCCTTCGTCGGCAAAATCAAAATGGCGCTCCACCCAGTGCACGGCCCAGGCCAGAACGCCAGCTGCCAGCACCGCACCACCGATTGCATAGGCCTGCTGCAGCAAAGCGTTCCACCAATGTGCGCTGGCTTGCGCGCCGAGCCAGCCGGTGAGCACGCCCACCGCGAGGATGGACAGGATGGTGCCCAGGGCCGAAACGAGAAGCAGGCGTTCCGTGACCTGGCCCTTGGCGTTGAACTCGCCACTCAGGCGCAGCGCCACGGCGGGCGCCGTGCACGCGAGGGCTGCGGCCGTGGCCAGGCCATGCAACCCGCCCAGGCCGAGCAGTCCCAGAACAGTCCACATCGCGGCAAGTGCCAGCGTCCATTCGCCCAAGCTGAGCAAGATCAACCATCGATTGGTGAGGAGCCAGCGCAGATTCACGCGGTGCCCGATCTCGAACAGCAGCACGGCCAGAGCGGCGTCCACGATCGCACGTGCGCCGGGCTGCAAAGCCATGGCCTGCAGGCCGCCCCCGCCTGCGGCAATGACCAGTCCGGCCGCGGTGTAGCCAATGAGTCGCGGCCAGCGCAGGAAGCGAAACACCGATTCGCCCATGAGCGTGGCAAGCACCAACGCGAGGCCTACCCACAGAACACCGTCGGCATGCAGGGAAATCGCGGGCAGGGCGTGAAAGTCGGGCATCGGTTCTTTGGGCCTGCTAGTGGTGTCAGGACGGTGGCCGGGCACTTCCTGGCCACCACGTCGCGGCGGGCACCGCCCGCGCAGGACGCGAGAAAACTTCGGGCGCCACGCGTGCTCGGCACGTGCCAGCTCGAGGCGTGGGGGTCGGGCTCCACCGCGCAGTGAAGCTCGAACGATTATAGGGAGCCGTGTATCGGTTCAGGGGTGGCCCTTGCGCTGATGAAAGTCTAGATAAATCAACGAGATAGAATAAAGTAACAATTCGCGCTAGCAGTGCAATCGCATTTGTCAAGGGCGCCAGCGAACCCCTGGCTTCCTACAATGCAGGCATGTCTTACGTCCACCTGCGCACCCATACCGAGTTCTCCATTGTCGACGGCAGCCTGCGGGTCGATGCGGCCGTTGCGACAGCCCGGGCGGATGGCCAGGGGGCGCTGGCGATCACGGATCTGAACAACCTCTTTGCTGCGGTGCGCTTCTACACCGAGGCACGTGGGGCCGGCGTCAAGCCGATCATCGGCTGCGACGTGCGGGTGGCGCCCGACGACACCGCGCGCCTGGCAGGCGCAACCGGACTGCTGCTGCTGGCGACGAACCGCCAAGGCTACCTCAACCTGTGCACTTTGCTGAGCCGGGCGTGGCTCGAAGGTCAGCGCAACGGTCAGGCCGAAATCCAGTGGGGGTGGCTGGAGCAGGAGGGGTTGGGCGAGGGGCTGATCGCGCTGTGCGGGGCGCGCGGCGGCGCGATCGGGCAGGCGCTCTTGGCAGGCGATCAGGCGCGTGCGCTCACCCTGGCTCAACGCCATGCCAGGGTGTTTCCCAACCGTTTTTATCTCGAACTCCAGCGCAGTGGCCATGCCGAATGTGCACGCCACGTCGTTGCGGCAGTGCGCCTCGCTGCCGAGCTCAGCCTTCCGGTGGTGGCCACGCACCCCGTGCAGTTTCTCGAGTCGGCGGACTTCGAGGCCCACGAGGCGCGTGTGTGTATTGCCGAGGGCGAGACCCTGGGTAACCCGCGGCGCCAGCGGCATTTCACGCCTGACCAATATTTCAAGACGCAGGCCGAGATGCAGGCATTGTTCGCCGACATTCCCTCGGCCTTGGCCAATGCGGTCCAAATTGCCAAGCGCTGCAACCTGACCCTCACGCTGGGCAAGCCGCAGTTGCCCGATTTCCCCACGCCGCAGGGCATGGCCATGGCGGAGTTTTTCCGCGCGCAGTCCTATGAGGGCCTGGAGCGGCGGCTGCAACAACTCTATCCGGATGCCGCCGGGCGCGAAGCCCAGCGTGCGCGCTACGTTGAGCGACTGGAGTTCGAGCTCGGCACGATTGCCAAGATGTGCTTCGAGGGCTACTTCCTTATCGTGGCCGACTTCATCAACTGGGCCAAGGACAATGGCTGTCCCGTGGGCCCGGGGCGTGGTTCGGGCGCCGGCTCGCTGGTCGCATACAGCCTGCGCATCACCGATCTCGATCCGCTGGCGTACAACCTTCTTTTCGAGCGGTTCCTGAACCCGGAACGGGTGTCCATGCCCGACTTCGACATTGACTTTTGCCAGGAAAACCGCGATCGGGTGATCGATTACGTCAAGCGGAAATACGGCGTCGAGGCGGTCTCGCAGATCGCCACGTTCGGCACGCTGGCCGCACGCGCAGCCCTGCGTGACGTGGGGCGGGTGCAGGAGCTCGGCTACACCTTCTGCGACCAGCTTGCCAAGCTCATCCCCAACAAGCCCGGGCAGCACATCACCATCGCCCAGGCGATTGATGTGGAGCCCCAGCTGAAGGCGCGCATGGAGCAGGAGGAGGAAGTGCGCCACCTGTTGACCCTGGCCCAGCAGCTCGAGGGCCTTCCCCGTAACGTGGGCATGCATGCGGGCGGCGTTCTCATCGCTCCGGGCAAGCTCACCGATTTCTGTCCGCTTTATGCGCAACCCGGCAGCACGGACGCGGTCTCTCAGTTCGACAAGGATGACGTGGAGGCCATCGGGCTGGTGAAGTTTGACTTCCTGGGCCTGGCCACGCTGACCATCCTGGAACTCGCCGTCCAGCATATCCGCCGCAACCACCCGGACCGGGCTGCGTTCACGCTGGACGACATCCCGTTGAACGATCCGGCCACGTACAAGCTCATGGCGCGCGGCGACACGGTTGCGGTCTTCCAGCTCGAATCGCGCGGCATGCAGGGCATGTTGCGCGAGGCCAAACCGGACCGCTTCGAGGACGTCATTGCCCTTGTGGCCTTGTACCGTCCCGGCCCGATGGATCTGATCCCGAGCTTTTGCCAGCGCAAGGCGGGCAACGAACCCATTATCTACCCGGATCCGCGCATGGCCTCGGTGCTGCAGGAGACGTACGGCATCATGGTCTACCAGGAGCAGGTCATGCAGGTGGCCCAGGTCATCGGCGGCTACTCGCTCGGCGGCGCCGACCTGCTGCGGCGTGCGATGGGCAAGAAAAAGCCCGAGGAGATGGCCAAGCATCGCGGCATCTTCGCTGAAGGGGCGGAAAAAAACGGCATTGCTGCCGACAAGGCGAACGAGATCTTCGATTTGATGGAGAAATTCGCCGGCTATGGCTTCAACAAGTCGCACGCAGCCGCCTACGCCCTGCTGGCGGTGCAAACGGCTTGGCTCAAGGCGCACTTTCCGGCGGAATTCATGGCAGCCAACATGAGCGTTGCGCTGGACGACACCGACAAGCTGAAGGTGCTGGTGGACGATGCACGCGCCATGGGCTTGAAGCTGCTGCCGCCGGATGTGAACCTCGGCTCCTGGCGCTTTGACCCCGTGGATGCGCACACCATCCGCTATGCGCTGGGCGCGATCAAGGGGACGGGGCGCGCAGCCATCGAGGCTGTGGTGGACGCACGCGGCGACGCGCCGTTTGCGTCGTTGATGGACTTTGCGGCGCGCGTGGACCGCACCCGGATCAACCGGCGCGTGCTTGAGGCGCTGATTCGTTCGGGTGCCTTTGACTCCCTCGACCCCAATCGCGCCACGCTCATGGGCGCCGTGGGCATGGCCCTGGAGCATGCGGCCCAATGCGCCGAGCACGCAAGCCAGGCGGGCTTGTTCGACAGCTTGTTCATCGAGTCGGGTGGGGCTGCGGCAAACAGCCCCGAGCCGGAGCCGCATCCGCCCTGGGATTTGCGCAAACGGCTGTCCGAGGAAAAGCTCGCCATCGGCTTCGTGCTCAGCGGCCACTTGTTTGACGCCCATGCCACCGAGGTGCGCCGTTTTGCGCCGCGTTCGCTGGCCGAACTGGCCGATGCGCGCGAGCCGCAGATCGTCGCAGGCATTGTCGCCGCGGTGCGCGTGGTGCAGGGCCAGCGCGGACGGGTGGCCATCGTCACCCTGGAAGATCGCTCCGGCATGCTGGAAACCGTGGTGAACGAGCGCCTGCTCGACACCGTGCGCACCCTGCTACGCGATGATGAACTGCTGGTGATGCAGGGGCGGGCGCAGAATGACCGCTTCAGCGGCGGCTTGCGTTTCAACGTCGACGCCGTCTGGACCCTGGAGCAGGCCCGCGCGCGCCTTGGGCGGCGCATCCGCATGCGCATCAACGGTTTGGCCGATGCCGCGCCGCTGATTGATCTGGCGCGCGCGCATGCCGCGGGCGATGATGATGGCCTGCCCCTGGACATCGAGGTCGAACGCGGTGGTGCTGAAGCCCTGCTGCGGCTCGATCGCGTGCGTCTGCGCCCGGGCGACGATGTGCTCGCCGCGCTCGCCAGCCTGGCGCTGGATGCAAGGGTGCACGTGGTCTACGACAGCGCCGACGGCGCAGCAGCCATGCGCATGCAGCACTGATTGCCGAACGCGCGCGCTGCGGTGCTGTTGAACGCCAGCGCGCGGGTGAGGCCCGGCTGTGTTTCGTCGATTCGCTGCGCAATCCGCACGGGCAGTTCGTCCCGGGCGCGTCGTCCTCAGCCTTCGTCGCGCGGCCCGGCCTTGATTTCCATGGGCGTGTACCACCGACCGTTGCCGTCGGCCGGGAATCGGCCCACGCGCTGGATGGCGCGCAGCACGGCTTGGTCCCAACTTGGCACGCCGCTTGAGTGTTTGATGCTCGTGCCCAGGACCTCGCCCGAGTTGGGATCCAGCGTGACGGTGATGATCACCTTGGGGTCACCCTGGATCTGGTCGATCTGTGGGAAGACGACGTTCTGCCGCACCAGCGTCGCCAGCCGCGCCGCATATTTGCCGGACGGCCCCGAACTGACGGCGGCCGTGCCGGTACTGGTGGAGGGTCCCGTGCCGGCCTGGGACATGAGGTTCTTCATGTAATCCGAACGCGCCTGCTGCTGCAGCTTGGCAAGCTGCTGTTCTGCCTTGCGTTGTTGTTCCGCCTTGAGTTCCTGCTGCTTTTGCAGTTCGGCTTGCTTGCGCTGCTCGGCAATCTTTTCCTGCGCCAGCCGCTGCTTTTCTTCGCGCGCCTGTTCGCGCTGCTGCTCGCGCGCGAGTTTTTCAGCCGCCAGCTTGGCCGCCAATCGCTTTTCGGCTTGCTGCTGGGCGAGCAAGGCGGCTTGGTGCTGCTCTTCCTGCTGCTTGAGTCGGCGTGCTTTCTCCAGCGCAATCTCGGCGTTGTCCGGAGCCGGTGGCGTTCGGGTGACCGGGGGCGGTGGCGGTGCGGGCTGCGGCTTGACCTCGGGCGGCACCGGCTGAGGTGTGACCTTGGGCGGGCGCGGGGCGGCCAGATGGGCCGTGGGAGCCCACAACTCGGCTTCAACCGCCTCAGGAGGATGGCTTTTCCAGTGCACGCCAAGGGCGATGACCAGGATCAGCATCACATGCATGAGCGCGGCAAACAGCAACGCGCGGCCCATGCCCTTTTCCGGGGGCGGGCGCAGTTTGTCGGCGGGCGGGTTGTAGGTGCTCATCGCAACATCGAACGAACGGGCTACCTTACGGTTGACCCGTGGCCTGCACGGCCAGACCGACGCGCTGCACGCCGCCGAGCTTGAGGCGGTTGAGTACCTTGATCACGTCGTCGTACTTGACGTCCTTGTCGGCGGCAATCAGCACCGGCATGGCTGCGAGCGTTGACCCGCTTTGCTGGGCGAGCTGGGCCACGATGGGTTGCAGGTCAGCCATCGTCACCGCCTGGGGTTGAAGGCCGCTCTGCCCAGGCTTGGCATTGGGGTCGCGCAGCCGCACGCTCAGTGTCTGGTCGGCCTTGATGTCCACCTCCACCACCGTATCTGGTGCGCGCGTGGCCTGCCCCACACTGGGTAGTTTCACGGCGCTGGGGGTGATGAGCGGGGCGGTGACCATGAAAATGATCAGCAGGACCAGCATCACGTCGATGTAGGGGACGACGTTGATCTCGGCAAGCGCGCGGCGCCGGTGTCCGCCCGAGCGTTGTTGGATCGCGGCCATTCAATGCCCTCCGGAGTCGGCCATCATCGGCCGTGTCAGGGGACCCGAAGGCTGCGCCGCAGCGCCCTGGGGGTGGGGTGCCACCTGACGTTGAAGGATGTTCGAGAACTCTTCCGTGAACGACTCGAAGCGGATCGCCAGGCGGTCGATGTCGCGGGCGAAGAAGTTGTAGGCGATCACGGCTGGGATGGCGGCAAACAGGCCGATGGCCGTGGCTACCAGTGCCTCGGCGATGCCGGGCGCGACGGTGGCCAGAGTGACCTGCTGCAGGTTGGACAAGCCCACGAAGGCGTGCATGATGCCCCACACCGTGCCGAACAGACCGACGTAAGGCGACACGGAAGCGACGGAGGCGAGGAAGGACAGGTTGGCCTCGATCACGTCCATCTCGCGCTGGAAGGCGGCGCGCATGGCCCGGCGCGACCCGTCCACCAGGGTCGAGGAGTCGAGTCGCCGCTCCCGCAGTTTGAGGAACTCGCGCATGCCCGAGGCAAAAATGCGCTGCAGGGGGCTGCCCTGGCGCGCGCTGTTGATCGCTGCCTGGTAAAGGTCATTGAGACTGGTGCCGGACCAGAACTCCTGCTCGAAGTCATCGGTCTTCAGGCGTGCGCTCTTGATGGCGAAATACTTGCGGAAGATCACCGTCCAACTCGCCAGCGACACCGCCATCAACAGTGCCAGAACGAACTGGACCACGGTGCTGGCGCCAAGTACGAGGGAAATGATGGAAAAGTTTTGGTCCATGCAATGTCCAGGCAGAAGGTGGTGCAAGGGAACGGGTGCCATGCAGGCAAGGCCGGCAGGCGTTGCAGAACCCCCATGGGGGGCCATGCCATGTCTTGAAGGTCGCTATTTTGCACTGCCGCAAGCCGCGGATGCACGACGGCTCGATGCACCCAGCTGTACGCACTATTGCACAGCCCTCAGCACCGCGCCCGGCAGGCGCACCGGTTTGAAGCTGCCACTTCGCACGCACGCCACGCGCACCTGCACGCTGGCGACCAGGGTGGGCGGGGCGGTGGTGGTTCCGGAGCCGTGCGGGTCATGCGCGTGCGCGCAGCGGCGTACTTCCTGCAAGAGCTCCAGGCTGGCGCCTCCCGCATGAACCACGGCAACGCTCACCGTCAGCTGGTCGTCCAGCCGGGCGGGCGCCGCATAGCGCACCTGCGCGCTACTGACCACGAACAGCACGCCATCGCGCTCAGCCATGGCCTGCTGATCGAAGCCCAGGCCGCGCAACCATTCCGTGCGGGCACGCTCGCAGAACTTCAGGTAATTGGCGTAATACACCACGCCGCCGGCGTACAAGTACCGGCGTGTTGCTATGGCATGGACATATGCATAACGCTTTGAAAAAAAACACTTTTGCTGGGTAGGTGAATGTCCAT
>JAGWOZ010000083.1 GCA_028870715.1 Betaproteobacteria bacterium | reverse complement strand
ATCACGACACGGCCCTCGAGGGCCTGGATGGCATGCCGGAGATCGATGCGCCGGGCCGACACGGCGAAGTTGGTGTCCGACACGATCACGCCGAGAAGCAGCAGCGCGTCGGCGCCTTCCACCTCGGCCGCGAGCTCGGGGTCGCCCGCGAGGCCGAGATAGGTGCCGCGCAGGGCCGCGTTCGAATCCGCGAGCAAGCCTCGCTTATTCAGACGTTGCCCAAGCGCAGCGACAGTGGCCAAGTGACAGCGCGACGCTTTGCAGCGTCTCCCCAAGCCTCTTCCAGTTCCTGGCGAAAGCTGTCGAGCGGAGCGCGCCCCAGAGATTTCTCCGCCTCGCGGACCGCTGACCATGTGTCGACGTACCCGACGACATCGTCGAGTTGCCACTGCACTTCAATTGCCAGCGGTGGGGCTTGCACCTCGTCAAAGGGAAAGGCCAGATTGCGATATCCCTCCTCGACGTGGCGCCTTTCGGCGGGCCAATAAGGCCCGATAACGTCGTGGTAGAAGCGCTGGACGATGGCATCGACGGGCCCTTCCACGTGGAGCACGCCATAGGTGATGAGCGCAACTGCGGCACGAGGACGAGCGACTCTGCGCACTTCGGTGTAGAAGCGATCCAGGTCCAACCAATGAGCGGCCTGCGCGACGGTGACGAGATCCACGCTTGAAGAAGGCAAGCCGCTGTCCTCTGCAACGGCAACACGATAAGTCACGCGTGCGTGTTGTTGTGCGTTGTCGATCTGCGTCGAACTCGCATCCGTGGCGACGACTTCCTGAAATCTGTCCGCGAGCAGAACCGATAACTGACCAGTGCCGCATCCACAGTCCAATGCGCGCTCAGAACGCGGGCTCATCTCCACCAAGTAATCCACGAGGGCCGCTGGATAGGTCGGACGATGTGCGGCGTAGCCGGGCGAGCTTGTCGAGAAGTGGTCTTTGAAGTTTTTCGAAGATGGCATTCGCGCAAGCTCTTTGTGGTTCATGCAGTATAAAGATTGCATATGTCTTTGTTATTTAGATATCCAGAATCACTTTCTTGAACTTGCTGTGCATGGCTTCGCTGTGGTGGCAGAACAGAGGAACAGGCGCCTGCGGATGCGGCGGACTCAGCTCGGCATCGAACCGGTACGCCCGCTCGTGGTTGTGTTGCCCGAGACAGAGGGGAGGCCGTCATGTCGGTGATGGCCTCAGGCGCGAGCATGGGCGTGGCGCATCATGCAGCGACACCCCATCGGTCGTAATGCCATCAATGGGCGAACGACAAGCCCCTGGGTTGCACTTCATTTTGGGTGTGTCTGACAACGAACGCGGCTACGCCGTGACCTTGCCCTTGGAAACCGGATCCCTTGCTGAGTGGTTGAATACTGCAGTGCCGACTTTCAGAAGGCGCTCGCCGGCTACGGCATGCGCAGTTCGATGAGTCGCAAGGGCAACTGCTGGGACAATGCGCCCACGGAAAGCCTGTGGTGCGCGCAGTTCGTCTGCCATGGCTCACTTGCCGATCGGTATGTGGCTCAAATCGGCATCGGCGCCAACAAAAGTACGCGGGCTGACCTTTCCCCATCGTTCCATAGCGATCTCATGGGCCCTTTGCGTTGGTCTGAAGCCTGTGAATGAGATACAAGCTGAGTTGATGGCACATCATTGCCAGTGAGCCGGGGACCTGCCGCTGCGCGCGCTGGACCTGTTCGAGAAATTCGAGGTGCCGTCAGAGGCCAAGTGAGCAGATTGTTGGCGTTCAGGTCGCCTGCAGCCCCAGGAGGGGCTGCGAGATAGTCCAGCACCCCGTTCAGGTACCTTCACCCAGTGACGGCGTGCTTCGCCGATCCGGGCCAGAGACCCCGGTTCTTCAGCCTGGTAGTCTTGGCATGGCCAGCACGGGCCTATTTCCGTGTCTTTACGCAAGGAGCATCACATGCACATCGTTCTCACTCGTCATGGCGAGGTTGAAGGCATCTCGCCGCCACGCTTTCGTGGTCGTATGGAACTGGCGCTCACCGAGCTGGGGCGGCGTCAGGCCACTGCACTTGGCGCGGCCGTGGCCACGCAGTTCAAGCCGGCCGTCGTCTACACCAGCCCGATGCAGCGCTGCCGCGACACTGGCGCTGCCATAGCGCAAGCCTGTGGTGTCCCGGCCCAGGTGCAGCCGGGCATCGACGATTTCGACTACGGCGCGTGGCAGTGGAAGACCCACGAAGAAGCCCGCGCCGAGTTTCCGCGCGACTTCGCGTTGTGGAAGCAAACTCCGCAGTGGATGTGTTTTCCTGGCGGAGAATCTTTGCAGGCGGTGGCGCTGCGCACCGCCGATGCCTTGCGCCAACTGCTGACGCGCCATGCCCATGACACCGTGGTGCTGGTGGCGCACGACAGCGTCAATCGCGTCATCTTGTTGCAGGCACTCGATCTGCCACTGTCGGCCTATTGGCGCATCGAGCAAAGCCCTTGCTGCATCAACGAACTGGCGTTGAGCGCCGACGGCCATGCCAGCATTGCATGCATCAACGACACCAGCCATCTGCGCGGCGTGGAGTGAGTTCTGGCCGACGTTCATTGGAGTTGAGCTTTGAGCTGACAATTCGAAACACGTCACCGATCCCAAACTTGTTGTAATGCATGCCAGGAGATGACATCCTCCTGACCCGAACCGCCTCCGGCTGATGATGTCTGTTCTGCGCTCCGTGTCGCCACGCTGCGCGTCAGACCATGCCAAGGAGACGACGATGTCCGCCACCAAGCCCTGCCCATTCTGTCAGATCACAGAACCGGTACTGCGCAACAATCTGGCCTATGCGATTTTCGATCGCGACCCGGTGACCCCGGGGCACATGCTCATCATTCCCTATCGCCATGTGGCCGACTGGTTCGACACCACCTGGGACGAGAGGCGCACCATGCTCGCGCTGGCCGACAAGGCCCGCACCCTGCTCAAGTGCGAGCACGACACCGACGGCTTCAACCTCGGCGTGAACTGCGGACTGGCCGCCGGCCAGAGCATTCTCCACGTTCATCTCCATCTCATACCCCGCTACCGCGGCGACATGGACGACCCGCTGGGCGGCGTACGCGGCGTGATTCCGGCGCGGCAGAAATACTGATGCAGCCACCGCGCCTGGACGCCGCCGCCGCGCCGTTGGCTAGTCCCGCGCGCAAGCGCCAGGCGTTGGCCTTCGTGCTGACGATCGGCGTGCTCAGCCTGTTCGCCGACTGCACCTACGAAGGTTCGCGCAGCGTTCTCGGTCCTTACCTTGGGTGGCTCGGCGCCTCGGCCCTGGTCATCAGCAGCGTCAGCGGGCTCGGCGAACTGGCGGGATATGCGCTGCGTTTGCTGTCGGGCCGCGCCGCGGATCGAACCCAGGCTTTCTGGCCCATCATCCTTGTGGGTTACAGCGTGCAGATGCTGTCAGTGCCGGCGTTGGCGTTGGCCCATACCTGGTCCCAGGCCGCCTTGCTGCTCGTGCTCGAGCGCATTGGCAAAGGCCTGCGCAACCCGCCGCGCGACGCCTTGCTGGCGCATGCCGGGCAGAGCCTGGGCGGCTACGGCTGGGCTTTCGGCCTGCACGAAGCGCTGGACCAGACAGGGGCCGTCGCCGGGCCATTGCTGGTGGCAGCGATCATGCTGTGGCAGCATGACTACCGTCTGGTTTATGGTTTGTTGCTCATCCCAGCCCTCATCAATCTGGCTCTGGTGCTCAGGGCCAGGCATACCTATCCACGACCGCAAGATCTGGGGCCAACGCAGCGGTCCGTCGCTGCGTCGAACACAGCCTATGGTCGAGGTTTCTGGCTGTACTTGGCGGCGGCCTGCCTGGTGGCCGCCGGCTTCGCTGACTATCCGCTGTTGGCCTACCACATGCATCAAGACGAAGCCTTGCCCGGCACCTGGATTGCCGAAGCCTATGCCTTGGCGATGGCGGTGTCGGGCGGTGGTTCGTTGTTGCTGGGTCGCTGGTTCGATCGTATCGGCACCCGCCTGTTGCTGCCGCTCACGGTGGCCGGCGCCTTGTTCGCGCCGCTGTTGTTTCTCGCGGGGCCGATGTGGGCCTGGCTCGGCGTGGCGTTGTGGGGCCTGGGCATGGGCGTGCATGAATCCATCATTCCGGCAGCCCTGGCGCTGCGCATTGACCCGCAACGCCGTGCCTCGGCCTACGGTCTGTTCACTGCCGCCTACGGCATCGCCTGGTTCGGTGGCAGCGTGGTCATCGGTCTGCTTTATCCGGTGTCGCTGGATTGGCTGGTGGTGTTCTGCCTCGGAACGCAACTGGCCGCTTTGCCGTTGTTCGCCAGCTTGGCGGTGAGCGACGCACAACTGAAACACTCGCCATAACCACGGCATCACGCATGGCATCTTATGCGCATATTAGTATGTTGCGATGTCATCGCGTATGGCGCATCTTGCCTATTTCCCGCACCCTAGCCCGGATCATGAATTTCACGCACCAATCCGATATCGCCGCGTTGCGTCTCCAGCTCAATGCCGACATCGTGGGCCAGACGGCGTTGCTTGACCGGCTGGTGATCGGGCTCCTCACAGGCGGCCACCTGCTGCTCGAAGGCCTGCCCGGGCTGGCCAAGACCACGGCGGTCAAAGCACTGGCGGCGCGGGTCGACGCCAGTTTTCAGCGGATCCAGTTCACACCCGACCTGCTGCCCGGCGACCTCACCGGCACCGAGGTGTTCAACCCGATGGACGGTTCGGTGCGCTTTGTCCGTGGTCCCCTATTTCATGACATCGTGCTGGCCGACGAGATCAATCGCGCGCCCGCCAAGGTGCAGTCTGCCCTGCTCGAAGCCATGCAAGAGCGTCAGGTCACGGTAAACGGCTTGACCCATGAACTACCGCCGCTATTCCTGGTGTTGGCAACACAAAACCCACTGGAACAAGCGGGCACGTATCCCTTGCCTGAGGCGCAGCTCGACCGCTTTTTACTGCATGTGCGGCTGGACTATCCGCAGGCCGACGAAGAATTGCGTATTCTGCAATTGCATATGCAGGCGAACCATCCGATACGGTCGATAACCGGCCGCGATGCGGAACATCCCATCAATCTGTCCGCCGTGCTCACTGCCCGTCAAGAAGTGCTGCAAGTCCATGTGGCTGAGTCGTTGCAACGTGCCATCGTCGATCTGGTGCGGGCCACGCGGCAGCCGCAGCAGCATGTGGCGCGTCTGGCTGGAATGGTCACAGCCGGGGCCTCCCCGCGCGCAGCGCTGGCGCTGGCGGACGCAGCGCGGGCGCTGGCCTACCTACGCGGGCGTGACTTTGTGTTGCCCGACGATGTCATCGCACTCGCTCCCGACGTGCTGCGCCACCGCATCGTGCTCTCGCTCGACGCGGGATTGCAGGCGATGAGTGCCGATGCATTGATCGCGGATCTACTGGCCGCTACTGTTTGGCCCTGAGCGCATGATGGCGTGGGTCGATGATGTGCTGCGGAGGGTGCGTCGCACACTGCGCGCTCCCGCGGCCCAAGACGCGGCGCGTCCCTTGCTGCATGCCGATGACGCAGCCGCGCTGATCGCTCAGGCGCGTGGAGCGCGCACGATGCCCGTGAGTCGGCCGGTCGGACAGCGCGCCTCGGGCGACAGTCTCTCAGCCTGGATCGGACGCGGGCTGGACTATGCCCAAAGCCGCGTCTACCAACCCGGCGACGACCTGCGCGATCTGCACTGGCGGCTGCTGGCGCGCACCGGCAAGCCCTACATCAAAGTGCATCAGGAGGAACACGCACCGGCGACGCATGTGCTGCTCGACCTGCGCGCCGGCATGGCGTTCGGCACGCGGCTGCGCACCAAGGCCGAGCAAGCGGCGCGCATGGCCCTGCTCGCTTGCGCGACCCACGCGCTGGCCGCCGATGGCGCATCCGGCGCCATGGGGCTGACGCTGTGGCGGTACGTGCCGCGCGCGCTGGATCTGGGCCGCGGTCTACCGGGGGTGCAGCGCTTGGCACAGGTGCTGGAGCAGGAACGGGTGGTGCCTGCGGCGATGTCAGAGTTGGATGCAACCCCTGCGAACATGGCGGTGGCTTTCGAGATCTGGGCGCAGCGTCTGGCACGTACGCTACCCAACGGCTCGCGGCTGGTGCTGGTGAGCGACGCAGCGGGTTGGGATACGCCTGGGGTCGATTCCGCGCTCTGGGCCTTGCGCAGCCGCGCCGAGGTGCTGGTGCTGCTGGTGCGTGATCCGGTGGAATACACGCTGCCGTCAGGAGGCGCACTGGCTGCAGCAACCTTCGTCGATCTGCTGCAGCGGCAAACCGGTACCTTGCCGGGAGACGACGCGTTACGCACAACATTCACCCGCCTTGCGCTACAGCGCCACGACGTTCTGCTGGCTCGTTGGCGCGCACATGGCCTCATCTGCCTTGATGCAGGGGTGGAACATACCGACTCGGACGTGCTGCGCGCACTACGGCAAGTCGTTTGAGAACCTGGCATGGACCGCATCGCCGCATTGGCTGACATCATCCCGCCCGCACCGCCGCCCCCACTGCCGCCGGCCGCTTGGTGGCAACTGCCTGCTGTGTGGCTGGCCGCCGCGCTCGTCACGCTCGTCGTCGGGTGGACCTTACTCTGGCTGCATCGCAGCCGGCGCTGGCGGCGGCTGGGTGATGCCGCAGCGCAGATCTCGCTTGGCTCCACCAAGAATCTTGAAGCGGTGAGCATGGCGCACAGGGCAACCGCACTTGCCGCGCAATTGCGTGCCGTGTTACCCGAAAGCGATTGGCCGTCGGCATTGCGTCTGACGCTGGATACCTTGCGCTTTGCGCCATGGCCAGTAACGGAAGAAGCGCTAGCCGCGCTGCAACAAATGGCCACGGCCATCCAAGCCGCCAGCCGACAGGCAGCGCATGCCGCTTGGCGACCGGCAAACCCGGCACGAGCCGTGTTTGCCCGAGCGTTACGCCTTATGGCCGAGGACGCTATGCAGCCAACGTCATCGATTCAGGCGCAGATCAGCGCATGAACGTCGTCGTGGAACTCGCCGGATTTTTGACGGCGCTGCACTGGGCGCTGCCCTTGGCCTTATTTGCCCTGCCGTTGGCGCTGCTGCCGCTGTTCGCGGCCAGACGCGGGGGCGAACCGACCTCGGCGCAGGCGCCCCAACTCCTGCATCCAGACCTGCACGGTTTGCTGCAACAACCTCGCCCAATCCGTAGGCCCCGGCTCGCTCCATGGCTGCGCGTGCTGGCGCTCGCAGCCTTCGTCGTCGCGCTGGCGCAGCCACTGCGTCTGGGAGCGTGGATCGCCTCGGCTCCCGAGGGCCGCGACATCGTGGTGCTGCTCGACACCTCGTTGACCATGAGCCTGCGCGATCTGCAGTGGAACGGCAAGCCTGTCTCTCGGCTCGCCGTGGCGCAGCGGGTGTTCGCGCGCTTCGCTGCCAAGCGCACGGGCGACCGCTTTGCACTGATCGCGTTCGGCAGTCATGCTGCATCCTTGCTGCCGCCCACGTTCGACGTGCGCATGGCCGGGCAGATGGCAGGGCTGCTGAGCGTGGGGCAATTGGGGAACGACACGGCACTCGGCGATGCCATTGCACTCGCGTTGCGTCAGGTGCGGCCGCAGCGTGGGCTGCATCCCATTCTCATCTTGTATTCCGATGGCGGCGTCAGCAATACCGGCAGCATCAGCCCGGCCGACGCCGTGGCGCTGGCACGGCATCAGGGGGTCAAGATCTATGCCGTCGAGGTTGGCCCCAGCGCCGACACGGGAACGCCCTACACCGTCCCTGCCTATGCCGGGCAGCAGCCCGATATGCGCCTGATCGCGCAGGCCACCGGCGGGCGCTTCTACTTTGCCACCAGCCCCGGCGCGCAAGAAGCGGCGGTCCGCGACATCGGTGCGCTTAACCCGCGGCTGCATCCCCCACCCACACGGCGCGCGATACAACCCTTGTACGTTTGGCCCTTGCTCGTCGGTGCGGCGCTATGGTTGCTGGCGGCATTTGCCGATGGCCGATTGTGGCGATGGAGACTACGACCATGATCGGGTGGAGTGCGTTGTGGTCACAACCCTGGTACTGGTCGCGTCCGTGGGGATTTGGACTCCTTGCCATGCCGGTTGTGCTTGCCTTGTTGCGGCTGGCACGGGCGCGGCAACAGCGCGCGCAGGCACTGCTTTATGCCGATGCCGCCTTGCTGCCCTTCGCCACCCGCCAGCCAGGGCGACGCGCCGCAAGAAACACCGTGGTCTTCGATCTCGTGCTGTGGACGCTGCTCGCCTGCGCCGCCGCGGGACCGCGCCAGCCCTTGCCTACCGCAGCCAGCGGCGCGCCAACGGGACACCGCATGGCGGTGATGGTGCTGCTCGACACTGGAGCGCAAGCCGCACAGGCCAGCGACAGCATCAGCCCGCTGGAGCAAGCACGGCTGCTGCTCGCCGGACTGTGGCCGCGTCTGCAGGGTGAGCGGCTGGGACTCTTCGCTTATGGTTCGCAGCCGAACAGCGCGCGCATCAGCCTGGTGCAACTCCTGCCCCCGACCCACGACGCTGCAATCTTTGGCCACTTTGCGCGCCTGGCACGCCAAAGTCTGTTCGCAACCGACGAAACCGCCACGACCTTGACGGGTTTGTTCGACTTGGCGCGTCGACGATTGGCGCAGCAAGACGTCGCTGGCGAGGCCGCAGCGCTGCTGCTCGTCGCTGGCGCGGATGTGCCGATCGGGGCAGTCTCCGACCCACGTGCCTTGGGGCGCCAAATGCGTGCATCACGGCTACCGGTATTCGTGCTCGCCCTGCCAGGCCTCGACACCGCGCAGACCATGGCTTTGCGCACCTTGGCCGACAGCAGCGGCGGGGTTTATGCCGCCGTGTCGCGTGGGCAAACGTCGGCTGCAGTATGGACCGATCTGTACGACCGAGGGATTGCTCGCATTCCGGTGGCCCAAACCAACTTGCCGCAGCAGATTCTGCAGTGGCGCGAGCTCTTTGAGCTGTTCCTGCTTCCGGCCTTATTGCTGATGCTGTGGCGTGATGGGCCGCTTCGCGCGCGGCACCAACGTCCTTCCGGCAATCTGTTGCTCCTGATGATGCTTGGCATGCTGGCGACAACGGTAGCGCCACCCGCCGCACGTGCCGCGATGGCGACGCCCCAGCAAGCCTGGACGGCCTGGCAGGCCAAGGACTATGTCCGCGCACAGGCACTCTACGCCGCCTTGCCAGGCTGGAATGCACGCATGGGCGAAGGCGCCGCTGCTTATCGCCGCGGGGAATTCCAGCGCGCAGCGCAGGCCTGGCAGCGCGCGTTGTTGGATGCGGACACGGCGCAACAACGCTTTGCTGCGTTCTACAACCTGGGCAACGCGTCGATGCATCTACCGGGCAAGACCCTCGAAGCCGTACAGGCGTATGACGCCGCGCTGCGTATTCGCCCGCACGACGCTGCCACGCTGCGCAACGCGCGGCTGGCGCAGCGGCAATACGAAATCCACCACCCGCCCGGCTATCTGGTGGGCATCGCCAAGCGTGGCCCAGCCGTCGCTCACGGGCGCTTCGGCCAACAGTCATCGGACACGCCCTCGCAGATGCGGCACAAGCCGCCGCCGCCGGCTGCGGCCCCGCTGCATCAAGCAGAGGTGTTGGCGGCCCAAGGCAAGCTGGGCACGCTGGCCGCACCGACAAGCACCATGACAGCCTGGCAGCCCCCGATGCTCGACTGGGCCAGCGCCGACAAGCGCACCCGGCTTTTACGCGACGCGACACTGGCGCTTTGGCAGACGCGCGCAGACATCGACAGCCGTGCCGCGCGGGATGCGGCGCAGGACGGGTCGGCGCAATGAGTTCGAGCGTAGTCATCATGCGCGCGAGTACGGCCTTGCTGGCGCTGGCTTGTGCGGCCGGTTGCGCCACAGCGACGGCGCAGAGTCTGCAATGCAGGGTTGGCAACCGGCTCGCCCGGCTTGGCCAAGCCTTCACCTGGACCGTCACCGGACGTGATTTGGCCCAACCGCTGCCCACATTCACGCCATCCCAGTTCGCGCCCGACTGGTTGCTGCAGGGCCAGCAAGAATCGAGTGGCGGCGATGCCTCTGGGCACCGCGAACAGTCGGCCACGTTGGTCCTCTACCCGCTGCGCGCCGGAGCGCTTGCCCTGCCAGCCATCGCGGTGGGCGGTCAACAATGCCCAGTGCAGGCGGTCAAAGTGATCGACCATGCCCAGGGTGAAGCGCCGCTGCAATGGCGCACCCGTTTCACTCCGGCGCGTCCCTACCAGATGCAGCAAGTGCGCGTGGAGTTGCGCGTGATTGGCGGCGGCAATCTGGTGTGGACCACACCGCAGCCCCGCAGCCCCCAAGCGCTGCTCACCCCACTGGCCCCGGACAGCCGTATCGAAACAGTGGACGGCAAGCCCCAACAGGTACAGGTCTTTGCCTGGAGTGCGCTGCCGCTGAAGGCCGGTGAGATCGACGTGGAATTCGGCTTGCTGCGCGCCTATGCCTTTGGTCAGTTGCGCGTCTATGCGCCACCGGCGCTGACGTTCGAGGCGCAAGCCTTGCCCCAATGGTGGCCTGCCGATGGCTTGATTGGCAAACCACAGGTGCAGACTCTACAGGCCAGCCGCCATTTGCGACTCGGCGAGACCGGGGTATGGCGGTTGCGGCTGCAGGGGGCGGGACTCAATCGGGCGCAGGTGTTACGCGTCTTCGATGCCTGGCGTGCGCAACTACAGCCCGGCTTGGACATCGCGGGGGTCGAAGTTCGGCGCGGCAGTGAAGGACTCGATGAGCAGGGTTTGGCCGGGGACGCCTGGGAAATCAGCGTATTCGTTCGTCCACTTAGAACCGGCACTCTCAAGCCAACCGCAATGCGGCTGGATTATTTTGATCCGCACACCGCACTGCCCGCCGTCGCATGGTGGTCCCCGCCAGCAGTCACGGTGAACGATCCCCGCCCGGTTCATTTGGCGCTGGGTCTGGGCGCTGCACTAGCACTGCTCGGTCTGCTGTTCGGACTGCGTGCGACCATATGTTGTCTGCGCCGTCGTCGCGCACTTGGGCTGGCTTTGGATCGGCTGGCTGCTGCGCATTCCGCCGATACCTTGCGCCGTGCCTGGCTGGATCTGCCGCCAGGTCGTGAGCAGCGGCTGGCACCGACTCTCGATGCCTGGCTGCTCGCTGCGGCGATGCAGGATGACCCCACGCTTCGCAGCACGGCGCTAGCGCTGCAGCATCAGCTTTACACTGCGGCCGGCGAGCAAACCAGCAAAGACAACACAACAGCACCGGCGCACGCCGCCGCGCTGGCTCAACGACTGCAGCAGAGTTTGACAGCTTGCGGGCGGTGGCGGTGACGATGTCGTTGCCATTGCCATGCTCAAGCGGCAAACCCATTTCGACGTGGCATGCTGGACGCTGGCGGCGAAGCCGCGATAAGCATGGCGCATGGCGCATGTCGCAATTCGTCGCCCTCGTTGGAATCAGCCTGCTCGCCGTTGTCGCCGGACTCAGCTTCGTCATGCAGCAGGCGGTCAATGCAGATCTGCGGGCAAGCCTGCACTCCGCCGCATGGGCAGGATTCGTGAGCCATCTCGGTGGAACGATCTGCATGCTCGTCCTTGCCCTGGTTTTGCGTGACCAGGTGCCCCAGGCCAGCGCCATGGCCCGCAGCCACTGGTGGGCATGGAGCGGCGGGCTGTTCGGGGCCATCCATATCGGCATTTCCATCGTGCTCGTGCCCCGAATCGGTACGGCGGCGTTCGCGGCGCTGCTCGTCGCTGGCCAGATCCTCTCCTCCCTGATCTTCGACCACGACGGCCTGTTCGGCGTACCACGGCAGCCGGTCGATCTGGTGCGGTTTTCAGGCGCCTTCTTGCTGGTGATTGGCGTGGCGCTGGTGCGCTATTGATATTGAGATACACCCAGAAGTCCGCAAGCAGACTGCCGCCGAGGGGTTCAAGGAAACTTGGGAGCGGCTCTGCATGTTCTTATGAGAATCGGCGCTGGCACTCCCGTACGCCGGTCATGCGTTCCAGCCTGATGCAGATCGCGGCGTACTCCCGGTCACTCACCCGCGATAGAACAATGGTCACTTCATCGAGGTCCGCATTGTCCTCCGCCTGCTGGGCGATGAATTGCTTGATGCGCGCACTGCCGCTGCCCAAGGCCTGGTGCACGCTGTCGAACGACACACTACCGCGATCGGCCAGTAAATACACGCTGCGCTGCTGCTTGACAGCAATGAAACGGCGCTCCAGGGGTTTGAGGCCAGCCAGAATGAGCAGGATGATGAAGGTGGCACCAACCGCCGTGGTGTACATGCCCCCTCCTACGGCCAGACCGATACCGGCCACCGACCACAGGCTGGCCGCCGTGGTCAGGCCGCGCACGACCTCGCCGCGCATCAAGATGGCACCGGCCCCGAGAAAGCCGATGCCGGAGACCACCTGCGCCGCCACCCGCGAAGGATCGAAATCCACATTTTTCTGACTGAGCGCGTCCGCGAAGCCAAAGGCCGACACCAGCATGATGAGGGCCGCCCCGACGCAGACCAGCATATGGGTGCGTAGACCTGCAGCCCAGTTCAGCCGTTCCCGTTCGAAGCCGATCACGCTGCCGAGTGCGGCGGCGAGCAAGAGGCGGAACAACATCTCGTATTGCGGGATCATGGTGAATGGGTCATCTTGGACTGTAAACCGGTACCGGCAAAAACTGCGGCGCTGGATGCGCTTTGTTTGGGAGCCTGAGCATTTTGCGCCGGATGCTGCGACATCGTCTGCTGGCCCTTGCGCGCAACGATCCGGCTGCAGCCAGGTTTGGCTCGGCGTGGCGCTGTGGGGCCTGGGCATGCAGTTACCGTGCTGCCAGTCGGCGGCGAGATGGAGGGCAGCGAGCCACACCAGCCGACCCCATAGAATTGAACTAACCAAT
>JAGWOZ010000335.1 GCA_028870715.1 Betaproteobacteria bacterium | reverse complement strand
ACTCTCCTGACAGTTGGCGAGTGTATCGCATGCCCATCAGCGGCTGCTCGCGTCCCCTGTCGCTCCCCGTCTTTTACTTGCGTGGACGCATACCGAGAAATCTTCGCGCGCGTTCGTTGCGCTCCTTCTTGCGATCATCCATTTCACGCTGAGCGCGTTTTTGCGACACGGCAAACATGGGATCAATGATTTCCCACCACAGAAATACCAATGCCAGCGGCACACCCACCCACCACCACGACAGATTGGCAAAAGGGCCGATTGCGGCCAGCTTCAAACCGAGTAGCACGATTGCAACAATCAAGATCCACATCGCTGTTCCCCCTGAGCCAGGATCAATATTCAGTTCCGATTTACATGTAAACACCTGCGTGTCGGTTAGCATTCTCGCTGCTGTTGCGCTGAGTGCATCAAGCGTGTCAACCGTCGGCATGCCGTGGCGTTATAGCGGATAGCTTCGCTCAACCTTGGAGATCTGGAATGAAAAAAATTGTGATTGCTGTCGGTCTAGCCGTTGCCGCCGTGTCGCAAGCGTACGCCGCCGACATGACTGCCCTGGCCAAGTCCAAGAACTGCTTGGCGTGCCATGCAGTGGACAAGAAGCTCGTTGGCCCGTCCTACCAGGATGTGGCCGCCAAGTACGCTGGCAAGCCGGGGGCCGAAGCCACGCTGGTGAACGCCGTGCTGCACGGTGTCTCCGGTGTGTGGGGTCCAGTGCCCATGCCTGCCAATCCTCAAGTCACCCCGGCGGAAGCCAAAGAGCTGGTGACTTGGATTCTGAGCATGAAGAAGTAATTTCTCAGCACCATGCTGTTATAAAAAAAACGGGGGCGCGCTGCGCCCCCGTTTTTTTGTGATGACTCGCTCAAGCACGCTGCAGGTCGGCGGATCGCTGAGCCAAGCTCATCGGCTTAGCGCTTTTTTGTGGCCGCCCGGAAAACTCGAAATCGTGATTGCGGGATCAACAAGTTCGCCGTCCCTGTTGAACTGAATGTTGCTCTTGGTCACGCCGTCATAGCCTATGTGCCGAATCGCATGGCGGTAAATCCGGGGACTCACGGAGCCCGTCTCGATCATCGCTTGCGCCAACAGCATGGTGGCATCATAGGCGTAAGGCGCATAGAGCTGAAAAGTCGAGGCGCCAAATTGGGCGTCGAAGCGATCCTTCCAAGCCGCGCCGGACGGCATTCTGGCCATGGGCACGCCGCCGTCGGCGCAGATGACGTTCGAATTCGCAGCCGTGCCCGCAAGCTTGGCAAACTCCGGCGTGCAGATCCCGTCGCCACCAAGGAATCGCGCTTTGCTGCCTTGGCGACGCATTTGCTGTAGCAAGGTGCTGGCCTGAGGTGCCATGCCACCGTAGAAGACAACGTCCGGTTCAAGGCGCCCAATCTTGTCGACGATGCCCTCAAATTTGGTTGCGGTCGGGTTCACGCTTTCCTGATCCAGAATTTGGATCCCTGAGGACTGTGCCACACGTGCGAAGGCCTGCGCAATACTGCTGCCATAGTCAGTCCCATCATCCACGATGACCGCCGTTTTGGCCTTCAGACCTTTCTGTGCATACAAGGCGAGGCCGGCGCCGATCGCGTAATCGTTCGCAATAATGCGATAAAAGGTCCGATAGCCGTGCTGCGCAATTTTGGGATCGCTGGCTGATGGCGTGATCTCTGGAATGCCAGCCGATGCATAGATCGGCGCGGCAGCTGCTGTGCAGCTTGAGTTCAAGTGCCCAATAACCCCATTCACGTGCTCGGCGACAAATTGTCGCGCCACCTGCACCGCCCTTGACGGATCCGCCCTATCGTCCTGCGCATCGAGCTTCCAAATCACCCTGTGGCCGGCGATATGGATGTCTCTCTTGTTCAGATCGTCGATCGCCATGCGCACGCCGTCGGTATTGTCCGTCCCGAATGCGGCCTGCGCTCCGGAAAGAGGTGCGGCACTGCCGATAACGACGGCCATCGCTGGCTGTTGATCCGACGCCTGGTGCGAGCTGGCTACGCCACCAGGCGCACCAGCCCGCACCAGCCCGCTCCAGGCCAGAGCCAATAGACAAACTGCGAAACGCGCAACACGAGACTTGCCAGTCATGGTTTGAGGGTCATAGCGGCGTGCGGATGCATTGTGCATTGTCCCCAAGAAGGGCATGGGGCCACGGAGGGCGCCAGGACGAGGGAACGCCGGAGCGTGCCCACGCGCACGCGCTCCGGGATGACATCGAGGCGAGGAAATTGGAACCGACTTCTGCTTTGATGGTTGGCAAATGATCATTGGACGCAGAATCATCGCCCGTCCCGTGTGC
>JAGWOZ010000082.1 GCA_028870715.1 Betaproteobacteria bacterium | reverse complement strand
TGGTCGCTGAATCGCCGATACATGCAGCTTGAAGGCCTTCAGTCGCTCTGCGATACTGCCCCGACTCGGATGCCCGCTGTGGCACGCTGAGTACCGTGTAGCTCAGCCTGTCCGGGCTGTGGAGTTACACCACGTCGCGGGACGCGACCATATGGGGCAATTTTTTGTGAGCGAGCGCATCTTTTTTTCGCTCGGACAAACCAACTCCAAGTGTCACGTGGCTGCAATGCATCCTTCCCTTCGCGAGGAGGGATGCAACGCCTTCACCGCAGGAGCGCGCCGCTCCCACGCTTCGCTCCGCTCATTGCGCCGGAGGCACAACAATGACAGTCCTACCCCCTGTGCCTGCATCCCCTTGACTGCCGGTTTTGCCTTGCATACCCGTGCTGCCCGTATCTCCGGGATTCCCCTGGTTGCCGGGGGCGCCCTGAGCGCCCGTGTAGCCCGTGTTGCCCGTATTGCCTTGGGGTCCCATCGGGCCTGTGCACGCACCAAGCGCGAACGATGCCAACAGAAGTACGGCAGGTATTGAGTAGTTCATGATGATCCCTTGTCAAAACACAGCCAAAATGGCTACGTGATCATGTTGGCAGAACGTGTTCGCGGCGTCTGTACGCTATCGAACGTTCGTCAGAAAAGCCCTGCCGACACGACGGATCCTTGCGGTTCGGCCGAGGATTTCTAGGGCGTCATGACCCCATCGATGGCGACAACAGTCGGGACGGCGCGGGGATGTTCACAGCCGTCGTCTGGAGCCGGCCTTGCATGCGCTCTCCTCGCGCACAGCCAGCGCGCCGGCCCATCGCCTGGAATGCGTCACGGACGTGATGCATCGTCTTGCCAGCGCGAACCGTGTGTCGCCAGTTCTGGCGCCACCAACCCCTCGGCCGATAGGGGCGGGGCGCTACGACGCATGCTCACGGCCGCTGCTCACCCTTCGCCGCGTTTTGCACGCTATGGCCCGCTTTTTCGATTTGCTGGCCGGCTTTAGCCGCACCTTGATCGATTCCCTTGCCGACCTTCTGGGCCGGGCCTTCCTGTTTTTGGCAACCATAAAGCGTGGCAATCAAGGCGCTCGCGGCGAAGGCAAGGCCGATGATCGCCACGAATCTGGTCATCTGAATCTGGCTATATCGCATGCTTGCACCCTAACGTTGCCCATCCCGACGGCGCACGCCGCTGATGGGCGAAATGCGCTGAGGCTTCCAAACATCGCATCCGCGTGGAGCCGATGTTTGCCGGATCCTTCATCACTTGCCCACTTGGTGGCCAATGATCCCGCCCACGGCCGCGCCACCGACCGTGCCGACACCGCTCCCGCCTGACAAGACCGCGCCGCCGACCGCGCCGACGCCGGCTCCGATGGCGGTGTTCTGATCCCGTGTCGACATGCCGGCACAGCCTCCCAACGTCAGCAGCATGATTGCCGCAACGATGACGGGATTGAATCTTTGCTTGGTTTTCATAAAGCGACCTTTTGATTCACGTTGTTGAAGTGCCGGATTATCTGCACGGCGCGAAAAATTGAACGACTCAGCGCATGAGATCATGCCCGAACCGGGCGTCACAAGTTCGGCGCTGCGCTTGATCTGCCGCGGAACCCCTGTGGCCTGCCCTGGATAATCTGAGAATCAGCCTGGCCCAGCGATTCAACGTGCAGAAAATTGCCTAAACATCACCCAGCCGGAAGCCGCTGGAAAATCGTTATGACTGGCCCGCATCTTGGTTTTGTTTTTTATTTGGCGGCCGTTTCATTTCAGACGCATATCGTCTTTCACCGATTTGACCCCGCCCACACGCCGCGCGATTTCAATCGCCTTGAGCTCGTCAGCGCGTGAGCGCACGAAGCCGCTGAGCTGGACGTCGCCCTTGAAGGTTTCGACATTGATTTCTGCGACTTTGAGGTCCGGATCGGCAAAGATCGCCGCCTTGACTTTGGCCGTGATGGCCGTGTCGTCGAGGTATTGACCCGTGCTTTCCTGTTTCGATGTCGACGCACATCCCACGATGGTGAGCGCGGAAGCAGCCAGCACAATGGCGTAGAGGGGTTTAAGTAAGCGCATATGAATCCTTGGTCAATGACTCGATCCGCCATGGCCAAGCTTGTTGCAAGGTCACAGAAGCGAAAATATTTTTCGACAGCCTGGATTTGTGATTACATCCGGCCCGTAAGAAAAAGAATGATCACGATGATGAGTACAAATCCGAGAATGCCACTCGGAAAATAGCCCCAATTCCTGCTGTGGGGCCAACTCGGTAAAACGCCGATCAGCATTAAAACAAGAATAATCAGCAGCAGCGTGCCTAAAGACATGGTCAGCCTCCAAGTGGGCGCCAAATAAATGGCGATTTTTAAGATCGAAGCGCAATACCATGGGGTTCTGCCTTCTATTGGAGACACAATATCGCGCTACATACGGCCTGTCTGTGCGGTATCGCACATCAATCCAGGCATCGAAGTCCTTCCAGGCGGGCCATGAGCCGATGGGTGTACGCGCGCAGGGTGAAGGCTTGCGGTGTGTGGCCTTTCTGCCGTAGCCGCACCCGGATGGTGTCTTCGAACTGGGTCACGGCAGATTTGAATCGCCCTTGACTTTCAGTGCTTCGATGTACCCCTTCACCGCCTTGATGGCGCTGTGCGTGAGGGTCTGGGTGAGGTCGTCGCGGTCCGGATCGTGACTTTGAACCGCGAAGTTGGTCCGTCTGTTGTGGACCTCCATGGTGGTGGCCTGACTTAAACCAACCGGCCTCCACGAAAGCCGGGGCGGTTCACGCTGCGTTTCGGAAGGCAAGACCCTGGTGCTGTGCGCGGTCGAGGTCTCCGGTGGCATGGTCGGGTACGACAATGGCAAATTCGCGGCTTCTCGCCTGCGCATCCTCGACGAGATTGGGCGGGTTGAGCTTGACGCCGAGGAATGAGGCCGAGGGCGGTGAGACCCTCGCCACGGTCTCGCACGCTACCCATGTCCCCCTGACCGGAGGTCCCCAGCGCGTGCTCCAGGCAGTGCCCGCGACGAGGCCGAGCGACTACTTCGCCGGCTTGCTCTTCAAGGCTTTGGGCAGCGCCGCAGCGGACGCGGACAGGCGGGCTGTGGCCGATGTGTACGCCACGTTGTCTTCGCGCTTGTCGACCGCAAGGACCAGGACAATCAACTGGTCGTCCTCGACGCAGTAGACAAGCCGCACGCCCTGCTTGAGGAGCTTGATTTTGTAGCATCCAGCCAGCGCGCCGTGGAGGGCACCGCCGGGGACATGCGGACGGTCGAGCCGCTTCGCGAGGGTCTTCTTCAGGTTGACGCGTATCGAGCCGTCGAGTTGGTGCCATTCCTCGAGGGCCTCGGGCATGAAGTGCAGCCGGTATTTGGGCTGGACCTTGCCCTTAGAGGTCGTCAAGGTCGACCTCCACGGCCCGTGACTTGTCCGCCAGCCGGCTGAGCGCCTTGCGATGCAACTCCTGGTCGGCCAGCTCGTCCATCAACGCCTTGAACAGCCGCGGTTCGACCATGTAGAACGCCGCCCGATTGTGGTTGAGCACCGCAACGGGGCGGTTGTTGGCTTCGCGCAGCACGGCGGCCGGATTTTTCTTGAATTCCGACATGCTCACGGTGATGTCGGCAAGGATGGCTTCCATGGTTCGGCTCCAAGTAATGAGCCAATTATAGCTACGATAAACGTTCGCATCGAACTCGGGCCATGGCTATTGCGCTGGCCGCCGAGGCCCTTGAAGGCAACGACTGGAACTCACGGCGCCAACCGGCCACCTTATGCTCAGCGAGCGTTGTAGATTCAACAACGGGGCTGCTGTAGATTCCACAGCAGATGTTGTGGAACGACCAACATGAACTGACCTCACCGCGGGCGCCACGCCCGCAGACCTCAACTTGAAGCGCACGACAAAGGGTTCGTGCGCCTGCAAAAAAGTTGAGGTCATCATGCAAAGTCAGTACGAAGTCGCGCGCGAACTCCTCGCCGCCGGCGCCGTCATCGAACAAATCTCCGACGCACCGCTCGCCTACCGCATCAGGCTGGGTAGCGACTCTGCCCCGTTGCCGGCAGGGCTCTTCCAGCAACTGCTTGCCCACAAGGTCCTTGAACTCTTCGACCAGCGCCTTTCCGTGCGGGCCGCTGTCCATGAGCATGGCCTCAAGCTTGTAGGTGAGCATGTCGGCGGACTTGAGCTTGGGCACCTTCTCCTTCAAGTACCGAACCATGAGTTGCGCGACCGTGACCTTGTGGGAGCGTGCGTAGTCGACGTACAGACCTCGTCCGCGCTCCTCCTCGATTTTGCGGATGAGCTTTTCGGCTGTCTCGACCGACGGCAGGGTGAAGGTTTGTGGCGCGCGGCCTTTCTGCCGTACCCGCACCAGGATGGTGTCTTCGAGCTGGGTCACGGCAGGTTTGAATCCCTGCGCCCGCAGCTCGGCCATGTGGCTGGCCACGCGCGCTGGTGCGTTGAAGGGGAACTCCCGCGTGAGGTCCTCGCGATTTCTGACTGTGACGCGAAAACGGGAGCGGTTTTCCAGGGTTGCCATGCGTGTCTCCAAAACGAAGTGGGGACACCGTGAAGCAACCAGGTTTATGCGCCGCGCAAGGTCGGCGACGCATGGCCCTCAAGCCGTTTGGCGTGCGTCGCACGCCGGACTTTGAGGCAATCTGTGGTGTTGACGCCGACCGAAAACTGACCATCAAACGGTGTAAGTGCCGCTTCAAAATTGACCAGGGTGTTCCACTGCTCTGCTGAATATTTCAGCAGAGGACAAAGAGGTGATCACTATGGACATGATTGGTAAGGTCAGGCGCATGAGGATGCGCGACCAACTCTCCCTCAGCGAGATTGCAAAGCGCACGGGGCTGTCGCGCAACACGGTGAAAAAGTGGCTCAAGGCGCCTGGCGAGGTCGAGCCCAAGTACCGACGGGCTAGCCGCCAGACCAAGCTCAGCGCGTTCAAAGTCACGCTGGAGCAATCCCTCAAGGCCGATGCGCATCGGCCCGAGCATGGCAGGCGAAGCGCCAAAGCACTGTTCTCGCAGATTCAAGCCCAGGGCTACCGAGGTGGCTACAGCGCCGTCACTGCCTTTGTTCGTGCCTGGCGCGAACAGTCTGGCAAGACTGTCACCAAGGCCTTTGTTCCACTGAGCTTCGCGCTGGGCGAGGCCTTCCAGTTCGACTGGAGCGACGAAGCGCTGGTCGTCGGAGGGGTGTTCTACAAGGTGCAGCTTGCGCATTTGAAGCTGTGTGCCAGCCGCGCTTTCTGGCTGGTGGCTTATCCCAGCCAGGGGCACGAGATGCTGTTCGATGCCCACACGCGGTCGTTTGCTGCGCTGGGCGGTGTGGCGCGTCGAGGGATTTACGACAACATGAAGACGGCCGTCGACAAGGTTCTCAAAGGCAAGGGGCGCATCGTCAACGCCCGGTTTGCGGCGATGGCCAGCCACTATCTGTTCGACCCTGACTTCTGCAATGTTGCCTCCGGCTGGGAGAAGGGCGTTGTGGAGAAGAACGTGCAGGACAGCCGCAGACGCATCTGGATCGAGGCTGGCACCCGCCGCTTTGCAAGCTTTATCGAGCTCAACGCCTGGCTGGGCCAGCGCTGTCGCGGGATCTGGGCCGACACCCAGCACCCGGAGCACAAGACGTTTACCGTGGCCGAGATGCTGGAGCTGGAACAAGCCCACCTGATGGCCATGCCGGAACCGTTTGACGGCTATGTGGAGAAGCTGGCGCGGGTGAGCAGCACGTGTCTGGTGGTCATTGCACGCAACCGCTACTCGGTACCCTGTGAATGGGCCGGTCACATGGTCAGTACACGGCTGTACCCGAGCCGCGTGGACGTGGCCGCAGGTGACATGTTGATTGCCAGCCACACGCGCCTAGCCAGTGTGGGGCAGATTGGCTACGACTGGCAGCACTACATCGACCTGGTCCAGCGCAAGCCAGGCGCGCTGCGCAACGGCGCCCCGTTCCTGGACCTGCCGCCGGCCTTGCTGCGGCTTCGACAGGGGTTGCTGCGCCACCCGGGCGGGGATAAAGCCATGGCCCAGGTGCTCGCCGCCGTCCCGCAGGCCGGGCTGGAGTCGGTGCTGGTGGCGGTTGAGTTGGTCCTGGAGTCCGGCGCACCCAACGGCAACATCAGTGTCGAGCACGTGCGCAACGTGCTGGGGCGGCTGAACACGCCGCAGATCCCGGGGCCAGCGCAGACGACGCTCAGCCTCCATGTCATGCCCAAGGCAGATACCGCACGGTACGACCGGCTGCGCCCGACCCAACAGGACAACGTGGAGGTCAATCATGGTTGATGCCCCACGTGACGTCCAAGCGGGCCTGAAGGCGTTGCGCCTGAATGGCATGGTCAATGCATGGGCCGACCTGGTGGAGCAAGGGGGCCACAGCGACCTGGCATCCTCACGCTGGCTGATTGAGCACCTGCTGCAGGCCGAGGATGTGGACCGAGCGATGCGCTCGATTGCGCATCAGATGAAGTCCGCACGCTTCCCGGTACACCGCGATCTGGCGGGCTTCGACTTCGAGGTGTCGCAAGTGGACCGTGCCCTGATCCAGAAGCTGGCCGACCTGTCATTCACGCAGCAGGCCCACAACGTGGTGTTTATCGGTGGGCCTGGCACGGGCAAGACGCACCTGGCCACGGCATTGGGGATCTCGGGGCTGAACCAGCACGGCAAGCGGGTGCGCTTTTACTCAACGGTGGATCTGGTCAATGCGCTCGAGCAGGAGAAGGCGCAGGGCAAGGCCGGGAGGATTGCCCTGAGTCTGGTGCGCATGGACCTGGTGATCCTGGACGAGATGGGGTACTTGCCGTTCAGTCAGGCGGGGGGTGCCTTGCTGTTCCACCTGCTGTCCAAGCTGTATGAGCACACCAGTGTGTTGATCACGACCAACCTGACGTTCGCAGAATGGTCCAGTGTGTTCGGCGACGCCAAGATGACGACGGCACTTCTGGACCGCTTGACGCACCACTGCCACATTGTGGAGACGGGCAATGAGTCTTACCGGTTCCGACACAGCACCAAGGAGGCCAAGGGAAGAATCAGGTCACGGGAGCTGGATCGCCAGGCCAAGGCCGCAGCGACTGCACCACCGATGGCCTAAAGCCTGTAGGTCAACATCAAGAGAAGGAGCAAAACAAACCTCGAGCTTATAGTTATCCACCGTTGAGCACCAAACGCTCAACCCCTAGCCCCTGGTCAAAATTCAATCGGCACAGGTGGTCAACATTGAATCGGCGCGAACAGGTCTTCCAAAGAGTGGATGGAAGACCGTGTAGAAACCCCCGTTCCATGCGCGCTTTTGCGCCAAGCCGAACGCAGCGAGGCGAAGCTGTGCGCAGGCACGCGAATCGCCGATTTGGAGCAAGATTGGAGCAAACGGAGCCACTTCGGGCGAGTTTTGTGGTTTTGAGCAACCACTTGGTCCGCCCACGTGTCGTTCATCTTGCTCGTCGACAGCTCCAACTCCTTGATTCCACAAGCGAAAACGGCCGCACAAGGCGACCGTCAGTTTCGGGAATTCTGGTCGGGGTGAGAGGATTCGAACCTCCGGCCTCTACGTCCCGAACGCGTGCCCCAGAGTGAGTGTTTACAATGCGTACAGGGTTTTTCTTGAATTCTTGGGCCAATTTTGGGCCACTGACCACACGAGCACGTCATGGCGCAAATCGAATGCCGCGGCCCTTACCAGTACCGTGTCCGCATCCGCAGAAAAGGCTACCCGACCATCTGCCGCACCTTTGACACCAAGACCGCCGCGGAGAAGTGGGCACGCGCCACCGAACACGAAATCGATGTGTCAGGCTTCATCGACCGTCGCGGTGCCGACAAGACGACCTTGCGCGCCTTGTTGGAGCAGTATCGCAAAGAGGTCACGCCGACGAAACGTTCTGCAGAGATGGAGTCGGTCAAGATCATGATGATCCTACGCGACCCCGTTCTGCCAAACCTCAAAATGTCTGCCCTGACCAGTATGCATTTGTCGGCTTGGCGTGACCGCCGCCTCAGCGTGGTGAGCGGCGCGACGGTGAATCGTGAGATCGACGTGCTGTCGGCCGCCATCAATCACGCGCGTAGGGAGTGGGGCATTCATATTGAGAATCCCGTCGAGTTGATCAAGCGCCCTGTCAAGGCCAATGCCAGGGATCGGCGCTTGACTCCAGAGGAAGAGCGCTACCTCACCGAAGCGCTAACCCCAGTTGAGAGGCGCACGGATGGCACCTTTGAAAAGGCGCCTCGCAACCCTTGGCTTGCGCCGTTGTTCCACCTGGCCACGGCCACTGCAATGCGCCGTGGTGAGTTGCTGGCCTTGCAATGGCAGCACGTGGACCTCAAGAGGCGCACGGCGCACTTGCCCATCACAAAAAACGGCGACGCCCGCACAGTCCCGCTCAGCACCGCTGCGCTCAAGATTCTGAAGTCACTTCCGGCGGAGGACAGGACATCTGGCAGCGTGTTTCCAACGACCGCCATGGCGTTGCGGAAGGGCTTCACGCGGGCTGTGGAGCGCGCGCAGGCCAAGTACATCGAGGACTGCAAGACAACTCGCACCAAGCCCAATCCGATGTTCCTGGCCGATGTGCACTTCCATGACACGCGCCACGAGGCCGCAACGCGGATGGCCGAAAAATTGAGCAACGTTTTGGAACTATCCGCCGTCACCGGTCACCGCGATCTGAAGTCGCTTAAGCGGTACTACCACCCGCGTGCTGAGGACTTGGCCAAAAAATTGGACTAGGACTACAGGCAGCCGAAAATCTGTTTGAATTCCCTGGATATAGACCTTGATCGACACACTCCGCCAACGATGCGTGACAGCAGCTCCGCTGAACATGAGTGATTGGGCACCCATATTTTTTTGGCCACCATTTCGCACGCATGGGATTCTGAATCGATCCGCATGTACCGGTATGCAACGTAGCTTGGGTGCTCAATGAACGGATGCTCCCCAGACTGGATTTCACATGCGGAGTCATGTGGGGCGCCATCTCGAATCGAGGTGACGCTGACCATGGCAACTTGGGCCATGCTTCCATAATTTGCAACTACGAGGGGGCCAAGTACCAGTATGAACAAATGGTGCCCACTCGGTCCAGACGGGATCAGAAGCGTGCTTCCAGGGACGGCCTGCCACTGCGTCATGGGGACAGCCCTAGTCAGGCAAATGCTTTGTTGATTCGTTCTTGCTCGGAGAGGCGATCCATCAATGCCTGCGCCTGCTCATCGGAGTAGCCCAGCGTTTCAAATAAACGGCTATAGGTGATCGGTTTGCTCGATCCATCTGGGTCTTCCCACTCGGGGCACTTTTCGTGGGTGAAGTCCACAAGCTTCCAGCGATCCCAATGTCCGAACTTGGTCCATGTTTCATCTAGGACTTCAAGATCAGTGTCACTTAGCCCTAGCAAGTCCAGTTCGGGTTTTCGAATCTTGCTTGCATCGAGAAGGGAAACCTTGTGCTCGGCTCGATCAGCAACCCACGCATCCCAGCCACCCGGCGAAGAAGGGATTGCTCCGTTCAGATGGTTGTAGGTTATCGACAGAACTGGTCCATGCTGCATTGAAACCAGCCGATCCCCGGTCAGAGGCTCTCCGTAGCGTTCGAGGGCTAGGCGCTCGGCCAAGTAAAGAAGCTTGATCAATTTGATGACCGGAAGCTCGCCGCCTGCCTTGAAGAGCAAGAAAGCAGCCGATTCGGCTGCTTTACGTTCACTGAAAAGAGGGGCGGTCGCCATGGCGTTCTGATTCTCTTACAACGCATCCTGATGAAGAACTGTTGAATTATACAGTATGTTGCTTCTTTGTCAAAACATGATGACTATGTCTGCTGAATGATTGCATGCGTAGGGAGGACGAGCCGCTGAATGCGATCAGGACTGTGCAGTGTTGCGTTGCCGAGCAGTCGTCGCACCTGCTCCTGACCCTCGCCGTTGGCCAGGTGGCGCAGTGCAAAGGTATTGCGTAGGCCCATCGGGGACAGCATCTTGCCACGAATGCCGGCGGCGGTGATGATGGCATGAACACCGTAGTACCGCGTCCTATCGATCGGCAAGCCACTGTCTTCGATGAAAAGAGCATCTCCGGGAAGATTCATGGATCGCCTCAGTTGACACCAGGCGTCGAGATGGGGCCAGGCGAATTCATCGACGTGCGCGCGGCGGGCCTGACGGTTGCCGCAGGCATCCACATAGACATGCGGCATGCGATCGGTCAGATGCACGTCTCCAATGCGCACCACGGCGATCTCCGTGAAGGTCAACCCAGCGCCGAGCAGCAAGCTGACGAGAGCGCGATCGCGAACATCCATCCAGCTCGGTGTAGGCATCCGCTCAAGGTGCTCGATGAGCGCATCGGACTGGGAAAGGGTCAATGCATTGGGTGTGGCCGCGCTGCGACCGCGGTATCGCTCCAGGCGGGACAGCGATTCAGCAGGATTGTTCCGACGCATCCCGTCCTTGCACAGTGCATCGAAGACGCGCGACAGAAGGTTGAGGTGCCTGCGGCGCGTCGGATCGTTCGCTAGGCCGTTTTTGCTGCGCCCCGGCAGGGTCTGCAGATAGCGATCCACGCCGGCGGCATCGATCGCGAAAATCGTCGCGCCGTGCGCCTCAAGGTAGGCGGCGAATTGGCGAAACATCGCCGTCATCTGCTTGATCGATGAGGGCTTGAATGTGTGATTTGTTTCGCAGGGAACCTGGGCGATCCAACTGGAGAACGCGCCCATCGGATCTTTGATCCAGAAATCAATTTTCATGACAAAAATGATCGCCGAGTTTCAACAAGAAGTCAAATCTGATAACTATTTATCCGGCCGACAAAGCGAAGCCCACGAGGCTAATTCCTGGGCTTTGGGTGCCGCCCCGCCCGCTCGACCAATCCGGTCTCGCAGGGGAGATGATTGCGTCGAAAGTGAAAATGCTGTTTTTGCTCATATCTTGTGCAATCCTGTGATGTCAATGCGATGTAAGTTGTTGTTTTTAAATTGAAATAATTATTTTGTAACAATGTGAATTTCATTACCCGGATACGCAATTCTTGTGCGTTTCACTCGGGTTTTAATTGATGTATTATCGGCTTCGTCGGTTTGGTCTCACTACTTAATCCGGCACGCCGCCCCAAATAATGCCCGCTCGACCTTGAAAAAGGATCGAGCAAATGGCGCACATTTCACTATCTCGCGATAGTTACACGTTTTCACAGCTCGCCGGCGAGCTTGTGCAGTGCAGCACGGAGGCACTCAGGACCAAGGTTTGGAGGGCCCGCCTTGCCGGCCATCCCTGCCCTCTGCCCACCCCTACGCACATCCCAGGCGGGGGTGAGATCTATCTGAGGCGGGATGTCGAGCAGTGGCTGGCCGACCTACGCGGCCCGGAGATTGAGGTACGCCGGCGACCCGGCCGCCCCAGCAAAATTGATTCCGTGCTGCGCGCGGGGGTGTCCAAATGAAGTGCCGTGATCAGCTTTTATTTCGGGCCTGCGCCGCGCTTCCTCCCTCAGCCTCCCAGGCGCTTGCCACAGCGCGGCTCTTCCCTGGTGATGACGAATCTGACCTTTCTCCTGGCGCCGCGTGGCTTTTGGTCCAAGGGAGAAACTCCTGTCGCGCGCCGAGCAACATAGCCAAGGCACTCCAGTCCCAAGCCCGAAGAGGAAGAGCCGGCGCAGTCATCGGCGCGGCGGGGAAAAAACAGAGGGAGGGAGAGCAGGAAAGGCAGGACAACGCGCTGGCCCTGCGCGCCGCGACGGCCTGCGCGCCGTCCCCACTGGACGTGCTGCTGGCAATTGAGCACGCAACAGCGATCACCCAAGAGGAGGCCGCCGGCGCAGGAGTCGCGGCGTTGCTCGATTCCCTCAAGCATGCCCCGGGCTCAGAGCTGGCTCGGAGCTTAGGGGTTTCATCTCGAAGGGGCCAGCAGATTCGAGCCTGGCAGCGAGGCGTACTGGCGCTGGGGCAGCTTGACCTGTTTGCTGCTGAGGAGTTCGTATGACTAACTCCTCAGCAGTACATGACACGCACTCGGGGGGCGTGGTGCGGGTGCAAGTCCCCCGGGGTTCCTGGGGTGCTGTCCCTATTGCGCTTCTTGAAGATGTCCGTCTCAGTCTTGACGCGCGCGCCGTGTCTTGCTGGCTTGCAACCCGGCCCGGCGGATGGCAGATCGCGATCCGCCCTCTCTGCCAAGCCCTGGGACTAGGTAGAGATCGGTGGCGACGGATTGCTCGGGAATTGGAGTTGTCTGGATACCTGTCCCGCTCCGTGGCTCCGACCGGCCCGCGAGGCCAAATGCGATGGACCAACGTTTTCTGTGCGGTCCCAGCGACCATGGACGGCTTGTCCGGCGATGGTCAAACCGGCGACGGTCGCGCCGTCGCCGGGGCGGGCGGCGATAAGAGTCATAAGGACTTCAATCAGAAGGATTTAACTCAAAGAGAGAGAGAGAAACCGCGCTCGCTCTCTCAGACTGAGTCTGGAATCTGCTACCAGGCAGGCAACGCGCGAGACGAACAGGCCCTCGCTGCCATTTCTAAGTACCCCGCTGACCTCATCTCCGCGGCCGCCGAGGAGGCGGCTAAGGCAGACCCCAGAGGCACCGCGTGGCCCGGGGCGACCCTTGCTGCAGCCAGGAAGCTGGCCTCAGAAAGAAAAGCGAGGGATGAGGTGGCCGCGCTGATCTCTGCCCCGAAGATTCCCAGTCACCAGGCCAGGGAAAGAGCGGCTGAGGCTCTCGCAAAGCTGAATCGCCTGCGGATGCGTCAATCTTCTTGAATTTCGCCAGCCGCTGAATGAAGGGCAGCGGACAGCCGCTGCCCAATCAGGAGAGTCTCATGAAAATCCCCCCGCAATTCCAAGCGCTCGCCGATCGATACGACATCCCTCTGCCGCTCGTTCTGGCCAGCGCCGGCTTCCTTGTCCTGCTCACCCTAGCCCTGCTGATCGGCCTGGCCAGCAGTGCCGCACACC
>JAGWOZ010000334.1 GCA_028870715.1 Betaproteobacteria bacterium | reverse complement strand
CGGGCTGGCCGTGTGTACGTGCAATGGTTCAACGGTTCAGGCGCAAACATCTGGGGGCCGATGCTCCTGGCATCGGGCAACTGGAATGGTGGGCCAGACGGCGGCTCCGGTTTCAACCACGCCTACCCGTTCGCCATCCCTGTGCCATCAGGGTCCTACATGGCGTTCTCGACGCCGGACACAGGCGGGTGCGGAGCCGCGGCCGGGGTGTTCATCTACGGTGTGGGAAGCGGTTGACAAAGTCGGGCGGCGCCCCCTGGTGATGGCCCGCAATGTAGCCGCCTGTACGATGGGCATCTCGAGACGGGGATGGAGCCACAAATGAATGCACCTTTGACGACATGGCGCTGTGATGTGTGCGGCAAGTTGATCGAAAAGCCTGACGATGGCTATGTGATCTGGATCGACTCCAGTGGTGGTATCCCGCACGATTTCAAGATCATTCACCAGGGCCGGTGTGATCTCAATGGGAACTACAGTTGCTCGTCCGCTCTGTCAGATTTCCTTGGGGCGGATGGATCCGCCAAGCTGCTTGCAATGCTCAGCTATGGGCGCTTGCACACGATTCAGGCTGGCTCCTCGGCGGGAAAGCCGACTCCGCCTGATCTCGACGAGTTCGTGGACCTGTTCCGGCGGCTGCAGACTCCCTATTACGAGGAGGCGCGGGTGAAATTCGCCTTGCAGTCCGTGCTCGACGATTTCGCGGACCACAACGAGGTGTCGCCATATACAGAGGAGCATCTCCGCGCGATTGCGGAGCGCCCAAGCGAATGATCGGATGTGCCCCGTAGATGAGGCACCTTTGCCCGATGGTCTTCCACCAAATCGCCCCAGAACACGCCTATGCGAGGGAGCGGCGTCCAACGTCAGCCGGTGCGCATTCGAAAGTAGTTCGAGCATGGCGCCGTTCGCTATGCAGGTTGAATCAAGATCAATGAGGCTGGATCAATAAGGACGCTAGGTAGGGAAGGCTGACCGCCTGCAACCCCGTGAAGAACTCCCGTATGGCCCGCCCGATGCCGGCGGGCGCACACAGGAGATTTCATGCGCCTCATCATTGCCGAGAAACCGTCCGTCGCCCAGGCCGTCGCGGGCGTGCTGGGCGGCGCCAAAAAAGCTGACGGCTACATTGACTGCCCGAGTCTCAAGACCCGCGTGACCTGGTGCTTCGGTCATCTGCTGGAGCAGGCCAAGCCCGAGGACTATGTCGGAGGGCGTGTCGACTCCAAACACCTGCCCGTCATCCCGGATCGCTGGCAACTGCAGCCGCGCGATGGCGGGGCCGGCAAGCAGATCAAGGTGATCCGCGATCTGCTCAAAGACGCCACCGAGGTGGTCAACGCTGGCGATGCGGATCGCGAAGGGCAGCTGTTGGTCGACGAGGTGCTTCTGTACCTGGGCTGGAAAGGCAAGACATCACGTCTGTGGCTGTCCAGCCTCGATGACGAAAGCGTCCAGCGTGCGCTGGTCACCGTCAAGAGCAATGACGCCATGCGCCCGCTCTATGAATCCGCGCTGGCGCGTCAGCGCGCCGACTGGCTGATGGGCATGAACTGTTCGATTGCGCTGAGCCGCAATCTGCAAGCCGTCGGTGTCCAGGGGGCCTGGAGCGTCGGCCGGGTGCAGACCCCGACCCTGGCACTGCTGGTCGACCGAAAGCGCGAGATCGACCACTTCAAGCCCCGCGATCACTACCAGGTGGAGGCGGCACTGGATGGCGACACCCGTGCGCTGTGGCAGATCCCCGAGGACTTGCTCATCGATGGGCTGTTTCTGGACAAGGCCGCAGCCGAGGTGATCGCCAAGGCTGTGCAGGGCCAGAAAGCCACGGTGGAAAAATTCACCCGCAAGACCGGTGAGCGGGCCGCACCGCTGCCGTACACCCTCGGCGCCCTGCAGAAGGCTGCCAGCAGTCGTCTGGGTCTGTCCGCCAAGGACACGCTGGCGGCGGCGCAGGAACTCTATGAGGCCAAGGTCGCCACTTACCCTCGCACCGATTGCCCGTACCTGCCGATGGAGATGCATGGTTCGGCGGCAGGCATTCTGAAAGCCATCGGCGGCGAGGGCATTTCTGGACTTGACCCGACGCGCAAACATGCAGCCTGGAACACTGGCAAGGTCGAGGCGCACCATGGTCTGACTCCGACTGGGCAGAACCCGGATGCCGCCAGCCTCTCCGCCAATGCCAAACGCGTCTTCGATCTGATCCGCGAGTCCTACATCCGTCTGTTCATGCCGCCCGAGAAATTCGAGACTCGGGAAGCGATCTTTGTCTTCCCGGATGGCGAGCGTTTCAGGGCTGCAGCACGCATCGTGTTGGAG
>JAGWOZ010000081.1 GCA_028870715.1 Betaproteobacteria bacterium | reverse complement strand
GCACTGGCCCGATGTTTCTTGCAAACCAAGCGCAAATCAAGGAGAAATGCCATGAACCCAACCACGCCGGGCCAGCGCCTGCGCCACGCGCAGCGCCAGGAACAACCCTTGCAGGTGGTCGGCGCCACCTGCGCTCAACACGCATTGCTGGCCCAGCGCGCAGGCTTTCGGGCCATCTACCTTTCCGGTGGTGGAGTGGCTGCAGGCTCACTGGGCATGCCTGATTTGGGAATCAACACGCTGGACGACGTTCTCACCGACGTGCGCCGCATCACTGACGTCTGCGAACTGCCACTTCTGGTGGATGTCGATACCGGCTTCGGTCCCAGCGCCTTCAATATCGCACGCACGGTCAAGAGCCTGGTGAAGTTTGGCGCCGCTGGCATGCACATCGAAGACCAGGTTGGGGCAAAGCGCTGCGGCCACCGACCGGGCAAGGAGATCGTCGGAACGGCCGAGATGGTTGACCGGGTCAAGGCCGCCGTGGATGCGCGCACCGACGACAGTTTCGTCATCATGGCTCGCACCGATGCGCTGGCAGTGCAAGGCCTGGACGCCGCGATCGAGCGCGCCGTGGCCTGTGTCGAGGCAGGCGCCGACATGATTTTCCCGGAAGCCATTACCGAGCTGTCCATGTACAGGCGCATCGCTGATGTCGTGAAGGTGCCCATACTTGCCAACATCACGGAGTTTGGCAGCACACCACTGCTCACGGTGGACGAGTTGCGCAGCGCGGGCGTGGGGTTGGCTCTGTACCCGCTCTCGGCATTCCGTGCGATGAACAAGGCGGCGGAAACCGTGTATAGCGCGATTCGCAAGGACGGTACACAGAAGAACGTCATCGACCTGATGCAGACTCGCGCCGAGCTGTATGAGGTTATCGGGTACCACGACTATGAGCGACGGCTCGATAGCCTGTTCCAACAAGGCAAGGCCAAGTAAGCAGTCAGCGTAGTCAAACGACCACCGATTCAAAGGAGACCGTCATGTCAGAAATACAAGCCGCCGCCACTCCAAAGCCGAAGAAATCCGTCGCCCTGTCTGGCGTCGTCGCAGGCAACACTGCGCTGTGCACGGTGGGCCGCACCGGCAACGACCTGCACTACCGTGGCTATGACATCCTGGACATGGCGGACGTGTGCGAATTCGAGGAGGTCGCATACCTTCTGGTGCACGACAAGCTGCCAAACAAGTCGGAACTCGCCGCCTACAAGGCCCGGCTCAGGGCCCTGCGCGGAGTGCCCGCGCAAGTGCGCATGGTGCTCGAAGCTCTACCCGCTTCAAGTCACCCCATGGACGTCATGCGCTCGGCCGTCTCGGCACTGGGCTGTATCTTGCCCGAGAAGGACGACCACAACATCCCCGGCTCACGCGACATCGCCGACCGACTCATGGCAAGCCTGGGGTCGATGCTTCTTTATTGGTACCACTACAGCCATAACGGGTGCCGCATCGAAGTCGAGACCGACGATGATTCCATCGCCGGTCATTTTCTCCACCTGCTGCACGGAAAGTCGGCGCCAGAGTCGTGGGTACGCGCGATGCATACCTCGCTCAACCTGTATGCCGAGCATGAGTTCAATGCTTCGACGTTCGCCGCTCGCGTCATCGCTGGAACCGGAAGCGATTTCTATTCCTGCATTACCGGAGCGATCGGCGCGCTGCGTGGACCCAAGCACGGTGGTGCCAATGAGGTCGCGTTTGAAATCCAGAATCGGTATGCAAACGCCGACGATGCGGAGAGCGACATCACGCGCCGCGTGGCCAACAAGGAAGTGATCATCGGTTTTGGCCACCCTGTCTACACCATTGCCGACCCACGCAACCAAGTGATCAAAGGCGTGGCACACCGACTTGCCGTCGCAGCACACGACACAAAGCTGTTCGCCATCGCGGAGCGGTTGGAGACCGTGATGCGCCGGGAAAAGAACATGTTCCCGAACCTTGACTGGTTTAGTGCGGTTAGCTACTCGCTGATGGGCGTGCCCACCGCCATGTTTACGCCGCTATTCGTCATCTCCCGCACCAGCGGCTGGAGTGCACATGTGATCGAGCAGCGGGTGGATAACAAAATCATTCGCCCTAGCGCGAATTACACTGGTCCAGACGACTTGTCATTTGTGCCGCTGGAGCAGCGCCCCTGAGTCTGCCGAGCGCGGCGAATCCTGCCCTTTTGCGTTTTGGAGACACGATCATGCTGCAAGGACTCATCACCTTCCGCCCCGCCCCGCTGCTGCTTGCCGCCTGTCTGGGCAGCGGCTTGTGCCTGGCTACGGCCCAGGCGGCGAGCCCGCCAGACGGCGCCGCGCCCGCCGCACGCCACCGGTTGAAGGGGCACGAACTCTCAGCCAAGGCGGCCGCTGAAGATATCGCAGCAGCCGAGTCCAAGCCCCTGCTGGACAGCAACGCTCCACCGACGCCCGAGCAACGGGCGGCGGCCGCCGCTGCCGAGCGACAGGCCGTGAACCCGATCTACCAGATGAAAATCGGGCGCATGCAATGCGGCTCGCACGAGTTCATGGACGTCAAGCAAGAGGATGCGCACGACCAGTCCATCCTCGTCACCTGGAAAGGGCGGCACTACCTGCTTACGCGCAAACCAACCACGACTGGCGCTTACCACTTTGACGATGCGAAGGCCGGTTTGGTCATGATCCAGATTCCCGCCAAGAGCATGCTCTTCGACAAGAAGCACATGACCCGCTTGGCCGACGACTGCAATCCCATGGTCGCCAGCCGATAACCTCAACTCACTCTCTGCCTGCTCCAATGTCCGCCGCCATCTCCAACACCCGCCCTACCCCCGACCAGGTTCTGGCCGACATTGCCGACTACGTGCTCGGCCACCAACAGTTCCATGGTCTGGCCGTTGAAACGGCCCGTCTATGTCTGATTGACACCTTGGGCTGTGGGCTCGAGGCATTGGAGTATCCCGCCTGCACCAAGCTGCTTGGCCCGATTATTCCCGGCACCGTTGTGCCGCATGGAGCCAAGGTGCCGGGAACTCCCTATCAGCTCGACCCTGTGCAGGCAGCGTTCAACATCGGCGCGATGATCCGCTGGCTCGATTTCAACGACACATGGCTTGCCGCGGAATGGGGGCATCCGTCGGATAACCTTGGCGGCATCCTGGCTGCCGCCGACTGGCTCAGCCGATCCGCGGTGGCGTGTGGCAAAGCACCGTTGCTCATGCGCGACGTCCTCAATGCCATGATCCAGGCTCACGAAATCCAGGGGATCATCGCTCTGGAGAATTCGTTCAACAAGGTCGGTCTGGACCATGTGGTTCTGGTCAAGGTCGCCACCACGGCCGTGGTGGGCCGCCTGCTGGGCCTGACCCGCGATGAGCTCATCAATGCCATCTCGCTTGCCTGGGTGGACGGGCAAAGCCTGCGCACCTATCGCCACGCACCGAACACAGGTAGCCGCAAGAGCTGGGCTGCCGGCGACGCCACCAGCCGCGGGGTACGCCTGGCCCTCATTGCCCGCACCGGGGAGATGGGCTATCCGAGCGTCCTGACGGCCAAGACCTGGGGCTTCTACGACGTGTTGTTCAAGGGCGAACCCTTCCGTTTCCAGAGGACCTACGGATCCTATGTGATGGAGAACGTGCTCTTCAAGATCAGCTTCCCCGCCGAGTTTCACAGCCAAACGGCGGTCGAGGCCGCGATGCAGCTTCATAGCCAACTCGCATCCATGGGCAAGAATGTGGACGACATCGCGTCCATCACTATCCGTACCCACGAAGCCTGCATCCGCATCATCGACAAGAAAGGGCCCTTGAACAACCCGGCCGATCGTGACCATTGCATTCAGTACATGGTGGCCGTGCCGCTCATCTTCGGCCGCCTGACTGCGGGCGACTATGAGGACGCCGTTGCCGCCGATCCGCGCATCGACACCCTCAGGGCAAAAATCACCTGCGTGGAGGACCCGCAGTTCACGAGGGACTATCACGACCCTGAAAAACGCTCCATCGCCAATGCCCTGACCGTGACCTTCAAGGATGGCAGCCATCTTCCCGAAGTGGAAGTGGAGTATCCCATCGGCCACAAGCGCCGGCGCGCCGACGGCATTCCACTGCTTGAAGCCAAGTTTCGAACGAATCTGGCACGGCGATTTGCGGCCAAGCAACAAGAGCGCATCTTGCATGCCTCGCTCGACACCGCGCATCTGTCCGCCATGCCGGTCCATGAGTATGTCGACCTGTACTGCCAGGCCTGACACGCCAACGCGTTTCCCACAGTTTCCGCGGCCCACGGCCGCTTTCCTCGACATTGCTACCGGAGTTCGCCATGGCCACTGCGACCAAGAAGCCCAAGACAGCCAAAGCCCCTAAACACGCGTTCGCCAGCGCGCTCAAATCCTTCAAAACTGCCAGCGGCAAGGCGGGAAAGTTCTACTCAATCCCGGCGCTCGGCAAGGCCTTGGGCGTGGATGTTTCACGCCTGCCGGTGTCGATCCGCATCGTCCTGGAATCGGTGCTGCGCAATTGCGATGGCAAGCGCGTGGGCGTCGAACATGTGAACCAGCTGGCCCGTTGGAAGCCCAATGCCCCGCGCACGGATGAGATTCCCTTCGTCGTCGCCCGCGTGGTGTTGCAGGACTTCACCGGTGTGCCGTTGCTGGCTGACCTCGCTGCCATGCGCAGCGTCGCCGCCAACATGGGCAAGAGCCCAAAGGCGATTGAGCCGCTGGTGCCGGTCGACCTCGTTGTCGACCATTCGGTCATGATCGACAACTATGGGACCAAGAAGGCGCTGGACCTGAACATGCAACTGGAATTCCAGCGCAACCGCGAACGCTACCAGTTCATGAAATGGGGCATGCAGGCGTTTGACACCTTCGGCGTGGTTCCTCCCGGATTTGGCATCGTGCACCAGATCAACCTGGAATATTTGGCCCGCGGCGTGCACAAGGGCGCGCACGGCGTGTACTACCCCGACACCCTGGTCGGCACTGACAGCCACACCACCATGATCAACGGCGTGGGCGTGGTGGGCTGGGGCGTGGGCGGCATCGAGGCCGAGGCCGGCATGCTGGGCCAGCCCGTGTACTTCCTTACCCCCGACGTGGTGGGTGTCGAACTCAAGGGGGAGCTGCGCGGCGGCGTGACCGCCACGGACCTCGTGCTCACCGTGACCGAAATGCTGCGCAAGGCCAAGGTCGTCGGCAAGTTTGTCGAGTTCTTTGGCGAAGGCACCGCATCGTTAAGTGTCCCCGACCGTGCGACCATCGCCAACATGGCTCCGGAATACGGTGCCACGATGGGCTTTTTCCCGGTTGACGATAAGACATTGGCCTATTTCAAGGGGACTGGCCGAAGCAAAGCCGAAATCGAGGCGCTGGAAGCCTATTTCAAGGCACAAAAGCTCTTTGGCGTCCCGCGCGCCGGGCAGATCGATTACTCCACAACGATGGCTCTGGATCTGTCCAGTGTCGCCCCATCACTGGCCGGGCCCAAGCGGCCTCAGGACCGCATCGAACTTGGAGCGGTGAAATCCACCTTTACATCGCTATTTTCTGCGCCCATGGACCGGGGTGGGTTCAGCCAGTCACCGCAGCGCCTTGATGCGTCCGTTTCCACCTCTGGGGGCATAGAACTGCGTGACGGCGACGTGCTGATCGCGGCCATCACCTCATGCACCAACACCTCGAACCCCAGCGTCCTGCTGGCAGCAGGCCTTCTGGCCAAAAAGGCAGTAGAAGCCGGGCTCAAGGTGAAAAAGCACGTCAAGACCTCTCTTGCCCCTGGCTCTCGCGTGGTCACCGAATATCTGGAGCGGGCAGGCCTTCTGCCCTACCTGGAAAAGCTCGGTTTCTATCTGGCTGGCTACGGCTGCACCACCTGCATTGGCAACGCCGGGCCCCTAGCTGCCGATATCGACGCGGCGATCACCACCAACGATCTGGTGTGCGCAGCAGTACTTTCGGGAAACCGCAATTTCGAGGCACGCATCCACCCGAACATCAAGGCGAATTTCCTTGCCTCGCCGCCGCTCGTCGTGGCCTACGCCATCGCAGGCACCGTCACGCGCGACTTGATGACCGAGCCCGTGGGTACGGGCAAGGGAGGCCGGCCGGTTTACCTGGGCGACATCTGGCCGAGCGCTGCTGAGGTGGACAAGCTGCTGAAGGTGGCGCTGGATCCGAAGACCTACAAAGCCAACTATGCGCAGCTGCAGGACAAGCCCGGCAAATTGTGGAACCAGATTGCCAAGTCCGCGGGTCAGGTATACAACTGGCCCGACAGCACCTACATCGCGCAGCCGCCCTTCTTCCAGGACTTCAACATGAAGCCCGAGGCGGCCGCCTCCAGCGTGCAAGGCGCCCGAGCCCTGGCGCTGTTCGGTGATTCGATCACAACCGACCACATCTCCCCGGCCGGCTCGATCAAGGAAACATCTCCTGCGGGGCAGTGGCTTGTGGCGCACGGGGTGCGCAGGGAGGATTTCAACTCCTATGGCTCGCGGCGCGGCAACCATGAGGTCATGATGCGCGGCACTTTCGCAAACGTGCGCATCAAAAACATGATGATCCCGCCCCTGGCAGACGGTTCACGCGAGGAAGGTGGCGTGACGCTATTCCAGCCATCAGGCGAGAAGATGTACATCTTCGACGCCGCAATGCGCTACATGTCCGAGGGTCGTCCAACCGTCATTCTTGCCGGCGAGGAATACGGCACCGGATCCAGTCGGGACTGGGCAGCCAAGGGTACGCAGCTGTTGGGGGTCAAAGCAGTCGTGGCGCGCAGCTTCGAGCGCATCCACCGCTCCAACCTTATCGGCATGGGTGTCCTTCCCCTCCAATTCTTGGGCAGCGACTCGTGGCAGTCCCTGGGCATTACTGGAGACGAAACGTTTGACGTGCTGCTTGGCGACAGCATCAAGCCCCAGCAGGACGCCACGCTTGTGGTCCACCGCGAAGGCCAGCCCGACCAACAAGTCAAGGTCAAGCTGCGCATTGACACCCCCATCGAGGTGGACTACTACCACCATGGCGGGATCCTTCCCTACGTGCTTCGACAATTGCTCGCCGCCTGACGGCAAGCGTCAGCCGCACGACGCAAGGTGCCCGGGCTCTGCCCGGGCTTATTTTCTCGGTTGTTCCAACGCCCTCAAAAGCGAACTGGTGTCGTCGTCTCCCATGCCCAGCGCCATAAGGCGGTCCAGTTGCGCATGCACGGCGCTGAGTGCGGGAAGGGCAAGACCCGCATGCCGCGCGGCTTCTGCGGCGAGGCTGAAGTCCTTGGCATGGAGGCGTGCCGGGATGCCCGCTGCAAAGTCGCGTGCTGCCATTTTGGGGCCCATCAAATCCAGCATGCGGCTACCAGCAAAGCCAGCCGAGATGGCATGGAGTACCCGATGCAAATCGGCGCCCTCCGCCTGCGCGAATCGCATGGCCTCGGCGATGCCCTCGATGTTGATCACCTGCACGATCTGGTTGCAGAGCTTTGCAACCTGGCCGCTGCCCGCCGGACCGACGTGTGTGATGGTTGAGCCCAATAGCGACAGGATCCGCAGCGCTCTCGCGTAAACCTCAGGCTCGCCCCCCACCATGATGGACAGGCTCGCCTCGCGCGCACCCTTCTCCCCGCCAGACACTGGCGCGTCCAGAAAGGCAATGCCGGCTTCGCCCAGAGCCGCGGCGATACGCCTGGCACCCGAAGGTGCAATCGTGCTGTGGTCAACGCAGATCGTCCCCGGGCTTGCACCATGAGCAGCGCCTTCGGGCCCCAGCAGAACCTGCTCGACATCCGGCGTGGATGTCACGTTCGTGAAGACGAACGCCGCCCCCATCGCAACCTCCGCCGGGCTGCCGCAGACCTGCATGCCGGCAAGAGCAGCGCGCTCGCGCTTGACCTGATCTCGGGCATAAACCCTTAGCCTATGGCCTGCGTGTTGCAGGTGGCCGCACATGGCCCACCCCATGGCGCCGAGGCCGATAAAGCCAAGCGTAAGCGGAGGCTGGCGCGTGTCGGGCTCGGAAAGGGGGGTGGAATGCGAAGTGGCGCTTGCGTTCATGATCATGACCGTGGGGGCAATCACCCCGATGCTATGGGCGCTGGCAACAGCGCCGCAAGTTCGGCACCGGACGCCGCTCGGCATTGGTATCGGCGCAAGAGGGCGCCCGAATGCGAGGCAATTCGCGACCGCACGGATTGTGGCGTGGTGCCACTCGCCACCTGCCCAGCCAATACGCCAGATGGCTGACAGGTCAAGGGTGCCATCTGGCGTTGCCGGGCAATCGATGCCGCGGCTTGGCGACACGCGAGCGCGTCGCTGTTGTCGGGGACCGACCCGAGCGCATGACGCCTGCGCACATGCGTGTGCACGGCGCAAGGTCAGGGCCTCGAACCATGCTGTTGCTGACCGTGGTGCCACGCCCCGCATGCACGCCGTGCGACCCGGTGTCCAGATCTGGCTTTCTCAAGCGATGACCTGGCATCGGATAGAGCCTGCCTATGGGCAAGATTGAAAGGGTGCATTGGACAACGTCAAATTCCCGTTCTAAATTGCATACTGCCGCGTGCAGCGGCAAGATCGTGTCCCGCTTCTGCACCCTAGGAGAAAACGATGACCGCATTGAAAGGCTCGAAGACCGAGCAAAATTTGAAAGACGCTTTTGCAGGTGAATCCATGGCCAACCGCCGCTACCTGTACTTCGCAAGCAAGGCCGACGTGGAAGGGCAGAATGACGTGGCAGCGCTATTCCGCTCTACGGCCGAAGGCGAAACCGGCCATGCGCACGGGCACCTGGAGTTTCTCGAAGCCGTAGGCGACCCCGCCACCGGCCTGCCTATCGGACCGACCCGCGACAATCTGAAGTCGGCTGTGGCTGGAGAAACGCACGAGTACACCGACATGTATCCCGGCATGGCCAAAACTGCGCGCGATGAAGGCTTTGACGAAATCGCCGATTGGTTCTCCACTTTGGCCAAAGCCGAACGCTCGCACGCCAACCGGTACCAAAAGGCGCTGGACGTGCTGGCAGACTGAGCCGCACCTCTGCCCTCTCGGTCGCTTGCGCCACGGCAGCCTCGCGCTGCCGTGGCGCATTGTGGCCTGGTGTTTTGCAAACCGCCGCGAGCTGTTCTGCGCCCGTAGCGGCCGCGGATCCTGAACTCGACAAAGGTCTATCTCCATGTCCACGCGCGAAGGCAATCTTGAGGCTCCAACCCGGCATCCGCTGGATTGGCTCAATCCAGCGTTCTATGACGAGCAGGAGTGCTTGCACGAGCTCGAGCGGATTTTCGACATCTGCCACGGATGCAGGCGCTGCGTATCGCTTTGCCAATCCTTCCCCACCTTGTTCGACCTGGTGGACGAAAGCAGCACTGGCGAAGTCGCCAGCGTGGACAAGCAAGACTTTTGGAAGGTCGTGGATCAGTGCTACATCTGCGATCTTTGCTACATGACCAAATGCCCCTATGTGCCGCCTCATCCGTGGAACCTGGATTTTCCGCACACCATGTTGCGCGCCAAGGCGATCCAGTTCAAGCAAGGCAAGGTCTCCAGAGCCAACGTGCTGCTGGCTTCAACCGACGTGCATGGCAAACTGGCCGGCATTCCCATCGTGGTGCAAGTGGCAAACACGGCAAACAAGACGGCCCCAGTTCGCGCCCTGCTTGAAAACACCCTCGGCATTGACCGCCATGCCTGGGTACCCGATCTTGCGAGCAAGAAATTCCGCTCCGCTGCCCCCCATGCAGGGGTGAAGCAGGCGCCCGACGGCCAGCGCACGCCCGGACGCGTCGCCATATTCTCCACCTGCTACATCAACTACAACGAGCCCAAGATCGGGCTTGACCTGCTCAAGATCCTTGACCATAACGGGATCGCCTACGAACTTGTAGACAAGGAGCAGTGCTGCGGCATGCCAAAGCTGGAAATCGGCGATCTGGATGCGGTAGCCCGGGCGAAGGAAGTGAACATCCCCGCGCTTGCGCGGTATGCCCGCGCCGGCTATGCCATTCTCACCGGTGTACCGTCATGCACGCTGATGTTCAAGCAGGAGATTCCCTTGATGTATCCCGACGATGCCGATGTCAAGGCCGTCCAGGACGCAATCTGGGATCCCTTCGAGTATCTTGTGGCGCGTCACAAGGATGGCCTTCTCAAGACTGATTTCAAGCAATCGCTAGGCAAGGTCTCCTACCAAATCCCCTGTCACAGCCGCGTACAAAACATGGGGCGCAAAACCGAGGAGCTGTTCAAGCTCATCGCCCAGACTGTCGAGGTCCAACTCACCACGGTTGAGCGCTGCTCGGGCCATGCGGGCACCTACGGCGTGAAGAAGGCCCATCATGCCGACGCCATGAAGATTGGCAAAGCGGTTTTCAAGGCGATGGACGCACCGAAGCCCGACTACATTAGTTCAGACTGCCCGCTGGGCGGCCACCATATCGCCCAAGGCATCGCAGAGCAAGGCAGCTCGCATCCGCGCCTCGAGCACCCGCTGAGTCTTCTGCGCATCGCCTACGGCCTTTAATGGACCCTCGCTGCATACACCCCCTTCCGGAGATCCCATATGCCGCTCACCCGCGACAGCCTACTGACGCTAGAAGCCTATGCCAAGGCGCGCAAGCAGATGAAGGCCGAGATTATTCCCCATCGCCAGCTGCGCTCAGTGCAACTCGGCGAGCACATGACCCTGCAATTTGAGGACGAACGTACCATTCGCTACCAGGTTCAGGAAATGCTGCGCATCGAGAAAATCTTCGAAGAACAGGACATCCAGGACGAGATCGACACCTATGCCCCACTCGTTCCGGACGGCCGGAACTGGAAGGCCACGTTGCTGCTCGAGTTTCCCGATGTCGAACTGCGCAGGCGCGAATTGAAGCGACTTATCGGCGTGGAAGACAAGGTGTACATCGAGGTGGCTGGCCACCCTCGCAGCTACGCCATTGCCGATGAAGACTTGCCGCGCGAGAACACCGAGAAGACTTCAGCCGTTCATTTTCTGCGCTTTGAGTTCAGCCCATCGGTCATCGCAGCCATGCGTGCCGGCGCTGATATCGTTGTCGGTTGCGACCACCCCAACTACGTTACGCGCCACGTCATCCCGCCTGCCACGCGCCAAGCCTTGCTTGCGGATTTCGCGGCCACTTGAGGCCACAGCGCCCCATGCCCCGTGCATTGCGCCTGACCGTCTGAAACGGGGCGCGATTTCGAATTCTTGTTGACCCATGCCCTGGGGCCTAGGCCCCTTTTGTCGCTCAAGCCGCCATGCTGATTGTTCTGTCACCCGCCAAGACCCTCGACTTCACCAGCGCGATCCCCGAACTCCCGGTCACCCAGCCGCGATTCATCCATCAAGCGACAGAATTGATCGAGATCCTGCGCGAGAAAAGCCCGGCCGAGCTCGCCAGTCTGATGCACATCTCCGACAAGCTTTCGACGCTCAACGCAGAACGCTATGCGCAATGGTCGCCGCGCGTCACGCCCGACAACAGCCGACCCGCCATTCTCGCGTTCAACGGTGACGTCTACGAAGGACTGGACGCGGCCCATCTCAAGCGCAAAGACCTGCAATGGGCACAGGACCACATCGCACTGCTCAGCGGTCTTTACGGCGTGCTTCGGCCCCTGGACCTCATGCAGCCGTACCGCCTGGAGATGGGCACCCGGCTCCCGAACCCGCAAGGCAAAGACCTCTACGCCTACTGGGGCAACCGGATCGCGCAGACTCTTCGCGAACAACTTCAAGGCCATACCCACCCGCTCCTCGTGAATCTGGCGTCAGACGAGTACTTTGGCGCCGTACGCATGGAAACGCTTGGCCTGCCCGTCGTGCAACCGGTCTTCCAAGACGGCAATGCAGGTGTTTACAAGACGATCAGCTTTTACGCCAAGCGTGCGCGGGGGCTTATGGCTCGTTATGCGATCACCCATCGGATCGCCGACCCAGAGCGCCTCAAAGCCTTTGATCTTGAGGGTTACGGCTACAGTGCCGAAGCTTCCACCACCAGCCGCTGGGTCTACCGCCGCGCCAAACCCCAAACAGCTCAGCTATGATTACGCACTGTTGGGGGGGTAGCTCAGCTGGGAGAGCGTCGCGTTCGCAATGCGAAGGTCGGGAGTTCGATCCTCCTCCTCTCCACCACCAATCCAGAAGCCAGGCGCGAGGCCTGGCTTTCTTTTTGCCCGAATCGCGCGTGTAGGCGGGCGTCTGCGGGGCGATGCGGTTGCGGGGCCCTCGCGTGGCTGCACCGCTTCCAAGCTCTTTCCCGCCGACCGGCCTTTCTTTTCTCCATTCGACCGATGGCTGGCCGTGGCACAACGCCTCTGACCTTTCCCTTGCGCCGTACCAACGTTAAGTCAAGAGGCTAATTGATGACCGCGCTGGCGGTTGTGGGGCCGGCGGTATCCGACCCAGACCGCCGTGGGACCTGATCACGTCGAAGTCTCGGCACCAGCCCGCGGCTGTCGCTCGGGCACGGCGCGGTGTCTTGAACCCTCGCACCTTCCTAACCGGCTACTTCACGCTGGCGAGGATTTCCTTAAGCTGCTGTGGGTTTGGCGGGCCCACCAACATCATCGCGTCGCCCTGTTTGTCGCGGTAGAGCAAGGTGGGCACACCCGGAGACTTGGTGGCTTCGAGCAAGGCATTGTTGGCATTGAGAATGGCGCTGGCGGTGGGCGACACTTTCGTTGCCGGTGTGATGCCGCCACCTTTTCCGTCGGGCCCCTTGCCATAGGTGTTTTCATTCTCGTGAAACGCCGCAAGGCGGTTGGGCGCCTGCAGAATGGCCGCCCCCTTGGTCACGCTGCTAGGGGTGAGCACGGCCACCGGCACCCAACGCAACTCCAGACCGCCCTTTCCAACCTTCGAGCGCAGCGCGGTGTACAACTCGTGGCAATAGGGGCAGTTGGCATCGAAAAAGATGTAGAGCACATGCGACCCGCTGCCTTCGGGGATGACCGTGGCCTTTCCCATTTCGGCGAGCACCCTCACGGCAAAGGGGTTTTGCGTTTGCTGCG
>JAGWOZ010000333.1 GCA_028870715.1 Betaproteobacteria bacterium | reverse complement strand
ATCACCTTGTACGCGCCTGGCACCATACCTATGGCCTGCCCGTGCTCACCACAAACTGCTCGAACAACTATGGCCCCTACCAGTTTCCGGAGAAGCTCATCCCTCTGATGATTCACAACGCGCTGGCCGGCAAGTCCCTGCCGCTGTATGGCGACGGGCAGAACGTGCGCGACTGGCTGTATGTCGAAGACCACTGTCGTGCCATTGCCCGCGTACTGGACGCCGGACGGGTGGGTGAAACGTACAACGTTGGTGGGCGCAATGAAGTGCGCAACCTGGACGTCGTTCAATTGCTCTGCGATTTGCTCGATCAGCTGAGTCCGCGGACCGACGGCAAGCGTTACAGCACGCAGATCAGTTTCGTGCCCGATCGACCGGGGCATGACAGGCGCTACGCCATTGATGCCGGCAAGATTGCTCGCGAGCTTGGCTGGGTGCCGCGGGAAACCTTCGAGACAGGCCTGAGACGCACCGTGCAGTGGTATCTCCAGCATGGCGAGTGGGTGGAGCACGTGACCAGCGGCGCATACCGCGATTGGCTTGGCAAGCAGTATGGTCGCGATTTTGGAACGCCCAAGGAGTCGTCAGCATGAGCGCTGCCGCTTCAGCGAGTGAGGGCCCCCGAATCCTGCTGTTGGGTGCAGACGGGCAGGTTGGTTGGGAACTGCGGCGCGCGCTCCTGCCGCTGGGGCAACTGCGCGCGCTGGGGCGTTCGCAGGTCGACCTCGCGGATTTGCCCGCTTTGCGTACCGCACTGGATGCCCAGCGACCCCAAATTCTCGTCAACGCAGCAGCCTATACAGCGGTGGACAGGGCAGAAGCCGAGCGCGAGCGCGCCATGCGCATCAACGCTGAAGTGCCCGCGCTCCTCGCCGACTATGCTGCTGCGAACGGCATTGTGCTTGTGCACTACTCCACCGACTATGTGTTCGATGGCACCAAGGCCGCGCCCTATGTCGAAACGGACGCGCCGAACCCGCGCAGTGCCTACGGCCACAGCAAGCTTGAGGGCGAGCGGGCAATTCTTGCCAGCGGCTGCCAGCATTGGATTTTTCGTACTTCATGGGTGTATGCGGCTCGCGGTGGCAACTTCGCCAAAACCATGCTGAAGCTGGCGCAAGAGCGAGAACACCTTCGCGTCGTAGCCGACCAGTTTGGCGCGCCCACGAGTGCGGAACTCCTTGCCGACATCACCCTTCTGGCCCTGCATCGCGCCCGCCAGGACGACACGTTCGCCGAGCGTGCAAGCGGCCTGTACCACCTGACGGCGGCCGGGCACACGTCCTGGCATGGCTATGCACGCTTTGTGCTGCAACAAGCAGCGGACCGGGGCGTGGCGCTGCGCTGTGCGCCGGACAATGTGCAACCCATTGCCACCACCGACTACCCGCTTCCAGCGCCGCGGCCCAACAATTCAAGGCTGGACTGCTCGCGCCTGCAGTCGCTGCTCAAGATTGCCTTGCCCCCCTGGGAGGTTCAGGTCCAGCGCATGGTTGACGAGGTTGTGCAGGCCGGCTGATCACTACATAAGCCGCCGGTAGGCCCAGCCGTAGGCGACCACAAAGAGCGCGGAGCTCGCGATCAGCAGTGGGGTATTGTTCCACCAGAGCACGGCTGGGCCAATGCTGAACGCTGCCAGACCCCAGAGATATGGTGCCGTGTAGGCGTTGAGGCTGGTGCGTGCATGGCCAGGTCCACCCAGCTGCAAGGCTCGGGCGAGACGTCGGTAGATCAAATGGTGCAGATGAAGGCTGTCCGCGCGCATGCCGGGACGCCCGCGGAGCATGCGCCTTCGATACACGGAGAACAGCAGTTCCCACGCTGGGTAAGCCAGCACCAGCAACGCAAACCACGGCGAGATCTGCGGGTGGCGCTCGACAAGCAGTACGGCGAGCAAGGCGGAGAGAAAGCCAATGCAATACGCACCGGTGTCGCCTAGGAAGATCTCCCCGCGTGGCCAGTTCCAAAACAGAAAACCGAGCAGAGCCCCCACAGCGATTCCCGCCAAGGCCATGATCTGCGGATCATTCACCTTGAATGCCACATAGCCAATGGCGGAGAGAATCATCGCGCCCACCACGGCGGCTAAGCCATGAAAGCCATCGATCATATTCACCGCGTGCGGCATCGCGCCAATCCCAACCACCGCCAGGATCCAACCCAGAGCCGGCCAATGCAGCAGTAAAGGATCGATGCCGGGGATGTCCAGGCGCACGATGCTGGCGCCACACAAGGCGACTGCCAATGCGGCTGAGAGCACCCCGGCCGTGGCGCGCACCAGCGGCGCGAGATGGCGCCGCAAATCTTCCCATATGGCTGCTAGCATCAGGGGCAAAAGGGCCAC